>DASXME010000207.1:0-22985 GCA_036495825.1 Streptosporangiaceae bacterium
GGCCGCGGCGGGCGACCAGGCGGCCCAGCTGCGGGGGCTGCTTCCCGGCGTGACCGAGACCGAGCAGCAGCTCAGCGAGGAAAACCAGCGCCAGCAGACCCGCGCCGACGCGTTCAGGGCCAGGAAGGAAGTCCTCAAGGCGACCTACACCGCGACGGTGGCCGAACGCGCGGTGAACGAGATCCTCGCTACCTCGGGCCAGGCGGCTGACGGAGCCAGCGCGGCGGACAGCGACGCAGCCGGAGGTGGGACCGACCGGCTCAGGGAGATCATCGCCGAGATGGAGCGGGAGGTGGGCCCCAGGCCGTCGCGGCAGGGCCTGATGGAGCTGCGGCCGGGCACTCCGGGCGCTCCGGATGGCGGCGACATCCGGATCATCTTCGCCGTCGAGCCGCCGGGCACCGCCCTGCTGATCGCCGTGCTCGACGGGCCCGACGCCGTGCGCGACCGGCACGACGAGGCCGTCTGGCTCGCCGCGGAAGAGCTTCAGCGCGTCCGGCACGGCCAGAAACCGGACCAGGACCGCCCGGATCCAGACCAGTACAGCCCGGCCTCCAGCCAGCAGAGCCAGGAACCGGACCCGGACCCGGACCACCAGAACGACGAGCACGGCCAGGAGAGCCAGGAACTCGGCCAGCACAGCCAGCCTGGCCAGGAACTCGGCCAGCACAGCCAGGAATCCGGCCAGCCCGGCCTGGGCGGGCCGCGCGACGGGGAGCCTGAGCCGACGGTGTACGCGTTCGACAGCGCTCGATCGTTCCTCGACGAGTTCTTTCCTGACGACACTGCGGAAGTCGAGGCCGGCGGCGCCGCCCTGATCGAGCGCAATCGCGCCCGGGCGCTGCTGGCCGGGCAGCGCACCCGGCTCGGCCTCACCCTGGAGCAGGTAGCCGAGCGGATGGGTGTACCCGAGGAAGCGGTCCTGGCCATCGAGCAGGCCGACCCCAGCGCGACCGGAGTACGCACCCTGGCCGCCTACGTCGAGACGCTAGGCGGCCGGCTGGAGATCATCGCGGACTTCGGCGGCGAGCGCGTCGCGCTCCGCTGACCAGCCACGCGCCAAAGCCAGACCCGGTCACGTCCCCGGCAGGCATGTACGCAAACAGGCAAGCAGGCGGGCCAGCCGCGGCGCGGCTAGCCGCCGCGTTCCTGACGACGGCGCCAGCGTTCCTCCAGGCGCTCCATGAATCCCTGGTCGGCGGCCCTGGCGCGGCGCTGCTTGCGCGGCGGGGCCGACGGCGGGCGGCGCGGCCCCGTCCCGTGCATGTGCCGCCAGCTGGTCAGCGCCCACATCGCGCAGGTCAGCATGACAAGGAATCCCGCGACCCCCATCGGGACCCACTTGGTGATCACGCCGGCCAGCAGCAGGCCGACACCAAGCAGGAAACCGATGGCAGCCTGGATCATCCGGCGCCTGTAGTGCACCCGGGGATCGCGCGCACGCACGCTCTGCGCGAACTTCGGGTCCTCGGCGTAGAGAGCCTGCTCAATCTGATCGAGCACGCGCTTCTCGTGATCAGAAAGCGGCACGGCGCCTCCCAAGGCGCGACTCGACCAGGCTGGCTCGAACTACTGTCACCTTCACCTCACAGTCGGGGTACCTATGCCCAGGATACGAGGATGCGCGGGCTGCTGGAAGGGCGCGGGTGGGTACGACCGAGGGCAGAGAGGCGCATCTCTCGACTGGAGTCACTCCCTTAACTTCCGTAACACAAACACTCATCCGCTTAGTAGTCATCTGCGCGCTCCCTGACCTGGCCCCGCGGCGGCGGATCCGGCGAAGGCGACGGAGCCGGCGAAGGCGACGGGTCCGGCGGGTCCGGACGCTCACCGGGCACCAGGGCGGCGGGGCGCACCGCGTCGGTGCCGAATTTGCGGGCGATCTTGTCCAGGGCGCGCTCGGCGTCACGCCAGGCGGACGGCCGTTCGCCGAGGGCCAGCTGGATAGTCGCGGCCGAGGCCGGGACCAGGCCGGTTACCCGCACGCCGACCAGCCTGAGCCGCGCCCGGTCCAGGCCGGCCGCCTCGTACAGCTCGCAGGCGGTCGCGTGAATCTGCCGGGCCACGTCGGTCGGCTCCGGCAGCGTGCGGGACCGGGTCATCGTGGTGAAGTTGGCCAGCCGCAGCTTGACCACCACCGTCCTGGCCGCGCAGCCGGCCGACCGCAGCCCGCGGGCGGTGCGCTCGGACAGCCTGAGCAGCTCCCGGCGGATCAGCTCGGGGTCATCGACATCGCTGGCGAACGTCTCCTCCGCGCCGATGCTCTTCTCGGGCACGTGCGGCACTACGGCGCGTTCGTCGCGGCCCCAGGCCAGCGCGTGCAGGTGCGTGCCGTGCGCGACGCCGACCTCGCGCTGCAGCGAGCCGAGCGGCACGGCGGCGATGTCGCCGATGGTGCGCAGGCCCAGCCGGGCCAGCGTCTCGCCGGTCCGCTCCCCCACCCCCCACAAGGCCGACACCGGCAGCGGGTGCAGGAAGTCGAGCACGCCGTCGGCCGGCACGACCTTCATCCCGTCCGGCTTGCACTGGACGGAGGCGATCTTGGCGATGAACTTGCAGGTCGCGACGCCCACCGAGCAGGTGATGCCCTGACGCTCGGCCACCTCCGCCCTGATCATCTGGCCGATCGCGGCGGGCTGGCCCAGGCGCCGGAGCGCCCCGGACACATCGAGGAACGCCTCGTCGAGAGCGAGCGGCTCCACCTGCGGGGTGAACGACCGGAACACCGCCATGACCTCTTTCGAGACCTCGGCGTAGGCGGCATGCCGCGGCGGGATGAACACGGCCTGCGGGCAGAGCCTGCGCGCCCGGGTCACCGGCATGGCCGAGCGCACCCCGAACTTCCTGGCCGGATAGTTGGCGGACAGCACGACCCCCCGGCCGCCCATCGCGCCGACGATCACCGGCACCGGCGCCAGCTCGGGCCGGTCGCGGATCTCGACGCTCGCGTAGAAGGCGTCCATATCGACGTGCAGGACATGGCAGCCGGTGTCATCCGCGATGTCGGCGGACATGGCTCAGCGGAATCCGAGCACGTGGAACTGGGTGGCCATGCCGCGGAACGCCGGGTGCACGGACGCCGCCTCCTCCAGCGCGACCAGCGCCTCGGCGGCACCGGGGTCGGTGTTCACCAGCATGCTCGGCACCAGGTCGGTGAACACCCGGACGCCGTGCCCCGGCCCGGGCCGCAGCCCGGCGCCCTCGATCAGCCCGGTCACCTCGGGCAGGGTGAACCGGCGCGGCACCGTGCCGGTCTGCGACTGCTCCGGTTCCAGCGCCGCGATCAGCCTCCTGGCCTCGTCGAACCGGCCGGCCAGCACCCGGTGGATCACGGCGGCGACGGCGCTGGCCGCAAGCACGCTGACCACGCCGCCGGGCCGCAGCAGGGCGGCGATCCCGGTCATCGCGGCGGCCGGGGCGTCGACGTACTCGAGCACGCTGTGGCACAGCACCAGGTCGGCCTCGACCCCGCCGATAGCCGCGGCCAGGTCGGACACGTCCCCCTGCACCGCGCGCAGCGGCACGCCCGCCTCGGCCGCGCGGCGCTGGGCCGCGGCGAGCGAGTTGGGACTCGTATCGACCACGGTAACGCTATGGCCGAGGCTGGCCAGCGGCACGGCAAGGCCGCCGGTACCGCCGCCGACATCCACGATGTCCAGCACCGGCCGCCCGGTCTGGCTGACCCGGGCCGACACCACGTCACGCAGCGTCTCCCAGAGGACACCGCCGCCCGCCGCCTGCTGGCGAAGCCCGTCGGTCACTGCCGCCCTCCTGGTCGCCACCACGGGTCCAATCTAGTGCCGCCGGCCGACAGTCTTGCCTGCTCCGCCAGCTCCGGACCGAAACCGATGTGACGCCGGCGGCGCCGTCGGGCACCATAGGCGCATGCCAGTCCGGTTCGATCCCCCGTCGGGGACACGTGATTTTCTTGCTGTCGAGCTCGAGGCCCGCGAAGCGGCGTTCGGGAAAATAAAAGGAGTTTTCGCGCGCTACGGGTTCGAGCCGTTGCAGACTCCGGCCTTCGAGCGTCTCGAGGTGCTGTCGGGCCGGTACGGGGATGAGGGCGACAAGCTCATCTTCAAGATCCTGCGGCGCGGCGAGCACGAGGCGTCCGGCGAGGCGGACATGGCGCTGCGGTACGACATGACGGTGCCGCTGGCCCGGGTGGCCGCGGCCTACGGCAGCCAGCTGCCGACCCCGTACAAGCGGTACACGATCGGGCCGGTGTGGCGCGCGGACCGGCCGGGCAAGGGCCGGTTCCGCGAGTTCACCCAGTGCGACCTCGACACGCTCGGCACCTCGTCGCCGCTGGCCGACGCCGAGGTGCTGTGCGCGATCAACGAGACGCTGACCGAGCTCGGCATGGATTCGTTCACCGTGCTGCTGAACTCGCGGCTCGCGCTGTCCGGGCTGCTGGCGGCGTTCGGGGTGCCGGCCGAGATCGGGCCCGCGGTGCTGATCACCCTGGACAAGCTGGACAAGCTGAGTCCCGGCGAAGTCATCAAAGAACTTTCCGAACGGGGACTTGCCGAGGTTACTGCGGACGCGCTAGTCGAGGCGCTCACTGCTCCGGACGCCACCGAGCGGGTGCGCACCGCGCTCAAGTCCAACGACGAGGGCGCCTCGGGCCTTGAGCAGATCGACCAGCTGCTCGCGCTGGTGCGCAGCCAGGTCCCGGCGGACCGGGTCGTGTTCACCCCGCGCCTGGTGCGCGGGCTGTCGTACTACACCGGCGCCATCTGGGAGGTGGCCGCAGGAGGCGCGGGCGGGTCGCTCGGCGGCGGCGGGCGCTACGACCACCTGATCGAGGCGCTCGGCGGCCCGGATGTTCCCGCTACCGGCGGATCGCTCGGCGTGGAGCGGATCCTGTCGCTGCTCGCCGACGACGCGGCGGGCCCGCGGGCGCGGCTGGACGTGGCGGTGGCCGTGCTGGGCGACGAGTTCGCCGAGGCGAGCTTTGGCTTCGCTTCGGCGGCGCGGGCGGCGGGCGCGCGGGCGAGCGTCTACCTGGGAGCTTCGGGGAAGCTCGGCCGGCAGCTAAAGTGGGCCAGCGACGCGGGGGCCAGGTTCTGCCTGATCTACGGCCGGGCGGAGCAGGCCGAGGGGACAGTCACCGTCCGCGACATGGTCACCGGCGAGCAAGTCGCGGTGCCATCCGCCGAGCTCACCGAGTACCTGTCGGCCCGGCTCGCTTCGGCCTGAGTTTGATGGGGAAAGCTGAGGCTGGGACTGCCGCTCGCTCCGTCGGCTGTCGGCTGCGCCGAAGGCCGACTCCGCGAACGGCTGCCCCAAGCGGAACACAGTGCGGGAGGACAGTATGCCCGGCATGAAGATCACGCTTAGCTCGGCGATGCGCGCCCGGGACATTTCAAGACCCCGCCCCGAGCACGACGCCGAGGCAGAAGCCGGGGAACCCGCACACCGTTCGCGCAGTCGAGCTGACGCCGATGCCGGGGCTCCCCGGGGCCCGGCACAACATTCGCGCAGTCGAGCTGACGCCGATGCCGGGTCCGCCGCAGAGCCCGCACAACGTTCGCGTGGCCGAGCTGACGCCGATGCCGGGCAACTGCCGCGGGAGCAGACCAGCGGGGCATCTGTAATGCCGGGGGCAGGTGGTCGCGCAGCCGACATTCGGCGAAGCCGTCAGTCGGCGGAGCGAGCGCCTGACCCCGATGCCACCCAGGACCAGCCGAAGACCGGGTCGAGCGAGTCGTCGGGGACGCGGCGGCGGAGGGCGCGGACTCGGAGGGGCCAGGGGCGCTGACCGTGGCGAGCTACATCACGCCGAAGGCCGTCAAGGGCGAGCCCAGCGCGATAGCCGGCCGCGGGCTGATGGCTGTCGCACCGATCGCCAGGGACGAGGTGGTCGCGGTCAAAGGCGGCCACATCGTGGACACCGCTACCTTGGCCCGGCTCCCCGAGCGGTTGCAAAACTCCGACATTCAGATCACCGACGACCTGCACCTGGTGGCGCTCGACGAGGCCGAGTACGAGCCGGTGATGCTGTTCATCAACCATTGCTGCGAGCCGAACGTCGGCTTCGCCGGGAACGTTGTGCTGGTCGCCATGCGGGACATCGCGGCGGGTGAGGAACTGACCACCGACTACGCGCTGTTCGACGACTACGACGGGGCGATGGCCTGCGGCTGCGGCACCGCGTCGTGCCGCGGCGTCATCGACGGCCGGGACTGGCGGCGGCCCGAGCTGCAGCGCAGGTACGGGGCGTACTTCTCCTGGTACCTGCAGCGCCGCATGTCGCTTGAGACGCAGGGCTGACCCGCGGCAGGTCAGGTTGCTGCGGGGACCGGTCCTTCCACCAGGTACCGGGCCATCTGGATAAGGAACTCGGTGAGCTCGGCATGCTCTTCCGGGTTCCAGCCGACGACCAGATCGGCCAGGGCGTCGTGCCGGGCGGTGACCAGGCTGGCCGCGGCAGCCTGGCCCTGGCTGGTGAGCTGAAGCGCTCCGGCCGCCAACAGGGTGGCGAGGCCGCGCAGGGCCAGGATGCTGATCACCGGTTCGAGCGAGGCGGGCGGGCGGCCCAGGCGGTCGGCCAGGGCGGCGAGGTCATCGCCCGGATGGTCATGGATGCGCAGCAGCAGCCAGCAGGCGCGCGGGTCGAGGTCGAGGCCGGCCCGGCTGGCGAGCCGCTCGTACGTGCGCTCGCGGCCCTGCCCGCTGGTCAGCACGCTGAGCGCCCGGCTGATCTCGTCGAGCGAGGTGCGGGCGGCGGGCACCGCGGTGGGGGCGAGGGTGTCGCTGGGGTTGGTCGCGGCGGTGGTCTGGCGGAGCGGCACCTCCTTGAGCAGCCAGGTCAGGGCGAACGCCACCGCGGCAATGGGCACGGCGACGAGGAACACGGTGTGCAGCGAGGCCGCGTAGGCGTGGATGAAGCCGGCGTGCACTGCGGGCGGCAGCTTGGCCAGGGCGGCGGGGCTGGCCCCGGCTGACGCGTTGAAGCCGGGCGGGATCGGGGTGCCGGCCAGGTAGCGGGCCAGGTTGCCGGTGAGCTGGCTGGCGAAGATCGCGCCGAAGACCGCGGTGCCGAACGAGCCGCCGATCGAGCGGAAGAAGGTGGCACCGGACGTGGCCGCGCCGAGGTCGCGGTAGGGAACGACGTTCTTCACGGCGATGACCAGGACCTGGATCACCGCCCCGATTCCGACGCCGAGCACGAACATGTACAGCGAGCTGTCCAGGGTGGAGGTGGCCACGCCCAGGTGCGACAGCAGGTACATGCCCAGCGTCATGGCCGCGGTGCCGAGGATGGGGAAGATCTTGTACCGGCCCCAGCGGCTGATCAGGATGCCGGACAGCGTCGAGGTGATCAGCAGCCCGGCCATCAGCGGCAGCAGCTTCAGCCCCGAGCCGGTGGGGCTGTCCCCCTTGACGACCTGCATGTACTGCGGCAGGTAGGTGATGGCGCCGAACATCGCGAAGCCGACCACGAAGCCGACGGCGCTGCTGACCGAGAACACCCGGCTGGCGAACAGCCGCAGCGGCAGCACCGGCTCGGCCGCCCGCCGCTCGGCCAGCACGAACGCGACCAGCAGGACCGCGCCGGCCACGGCCATGATGATGATCGGCGCGGAGGCCCAGCGGTAGGTATTGCCGCCCAGCGTGGTCAGCAGCACCAGGCTGGTCGCGGCGCCGGCCAGCAGGATCGTGCCCAGGTAGTCGATCACGTGATGGACCCTGGTCACCGTGGCGGGCAGCACGACCGCGGTCACCACGAGGGCGACCGCGCCGATCGGCAGGTTGATGTAGAACACCCACCGCCAGGACAGGTGCTGGACGAAGAAGCCGCCGACCAGCGGGCCGACCACGCTGGTCACTCCGAAGACGGAGCCGAAGATGCCCTGGTAGCGGCCCCGCTCGCGGGGCGAGACGACATCCCCGACGATGGCCTGGGCGCCGATGATCAGACCGCCGCCGCCGATGCCCTGCACCGCGCGGAAGACGATCAGCTCCAGCATCGAGGCGCTCAGCCCGGCCAGGATCGAGCCGGCCAGGAAGATGACGATCGAGGCCTGGAAGAAGATCTTGCGGCCGTACTGGTCGCCGAGCTTGCCCCACAGCGGGGTGCCCACGGTGCTGGCCAGGATGTACGCGGTGACCACCCAGGACAGCCGGGACAGGCCGTGCAGGTCGCCGGCGATGGTCGGCAGCGCGGTGGCCACGATCGTCTGGTCCAGCGCGGCCAGCAGCATGCCGAGCAGCAGCGCGCCGATGATGACCAGCAGGCGGCGCTGGCCGAGGGCCGGCCGTTCCGCGACGGGCGGCGCGCCGGCTGCGTCCGGGGTGCTCATTTGCGGCTCACAGTTCCAGGTCGAGTATGACCGGCGCGTGGTCGCTCGGCCCCTTGCCCTTGCGGGCCTCGCGGTCGACCCAGGCGTCTGACACCGAGCCGGTCAGGGCCTCGTTGGCGTACACCAGGTCGATCCGCATGCCCATGCCCTTGTGGAACGATCCCGCCCGGTAGTCCCAGTAGGTGTAGGGGTGCGGGCCCTTGGCGATGCGCGGGATGACGTCGGTCAGCCCGGTTTCCCGCAGGGCCGCCAGCGCGGATCGCTCGGCCGGCGTGACGTGCGTGGCGCCGGCGAACGCAGCCGGATCCCAGACGTCGGCGTCCTCGGGCGCCACGTTGAAGTCGCCCATCACCGCGAACGGCCGGGCCGCCGAGGCGTCGGCGGCGACCGCGTCCCGCAGCGCGGCGAGCCAGCGCAGCTTGTAGGCGTAATGCGGGTCGTCGGGGGTGCGGCCGTTGGGCACGTACACCGACCGGAGCCGGACCGCCCCGCAGGTGGCCGCCACGGTGCGGGCCTCCAGCGTGCCGGCGTCGGGAAAGCCGGGGTCGGCGGGCAGGCCGCGCTCGACATCGTCCAGCCCGACCCGGGACAGCACGGCGACGCCGTTCCAGCGGCCCTCGCCGTGGTGGGCCACGGCGTAGCCGAGCGGCGCGACGGCCTCGACGGGGAAGGCGTCCGCGCCGACCTTCGTCTCCTGCAGGCACACCACGTCGGGCGCGGCCTGCTCCAGCCATTCGGTCAGCCGGGGCAGCCGGGCGATTACCGAGTTCACGTTCCAGGTCGCGATCCGCACGCCGCCATCTAACCAGCCCGGGCCCCCCGAGTCCCGCAACCGCATCCGCGCCCCGTCCGGCTGAGCGACGTCTGATGACCTATGGACGGGGTAAGTGCGGGGTGTCATCCTAGGAAAATGGGCGAACGGGAAGAGGTTGCGCGTGAGCCCTGGCGGGTGCCGGACCGGCGCTTTCGCAGCGGTTACCGGTGGACGCCGCGCGGCAGGCGGATGATCCGGCTCTGGGGCGGGTTAATCATCGCCTGGCCGGTAATTGCCGTGCTGAATCCGACGCTTGGCGGCTGGTGGATATTTGGAATTATCGTATATGCGATCGGCCGGATAGCGATGGCCTGGCGTAAGCGGTTCTCCGCCTCCGCGACGGCGGCTCCCCCCATGCCCGCCGCCGGACCGCCTGCGGCCTGGCCGCACGTTGACCAGGCGGGATGGCAGCCTGGCTCGTCATGGCCAGCGGCATCGGACGGCTGGCAACCGTGGACGCCCGCAGCCGCGCCCGACGCACAGGCACCGGTCGGGCAGCGCAATACCCGCAACATCCCGCAGGACGTCAAGATCGCTGTTGCGGCCAGGGACCAGGGGCGATGCCGCCAGTGCGGCTCAACGAAGGATCTGCATTTCGACCATGTCATTCCCTGGTCGAGGAGCGGCACCAACACCGTACAGAACATCCAGTTGCTGTGCGGCCCCTGTAACCGCCGCAAGGGTGCCGACGACATACCGGTCGTTCTCTGAGCGCCCAGGGCCTGGGCCTGTCATCGGTCATGCTGGCATGAGGGCGACGCTGTAATCGCTGAAACGCTTATCTCGCGTCACGATCGTCAGCCCCTCCGCCAGGGCCTGAGCTATGAGCTGCCGGGGCGGGCGCCCGCGGGCCGCGCAGTGGGATCGGGTCAGTAGTGGTAGCGGGCAGCCAGGATGATGACCTCTGCTTCGGTGACGATATAGACGAGGCGGTGCTCGTCGTCGATCCGACGCGACCAGGCCCCGGGCAGATGGTATTTGAGCGGTTCGGGCTTGCCGATGCCTGCGAACGGATCCCGCCTGACGTCCTCGATCAGCTTGTTGATCCGCACGAGCATCTTGCGGTCGGTCTTGACCCAGGACGTGTAGTCCTCCCAGCCCTGGTCTTCGAATACCAGCCGCACGACGCTACCGGGCACCGGCCGCGTCGGGGTCGATCAGGGAGTGCTCGGCTACGTGCAGGCCATTCAGGGCGTTCTCGTAGGCCTTGAGCAGGCGGCGGGCGTTGGCCGGCGAGCGCAGCAGATAGGCGCCCTCGCGCAGGGCGGCGTAGTCTTCGGCCGAGACTAGGACGGCATTGCCGTGCCGGGAGACGATCTCGATGGCGTCATGGTCCTCATTGACCTTTTTGATCAGCGGGAACAGTGCCTTGCGCGCCTCGCTCGCGGTGATCGACATGACAGCCAGCCCTTCACTAGTGGTACAAGATAGAGTACCACTTGGCCGGTCAGGGCCGGGCAGGTCAGGGCAGCGGGGGGAGGTCGCCGGTCTTCTCGTAGGCGGCGACCTCGGCTAGCCGCCGGGCGTGCCGGGGCTCGCCCGAGAACGGCGTCTCCACGAACACCCGGGCGAACCCCACGGCGTCGGGCACCGGGTACATCCTGGCGCCGAGGCTGAGCACGTTCGCGTCGTTGTGCTGGCGGGCCAGCCGGGCGGTCTCGTCGGTCCAGGCGAGCGCCGCGCGGACGCCCGGGATCTTGTTGGCGGCGATCTGCTCGCCGTTGCCCGACCCGCCGATGACGATGCCGAGGCTGCCGGGGTCAGACACCGCCCCGTGCGCCGCGCGCATGACGTACGGCGGGTAGTCGTCGTCGCCGGCATAGGCCTCGGGCCCGCAATCGACGGGCTCATGCCCGGCGCTGGCCAGCCATTCGATCAGGGCGGCCTTCAGCTCAAAACCGGCGTGGTCAGATCCCAGATAGACGCGCACGGCCACAGTTTGTCAGAACTGCCCACGGTGCCGGGGGCGGGGCACCCCGCCCCGGCATCCGGTCTACTTGGTGAAGTACCAGTATTCCGGGGTGAGATAGGACTGGGTCTGGTTGGAGAACGAGGCGGGGTTGCCGGAGATGGTCTTCTTCCAGACCGCGACGTAGTCGCCGTTCGGCTGGAAGAGGCCGGGCTGGCTCTTGGTGAGGTACGACGCCTCGTTCTTGACGGCGGTCGGGTCGCTGCTGTTCACCGACGCGTTGATGAGCTTGTCCGCGGTCGAGTCACTGTAAGTGCCCTCGTTCAGCGAGCCTGGGCCGTTGAAGATCGACAGCGTGGTCGGGTAGGTCGAGTCGGTGAAGCCGCCGAAGTCCTCCATCGCCCACTTGTTGATGTACGGCTTGCCGGACGGCACCGGGTTGTCGTAGTAGGTGACGATGTAGTTGAAGTTGCTGCTCTTCAGGGTGATGGTGATCCCGGCCTTGGCCGCCTGCGAGGCGAGGTCGGTGACCATCTCGCCGACCACTGCGGGCGCTGTGGTGTAGATGAGGTTGAACGAGAGCTTGGTCCCGGCCGGGATCCCGGCCCCGCACTCTCCCGCGCCGCTGCCCGGCTTCGCGCACGTGTCGGTGCCGCCCGGATGCACGGCCCAGCCGTGGCTCTTCAGCAGCGCGACGGCGGCCGACACGCTGAACGGGTACGGGTCGGTTACCGCGTTCGACGGGACGTAGGGGCTCTTGGGTATCGACGGGATGGGCCCGTAGGCCGGGCCGCCCGCGCCGCCGAAGAAGGCCCTGATGTAGCCCTGCTCGTCCTCGAGGTGCGCGAACGCCTGCCGGAAGTAGAGCTGGGAAATGATCTTGTTGAAGCTGCCGGTCTTGTCGAGGAAGTTGTAGGCGACGTAGGCGAAGGAGAAGCCCGGGTAGCCGAACACGTTGTAGCCGCCCTGCTGGACGGCCGGCACCTGCTTGATGTCGGTCAGCGGCAGGTACCCCACGTCGATGCTGCCCGCCCGTACCGCGTTGAACTCGGCGGTGTCGGAGGTGAAGGGGACGGCCTGCAGGGTGGAGATCTGCTTCGCGTGCGGTCCGCCGTAGCCGGGGTTCGGGCTCATGGTGAACGCCCCCGAGCTGCTGTTGAACTGGGTCAGCTTGTAGGGCCCGTCCACGACCTGCCACAGCGGGTTGGTGGTGTAGGTGGCTTCCGACTTCGACGCGTTGTTGAGGAAGTCGAAGATGCTCTTCGCGTTCGCCGGGACGGTGAAGTCCAGCAGCGGGCCGCTGGCCGAGGCCTTGGCCCAGGCGTGCGACGGCATCGGGTTCAGGGAGGAGAGCTGGTCGTCGAAGAACCAGCCCGGGTTGACCGCCTGCTTCAGGTTGAACACAATCGTGCTCGCGGCGGGCGTGCTGACGCTGGCCACGTCATCCGGCAGGCCCAGGCCGGGAGAGTACGGACCCCAGTTGGACGGGTCCTCCTTGATCCCGGCCTTGATCTCGTCGAAGAAGAACAGCACGTCCTTCGCGGTGACCGGCTGTCCGTCGGACCACTTGTAGCCGCTCTTGAGCGTGACGCTCACGGTCTTGTCGCCGTTGGACCACTTCGGCGGCTCGGCCAGGCTCATCGACGGCGTCTCGGTCGGCTCGACGCCGTTGGAGAACCAGTACAGCGGCCGCCACATCTGGTAGCTGAACTGGGTGGTGTCGTCGACGTTGAACGCGGCGGACGTGGTGATGGGCAGGATCCAGGTCGGCGCGGTGCCCGGTGCCTCAGCCCAGGTCATCGTGCCGGCGTGCTGCGGGCCGCTGGCGGCGGGCGGTACCTTGCCGAACGCCCCGGCGTTCGTGTTCGACGACGGAGCGCTGGAGCCGTTGCTGCTGCCGCAGCCCGCCGCGGCGACGGCGGTGACGACGGCCAGTGCGGCGATCTTGGCGCCAGGACGGGCGAATCGCATCATGGTCCCTCTCTGTGCTGATGGAGAGGACTGCCCGGCCGGCCGGACATCCCATCCCGCCTCGATGTGGCGAAGCGTAACGCTTCGGGACGAATATCAGGATTGCGGGAACATCACGAATTGCTATCTACCAGAACCGGCGCTTCCGGCGCCGGGGCCTGCAGCGGGAAATGGCAGGCCGCCACGTGGCCAGGCCCGAACGAGCGCAGCGGCGGCTCTTCTTCCGCGCACAGCTGCTGGGCGAACGGGCAGCGGGTGCGGAACCGGCAGCCGGACGGCGGATGCATCGAGCTGGGCAGCTCGCCGGTGATCCCGACCTCGGTGCGCGCCCTGGCCACCTCGGGGTCGGGCACCGGGACGGTCGCGATGAGCGCGGCCGTGTACGGGTGCGCCGCGCGCTCGTAGATGTCATCGCCCGAGCCCATTTCGACCAGCTTGCCCAGGTACATGACGCCGATCCGGTCGGCCATGTACTTGACCACCGCCAGGTCGTGCGAGATCACCACGTAGGTCAGCCCGTGGTCGGCCTGCAGCCGCTTCATCAGGTTGAGCACCTGCGCCCTGATCGACACGTCCAGCGCGCTGACCGGCTCGTCGGCCACGATGACCTGCGGGTTGAGGGTGAGCGCGCGGGCCAGCCCGATGCGCTGCCGCTGCCCGCCGGAAAACTCGTGCGGGTAGCGCTCGACCGCGTTGCGCGGCAGGCCGACCTCGTCGAGCAGCTGGAAGACCCGCTGCTGCTGCTCGCGGTGACTGCCTATGCCCTGGATGGCCAGCGGCTCGCGGACGATGGCGCCCACCCGCATCCTCGGGTCCAGCGAGGAGTACGGGTCCTGGAAGACCAGCTGCAGGTCGCGCCGGTAGCGCCGCAGCTCGCCGCCGGACAGGCCGGACACGTTGGTGCCGCGCAGCGTGACCGTGCCCGAGTCGGGCCGCTCCAGCGCGACGATGACCCGCCCGATCGTGGTCTTGCCGCAGCCCGACTCGCCCACCAGCCCGAACGTCTCCCCCGCATTGACCGTGAACGAGACCGAGGACACCGCCTTGACGCTGCCCACCCGGCGCTGCAGCACCGCCCCCGAGGTGACGCCGAACTCCTTCACCACGTCGTGGATCTCGAGCAGCGACGCCCCGTCGACGGCAGCCGGTGCCTCGCGCTCCCCGGCGGTCACGGAAGCCGTCGCGGCCGTCGCATCAGGGGCCGCCGCATCAGGAGCCTCCGGCTCGTCCGGGCCGCTCTCGACCTGCGGCAGCGCCTCCTGCGGGACCGGCCCGTCGACCGGGTGCCAGCACGCGAAGAGGTGACCGTCGCCCTCGCCGATCAGCTCCGGCTCCTCGCTGCGGCAGCGGTCGGTGGCCCGGCTGCAGCGCGGGGCGAAGCGGCAGCCGTCCGGTGGCGACGCCAGGTCGGGCGGCAGCCCGGGGATGTTGAGCAGCGCACGGGCCGGGTCCTGGGTCAGCCGCGGGATCGAGCCGAGCAGCGCCTGGGTGTACGGGTGCCGCATGTGGCTGAAGAGCGTGCTCGTGTCGGTCGTCTCGACCAGCCGCCCGGCGTACATCACCTCGACCGAGTCCGCGTGGCCGGCGATCACGCCCATGTCGTGGGTGATCAGCAGCATCGCCATGCCGAGCCGCTGCCTGAGGTCATCGAGCAGGGCCAGGATCTGCGCCTGGATGGTGACGTCCAGCGCCGTCGTCGGCTCGTCGGCGATCAGCAGCTTCGGGTCGCAGGCCAGCGCGGTCGCGATCATCACGCGCTGCCGCAGGCCGCCGGACAGCTGGTGCGGGTAGTCGCCGAGCCGCGCCGTGGGCGTGGGCAGGCCGACCAGCGCCAGCACCTCGGCCGCGCGGTCCAGCGCCTCCTTCTTGCCGACGCCGCGGTGCAGCCGGACCGGCTCGGCGACCTGGTAGCCGACGGTCTTGGTCGGGTCGAGCGAGGTCAGCGGATCCTGGAAGATCATCGCGATGTCGTTGCCGCGGATCTTGCGCAGGTCGGTCTCGGGCAGCCCGACAAGCTCCCTGCCGTCCAGCTGGATCGACCCGCCGACGATCCGGCCGCCGGGCGGCAGCAGGCCCATGACCGACAAACCGGTCATCGACTTGCCGCAGCCCGACTCCCCCACCAGCCCGAGCGACTCCCCCGGCTCGATGCTCAGATCGACGTTGCCCACGGCCTGCACCACCGAACTCGTCAGGTGGATGTGGGTGGACAGGTCCTTGATCTCCAGGACAGGCGCCATGCAGGCTACTCCTCAGCTGGGTCGGAACGGCTCGAGGCGATCGGCGGCCGGAGGCCGCCGCCGCGCCAGAAAATCACCTCCGGCGCACCCGCACGTCCAGCGCGTCGCGCAGCGCGTCGCCGATCAGGTTGCAGGCCATCACCGTGACGATGATGCAGACGCCGGCCGGGTAGATCAGCCACCAGTACCCGTCCAGCAGGTACTGGGTGCCGTTGGAGAGCAGGTCGCCCCAGTCGTAGTTGGGGAAGTGCAGGCCGAAGCCGAGGAAGCCGAGGTAGGCGACCGCCAGGATCGCGTCCGCGATGTTGAACGTGACGTTGACGATGATCACGCTGAACGCGTTCGGCAGCAGGTGCCGGTTGATCAGCCGCCACCGGCCCGACCCCGCGGTCCGCGCCGCGGACACGAAGTCCCGCACCTTCAGCGACAGCACCTCGCCGCGGACCAGCCGGGCCGGGACCAGCCAGGTGAAGGCGCCGAGTATGAGGCTGAGCGACAGCACCGAGGCACCGTACCTGACCGCGACGATCAGCACGATGAACAGGAACGGGATCGACAGCAGGACGTCCACGACGCGCATCAGCACCGCGTCCAGGATCCCGCCGGCCAGCCCGGAGATAGCGCCGTAGAGCGCGCCGACCACGATCGCGATGATCGCGGACAGGAAGCCGATCTCCAGCGAGGCCTGGCCGCCCTTCATCAGTTCGCCCAGCACGTCGATGCCCTCGTTGTCGGTGCCGAGCAGGTGGCTCGCGCTCGGCCCGGAGTTGGCCTCGGTCAGGTTGGTGCTGAGCAGGTTGGTGTGGTAGATCAGCGGGCCGACGAAACAGAACAGCACGAAGAACACCAGCGTGCCCACGCCGATGAGGGCCAGCCGGTTGCGGGCGAACTCCCGCAGCGCGAGCCGCCAGCCGCTCGCCAGCGGGCCGACCTCACCGCCCGCGGGCGCGCGGGTGACGTCCAGCGGCGGTAGCGACGGTGCGGTGCCTGCCACGGTTACCTCCGAGAGATGGTCAGGCCAGCCGGATGCGCGGATCGGCGACGGTCAGGGCGATGTCAGCCATCAGGTTGCCCAGCACGGTCAGCACCGCGCCGACCAGCGTGTACGCCAGCAAGACCGGGTAGTCCTCGTTCTGCAGGCTGTTGTAGAACAGCAGCCCGAGGCCGTTGAAGTTGAACACCGTCTCCGCGATGAGATTGCCCGCCAGCAGCGCCGGGATGGACAGCCCCACCAGGGTGACCATCGGCAGGCAGGCGTTGCGCAGCAGGTGCCGGTAGAGCACCAGCCGCTCGGGCAGGCCCTTGGCCCTGGCCGCCTTGATGTAGTCCTGGGCCAGCGTGTCCATCGCCGCCGACCTCATGTAGCGGGAAAAGCCGGCCACGATGAGCAGGGCCAGGCTGACGATCGGCAGCGTCATGTCCCGCCAGTCGCCCATCACGGTGAACACCGAGGTGGACTGGCTCGCCTCGTACCCCAGCACGCGGAAGGTGAGCGCGAAGACCTGGATCACGATCAGGTAGAGCAGGAAGTCAGGCATCGCGTAGGCGGTGAACGCCAGGCTGGTGGTGACGTTGTCGCCGATGCTGTTGCGCTTGACCGCCTGGTAGATGCCGAGCGGGATCGCGATCAGCAGCGCCAGCACCAGCGAGGCGCCGGACAGCCAGGCGCTGCGCGCCCACCGCTCGGAGAACAGCGCGACCACGCTCTGGTTCAGCTTGAAGGAATAGCCGAGATTGCCGTGCAGCACGCCGTTCATGTAATGCAGGTACTGGGTGAGCACCGAGCCGGAGAATCCGTTCTGCCGGTTCCAGGTCGTGATGGCCAGCAGCGACGCCTTGGGCCCGAGAACGATCCGGGCGGGTGACGGGTAGACCGCGTGCAGCAGCAGGTAGGTGAAGATGGAAATGCCGATGACCACGATGACCGAGGTGCCGACCCGCCGGATCACGTAGCCCGTCATCGGCCGCGCCCTTCTTCTCCCGAAGACCCCGCTGACCTGCACCGGTGGGGTGGGTGGTCTGTGGCCCGGTTCTATCACCGCGGGGCAGGGCTGTCCATGAATCCGCGCGCGGCGTTACCAAGGTGGCATCAAGGTGGCATATACATGCCGATACCGGCGCAGGCCGCGATCGGCCCGCGCCGGTATCGGCGCCGGTTCAGCCCCGGGTCAGTCCGGGTCAGTCGAAGATGGGGTCGCGGGTACGGCTGCGCTTCAGCTCGTAGAAGCCGTCGGTGCCGGTGACCAGCAGCACGCCGTCCCAGAGCCTGGCGGCATCCTCGCCGCGCGGGATCGGGGTGATGACCGGGCCGAAGAACGAGTTGCCCTGCACCGAGATCACCGGCGTGCCGACCTCGTAGCCGACCCGCTCGATGCCGTCGTTGTGCGAGGCCCGCAGCGCCTCGTCGTACTCGGTGGAGTCCATCGCGTCGGCGAGCTCGGCCGGCAGTCCCGCGTCGGCCAGCGCCGCCTCGATCGTGGCCCGGTCGCGCGGCAGCTCCTGGTTATGGAACCGCGTGCCCAGCGCCGTGTACAGCGATCCGAGCACCTCGGGGCCGTACTTGGCCTCGGCCGCAATGCAGACCCGCACTGGGCCCCAGCCCTTGGCCAGCAGCTCGCGGTAGTTGTCGGGCAGGTCTTCCTTTTTCTCGTTGAGTATCGACAGGCTCATCACGTGCCAGCGGGGCTGGACCGGGCGCTGCTGCTCCACCTCGAGCAGCCAGCGCGAGGTAATCCACGCCCAGGGGCACAGCGGATCGAACCAGAAATCAACGACCGTCCGCTCCTGCTCGGCCATGCTTGCTCCTAACGCCGTTGGCTGTCCTCAAGTCCAGTACGCAACTCAACAACCCCCGCCCCGGGTAGCGCATTCCGTGTGATGACGTGACAGGATTCGCAAGCGGCCTCGGCACACGAAGGGAATCGTCTGGTGGCAGGAAACCTTACGCGCAGCGAAGCGCGTCAGCGCGCCGAGCTGATCGACGTAGAATCCTATGCGGTCGAGCTTGACCTCACGGACCGTAACGGCAGCGAGATGACCTTCGACTCGACCTCCGTGGTCAGATTCCGCTGCTCGACTCCCGGTGCGGAGACGTTCATCGACCTGTCTGCCCCGGCCGCGCGCGAGATCACCCTGAATGGCGCGCCGGTCGATCCGGCCGCATTCGACGGCGGCCGGATCCAGCTGGCCGGCCTGGCCGCATCGAACGAGCTGCGCGTGGTCGCCGAATGTGCCTACTCGCGGCACGGCGAAGGGATGCACAAGTTCACCGATCCCACCGATGGCGGCATATACCTTTATTCGGACCTGGAGACGTTTGACGCGCACCAGGTGTACGCCTGCTTCGACCAGCCCGACCTCAAGGCCACGTTCGAAATGACGGTGACCGCGCCCGCGGGCTGGCAGGTGGTCTCCAACCTGGCGCCGGACGCGGTACCGGCCGGCGCGGACGCGCCTGGTGCGGCGGGCACGCCGGGCATCTCCGCCGACGGCCGGTGGCATTTCCCGCCCACTCCGCCGATGCCGACCTACATCACCGCGGTCTGCGCCGGGCCCTATCACGTAGTGCGCAGCGAGCACGATGGCATTCCGCTGGGGATCTTCTGCCGCCAGTCGCTGGCCGAATACCTGGACCCTGACGAGATCTTCGACGTGACCCGGCAGGGGCTGGACTTCTTCCATAACGCATTCGGCATGCGGTACCCGTTCACCAAATATGACCAGCTGTTCGTGCCCGAGTTCAAAGAGGGCGCGATGGAGAACGCGGGCTGCGTGACGATCCTTGAGGATCTTGTATTCCGCTCCAGGGTCACCGATTTCGCCCGCGAGTCACGGGCCGAGACGCTGCTGCACGAGATGGCGCACATGTGGTTCGGCGACTTCGTCACGATGCGCTGGTGGGACGACCTGTGGCTGAACGAGTCGTTCGCCACCTGGGCCGGCACGCTGGCCCAGGCCGAGGGCACCCGCTGGACCGCCGCCTGGACCACCTTCGCCCAGCTGTACAAGACCTGGGCCTACCGGCAGGACCAGCTGCCGTCCACGCACCCCATCTCGGCCGACATCCCCGACATCGACGCGGTCGAGGTGAACTTCGACGGGATCACCTACGCCAAGGGTGCCTCGGTGCTCAAGCAGCTCGTCGCCTACGTCGGCCGGGACAACTTCCTGGCTGGGGTGCGCCGCTACTTCACCGCGCACGCCTGGGGCAACGCGACGCTGCGCGACCTGCTCGCCGCGCTCGAGGAGACCTCGGGCCGGGACCTGGCTGCCTGGTCCAAGGTGTGGCTGGAGACCGCTGGCGTCAACACCCTGCGGGCCGAGTTCGAGACCGCCGCGGACGGCACGTTCACCAGCTTCGCCGTCCGCCAGGAGGCGCCGGCCAGCCACCCGGTGCTGCGACCGCACCGGATCGCGATCGGCCTGTACGACTACACCGGCAACGGCGACCGGTCGCTGACCCTGCGCCGCCGGGTCGAGACCGACGCGGCCGGCGAGCTGACCGAGGTGGCCGAGCTGGCCGGCCAGCGCTGCCCCGATCTCGTGCTGGTCAACGACGACGACCTGACCTACGCCAAGATCCGGCTGGACGACCACTCGCTGCGCACGCTGATCGACGGCATCGGCCGGTTCGCCGACTCGCTGCCCGCCGCGCTGTGCTGGGCGGCCAGCTGGGACATGTGCCGGGACGCCGAGATGACCGCGCGCGACTACCTGCGCCTGGTGCTGTCCGGCATCGACTCGGTGCAGGACATCTCGGTGGCGCAGGTGCTGCTCCGCCAGACCTCCAGCGCGGTGCGCGTCTACGCGGATCCGGCCTGGCGGCCGACCGGCCTGGCCATGATGGCCGATGCGCTCCGCGACCTGATGCGGTCGGCCGAGCCCGGCTCGGACACGCAGCTGTCCTACACGCGCGCGTTCGCCGGCGTCGCGACCACCCCGGCCGACCTGGACTTCCTGCGCCAGCTGCTGGACGGCTCCGCCAGCATCGACGGCCTGGCCGTGGACACCGACCTGCGCTGGGCGCTGCTGTTCCGGCTGGTCAGCCACGGCGCGGCCGGCCCGCGAGAGATCGAGAAGGAGCTGGCAGGCGACGCGACCGCGGCCGGCGAGCGGAACGCCGGATCGTGCCGCGCGGCCATCCCGACCGCGGCGGCCAAGCTGGCCGCGTGGGAGGAGATCATCGGCGGCAAGCTGCCCAACGCGGTGTTCCGCGCGACCCTGTCCGGGTTCGCCCACCCCGATCAGGCCGCGCTGCTCGAGCCGTTCGGCGAGCGGTACTTCGACGTGCTGGCCGGCGTGTGGCGGGACTGGAACACCGACATGGCGCAGTGGTTCGCGCAGTACGCCTACCCGCGCACCGCGATCAGCCAGCAGACCATCGACGCCACCGACGACTACCTGGCCAGGACCAGCCCGCCCGCGCCGCTGGCCCGGCTGCTCAGCGAGTGCCGCGACGACGTGGCCCGCGCGCTGCGCTGCCATGAGCGCGACCGCCGGGCCGGCTGAGGCGTGCGCCGCGGTCCGCGGGCCTAGCCGCTGACCGCGGCGATCACCGCCAGCACGCCGGGATGGCCAGGCAGTTCCTCGGCCAGCACCGGCTGGCCGCCGGGGCCGGCCAGCGGGATCCGCCAGTTCGGGTACTCGACGCTGGTGCCCGGCAGGTTCTGCGGCCGGTGCTCCCCCACCGCGTCGGCCAGCGACACGCCGATCAGCGCGGCCGGAGTGCGGGCCAGGAAGCGGTAGAGCGCGACGGTGAACTCCGACGGCGACGGCGACGACCCCGCCGCGATCAGGCCCTCGGCGGCGAGCGCCCGGCGCCAGTCATCGAGCGACGTGGCCGCGTCAGCGCGTTCGGAAAATTCGGTCTTAGTCAGGAGCCCTAGGCCGGCCCGCAGGGCGACGTGCTCGCCGGTGACGAACGACGCGACCGGCGGCACATCATGGGTGCCGACGGTCGCCAGGCAGCCGCGGCGCCAGGCGGCCGGCGGCAGCGGCCGGCCGTCGCTGCCGCGCTCGAACCAGAGCATCGAGGTGCCCAGGACGCCGCGGGCGGCCAGGCAATCGCGGATCCACGGGTCGACCGTGCCCAGGTCCTCGCCGACCGCGATCGCGCCCGCCCGGGCGGCCTGCGCGGCCAGCACCCCGGTCATCGCCTCGTGGTCGTAGCGCACGTAGGTGCCGCGGTCCGGCGTCATCCCGGCCGGCACCCACCACAGCCGCGCCAGTCCCATCACGTGATCGATGCGGATGCCGCCGGCCCGCCGCAGGATGCCGCCGATCAGGCCGGCCAGCGGCCGGTAGCCTTCGGCCGCCAGCCGCTGCGGGTGCCACGGCGGCAGCGCCCAGTCCTGGCCGCGCTGGTTGAACTCGTCCGGCGGCGCGCCCACGCTGACGCCCGGCACGATCACGCCCTGGTCGGCCCAGGCGTCCGCGCCGCCCGGGTGCGCGCCCACCGCCAGGTCGTGGACGATTCCGATGGCCATCCCGGCGTCGCGGGCGGCCCGCTGCGCGGCGGCGAGCTGCTCGTCGGCCAGCCACTGCAGCCAGGCGTGAAACTCGGCCCGCCCGGCCAGCCGCTGCCGCTCCGCCGCGACCTGCGCCGAGCGCGGGTCGCGCAGCCGCCGCGGCCAGGCCCGCCAGTCCGCGCCGTGCACCTCAGCCAGCGCGCACCAGGTCGCCCAGTCGTCCAGCGCCCGCCCGCCGCCCGCCACGAACTCCGCGTAGCCGGCCTCCCGCCGCGGCTCGCGCGGCCGCAGCCAGATAATCTCCAGGGCCGCGCGCTTGGCCGTCCACACCGCGTCCCTGTCGATCAGCCCGGGCGCGGCATTGCTGGCGCGCAGCGGCGCCGCGACGGCGGCGATCCGCTGCCGGTCGGCGGGGGGCAGCCCGGCGTATTCGGGTATGTCCTCGATCCGCAGGTAGAGCGGGCTGGTGAACCGCCTGCTCATCGGCATGTACGGCGACGCGCTGACCGGCGGCGCGGGCTCCGCCGCGTGCAGCGGATTGCACAGCACGAACCCGGCGCCGTGCTCGCGCCCGCTCCACGCGGCCAGGTCGGCCAGGTCACGCAGGTCACCATGCCCCCACGAGCCCCGCGAGCGCAGCGAGTAAAGCTGCACCGTGAACCCCCAGGCCCGGCCGCCCGGCTGCGGCGCCACGGCCGAGACCCCACTGGCTTCGGATTCCAGCATTTTCCCGAACGCGCCTTCGGCGGCCCGCTCAACGTCCGCTCCTACGCCCGACGTATACCCAGAATCGCCTCCGCCGGGGTCCTCGAGCGCGGCCAGGATCGCAGTCAGCGTGTCCGAGCCGACCTCGACCTCGCGGCCCCGCCAGTCCCGGTACGAGGCCGCCACGCCGCGCGCGGCCGCGCGGCGGACCAGTTCATCCCTTGTCATCCGGCCAGGATCCCATCCCGCCATGATCGCCGACGCCCAGGATGCTCCACGCCCGGGCGGCCCGGGATGGCAAGGGCGTCGATGTGGCCATCGCAGCCCATCGGTGGGCGGCAAACCGCACATCGACGCCCTTCGCGGTCCAGCCCGCGGGGCGGGCATCCGGGCAGCGGGCCGGGCAGCGGGGTGCGGTTAGGGGACGGACTGTGCGGCTGCTTTGCCGGAGCGGACGGGCAGGATCATCAGCGGGGTGCTGCCGCCGGTGATCTTCGCGGAGCAGACCGGCGTGCTGTAGCTGACGTACAGCGGGTCGAACTGGTCCGGCGGGTAGATCCGCAGCCAGTG
>DASXME010000208.1:0-11354 GCA_036495825.1 Streptosporangiaceae bacterium
CGGGCGGCGGCGGGCTGCCCGCGATCGGTGCGGCCAGCCATGTGGTGCTCGCGACGTTCCCGTGGCGCTCGGGCGCCGTGGCCGGCGCGGTCGTCGTCATCGCGGTGGGCCTGGTGACCGCGTGGCGCGGCCCGGGCTGGCCGGTGATGTCCAGCCGATTCGACCGGCCCGGCACCTCAGGCGCGACCGGGTCGGGTGTCGCGGCCTGGTCAGGCACCAGCGTCGGGGACAGGTCGGATGCTGGCAGTCGTGACGCTTCCGCCGGACCGGGCCTGGTCGGCTCCGGTGTTCCGGCCCGGTCAGACACTGCCGTCGGGGGCAAGCCGGATGCCGGCGGTCCTGGCGCTTTCGTCGGATCGCGCCCGGCCAGGTCAGGCGCTGCCGCCGGAGCTGGGCCGGATGTCAGTGGTCGTGACGGTTCCGCTGGATCGGGCTCGATCGGCCCGGGTGTCCCGACCAGGTCAGGCGCCACTGTCGACGCCAGGCCGGATGTCGGCGGCTCTGGCGCTTCGGCTGGATCGGGCTCGGCCGGGCCCTCGGACGAGTCCGGGGCGCCTGCGGACGAGTCGGCTGCGCCTGCGGAGTCACCCGCGACCCGGCAGGTCAGCGGTCAGGCGACGGACGGCGGCGCGGAGCCGGGCGGCGGCGCCGCCGACGCCGCCGGGGCGGCGTATCGCGAGGACGACACGGCGACGCTCTGGGAGGCGCTCGACCGCGGCGTGGACCTCACCGATGCGCCCGGCTGAGATCCTGGTCGCCGAGCACGATCCCGCCGTCGCCGAACTCACCCGCCGCTACCTGGCACGGGAAGGCCTGCGCGTCCGCAGCACCAGGACCCCGGCCGACACCGCCGCCGCGCTCGCCGGATGCCGGGCCGCGGCCGTCGTGCTCGACCTGACCATGCCGGGCCTGGACGCCCGGCAGATCCGCAGGCTGATCTGCGTCCGGCCGGGCGCGCGGGGCCGGACGGGCGGCCAGCCGGCCGTCCGCGGCGGTGCGCCCGGTGCGCCCGCGGAGTTCGTCCCGCTGATCTGCCTGACCGCGGGCGAGGCCGCCCAGGGGCTGCGGCCCGAAGACATCGGGGTCAGCCGGGAGGCCTGCCTGCCGCGCCCGTTCGGGCCGCGGACGCTGGTCGCCAGGGTCCGCGCCGCCGCCCGCACGGCGTCGGCGCCGACGGTCGCGCCCAGCACGGTCGGCGGGCTGAGCCTGGATCCGGCGGCCCGCCGCGCCTGCCGGGACGGCGTGCCCGTCGCCCTGACCGGGACCGAGTTTGACCTGCTCGCCTGCCTGGTCCGCGAGGCCGGCCGGGCGCAGTCCCGCGGCCGGCTGCGGCAGGAAGTCTGGGGCCGGGACGGCGCGGCCGGGGACCGGATCGTGGACGTGTACATCGCCCAGTTGCGGGCCAAGCTAGGGCCGGACGGCGTCATCAGGACGGTTCGCGGGGTGGGTTACGTACTGGACCGGCCGAGGCAGGGCGCGCCACCCCGACCAGCCGGTAACCGAGGGGGGCCGACGGGCGGGCCGGCCGCTCCCCGCTACGATCGGGGACGCAGGGCATCCGATCCGACCGGCGATCCGAGGGGATAGCGGAACCGCGTGGGCGTGCTCGACGAAATCCTGGAAGGCGTACGCGCTGATCTCGAGCAGCGGCAGCGGGAAGTCGCGCTCGACCGGCTGAAGGAGATGGCGCGCCGGGCGCCGTCACCGCGTGACGCGCTGGCCGTGCTGGCCGGCGACGACGTGGCGGTCATCGCGGAAGTCAAGCGGGGCAGCCCGTCCAAGGGCACGATGGCGGAGATCAGCGACCCGGCCGCGCTGGCCACCGACTACGCGGGCGGCGGCGCCAGGGTGATCAGCGTGCTGACCGAGTCCCGGTGGTTCGGCGGCAGCCTGGCCGACCTGGCGGCGGTTCGCAGCGCCGTGCAGGTACCCGTGCTCCGCAAGGACTTCATCGTCGGCTCCTACCAGCTGTGGGAGGCGCGGGCGCACGGTGCCGACGTCGCGCTGCTGATCGTGGCGGCCCTGGAGCAGAACGCCCTGGTGTCGCTGGTCGAACGGGCGATCTCCATCGGGCTGCTGCCGCTGGTCGAGGTGCATACCGAGGACGAGCTGATGCGGGCGCTGGACGCGGGCGCGAAGGTGATCGGCGTCAACGCGCGGGACCTGACCACGCTGGAGGTGGACCGCACCGTGTTCGCCCGGCTGGCACCGCTCATCCCCGACGGCGTGGTCAAGATCGCCGAATCCGGGGTCCGCGGCCCGCACGACCTGCTGGCCTACGCCGCGGCCGGGGCCGACGCGGTGCTGGTCGGCGAGAGCCTGGTGACCGACAAGGACCCGCGGGCGGCGGTGGCCGATCTGGTGACCGCGGGCTCGCATCCGGCCCTCCGTGACCGGAGATGAATTTTTTCCGAACGGGGAATCGCCAGTGATCGCCACTACGGCTGAACAACCTGATACTTCGGGCCACTTCGGCCGCTACGGGGGACGGTTCGCGCCCGAGGCGCTGATGCCCGCGCTGGACGAGCTGACTCACGCCTACGCCAGCGCCCGGGCTGACCCGGCCTTCCAGTCCGAGCTGGCCGCGCTGCTCGCCAGCTATGCGGGGCGGCCCACGGCGCTGACCGAGGCGCGCAGGTTCGGCGCCGAAGCGGGCAGTGCACGGGTGCTGCTCAAGCGTGAGGATCTCGCGCACACCGGATCCCACAAGATCAATAACGTGCTCGGCCAGGCGCTGCTCACCAAGCGGATGGGCAAGACCCGGGTGATCGCGGAGACCGGCGCCGGGCAGCACGGCGTGGCCACCGCCACCGCGTGCGCGCTGCTCGGCCTGGACTGCGTGGTCTACATGGGCGAAGAGGACACCAGGCGGCAGGCGCTCAACGTGGCCAGGATGCGGATGCTCGGCGCCGAGGTCGTGCCGGTCACCATCGGCAGCCGCACGCTCAAGGACGCGATCAACGAGGCGTTCAGGGACTGGGTCACCTCGGTCGAGACGACGCACTACTGCATCGGATCGGTGATGGGCCCGCACCCGTTCCCGATGATCGTGCGCGATCTCCAGCGGATTATCGGCCTGGAGGC
Source organism: Streptosporangiaceae bacterium (assembly GCA_036495825.1). Taxonomy (GTDB): domain Bacteria; phylum Actinomycetota; class Actinomycetes; order Streptosporangiales; family Streptosporangiaceae; genus PALSA-505. The sequence continues at coordinate 3,085 of DASXME010000208.1, forward strand.
GCGCGAGCAGGTGCTCGCCCTGGCGGGCAGGCTGCCGGACGCGGTGATCGCCTGCGTCGGCGGCGGCTCCAACGCCATCGGGGTGTTCCACGCGTTCATTCCCGACGAGGCGGTCCGCCTGATCGGCTGCGAGGCGGGCGGCGACGGCGTATCGACCGGGCGGCACGCCGCCACGCTGGCGGCCGGGTCGGCCGGCGTGATCCACGGCATGCGCACCTACCTGCTGCAGGACAGCGACGGCCAGACGCTGGACACGCACTCGATCTCGGCCGGGCTGGACTACCCGGGCGTCGGGCCCGAGCACTCCTGGCTGCACGAGACCGGCCGGGCCAGCTACCGCGCCCTGGACGACCGGCAGGCGATGAGCGCCTTCGCGCTGCTGTGCCGGACCGAGGGGATCATCCCGGCGATCGAGTCGGCGCACGCGCTGGCCGGCGCGCTCGAGGTCGGCCGTGAGCTCGGCCCCGACGCGCTCCTGCTGGTCAACCTGTCCGGCCGCGGAGACAAGGACATGGACACCGCGGCGAAATGGTTCGGCCTGATGGACGGGGCGGCCGGATGAGCGCGATCCCGGGAGCGCTGGAGTCGGGCCTGATGGACGGGGCGGCCAGGTGAGCCCAAATCTCGGGGGCGCTGGAGTTCGGGCCGATGGACGGGGTGGTTAGGTGAGCGCTGTATCGGTGGCGCTGGAGAAGGCGGCCGCCGAAGGCCGCGCCGCGGTCATCGGCTACCTGCCGGCCGGATTTCCCACCGTGGATGTCGCGATCGAGGCGGCCGTGGCCATGGCGCGCGCGGGCGCCGACATCGTGGAGATAGGCCTGCCGTACACCGACCCGCTGATGGACGGCCCGGTCATCCAGGAGGCGGTGCACCGCGCGCTGACCGGCGGGGTCAGGGTGGCCGACGTGCTGCGCACGGTCGAGGCGGTGGCAGGGGCCGGCGTTCCGGCCCTGGTCATGACCTACTGGAACCCGGTGGACCGGTACGGCGTGCGGTCCTTCGCCGCCGACCTCGCCGCGGCCGGCGGGTCGGGCCTGATTACCCCGGACCTCACGCCGGATGAGGCGGATCCGTGGCTGGAAGCCGCGGCCGAGCGGGACCTCGACGCGGTCTTCCTGGTCGCGGTCAGCTCCACCGACGAGCGGATCGCCCGGGTCGCCGCGGCCTGCCGCGGCTTCGTCTACGCGGCTTCGCTGATGGGCGTGACCGGTGTGCGGAACGCGGTCGGCGGCGGCGCGGCGGAACTGGTCGGCCGGGTGCGCGGCCACACCCGGCTGCCGGTGGCGGTCGGGCTCGGCGTGCGGGACGGCGCCCAGGCGGCCCAGGTGGCCCGCTTCGCGGACGGGGTGATCGTCGGGTCCGCGTTCGTCCAGCGGCTGCTGGAGGCGGCGGAGCCCGCGGCCGGGATCGCCGCCGTCGCGGAGCTTGCGGCCGACCTCGCCGCGGGCGTCAGGTCCCCGGCGGCGCACGGTGCCGCGGCTCCCTGAGCAGGCCCCGGATCCGCCGAATCGCGCTAAGTGCCCGGTCATAAGCTGACGCGGTAGGGTTCACGGAACATGTCGACCGCATACATTCCGAGCCCGGCGCAGGGAGTGTGGCACCTCGGCCCGCTTCCGGTCAGGGCGTACGCGCTCTGCATAGCCCTCGGCGTCGTCGTGGCCCTGTGGGTGGCCAGCGCGCGCTACCGCGCCGCCGGAGGCCGGCCGGGGCTGATCCTCGACGTGGCGACCTGGGCGGTTCCGCTGGGGCTGGCCGGTGCCCGGCTGGACAGCGTGCTCACCGACTACCAGATGTACCTCGGCAGGAACCGCGACTGGACCAGCATCTTCCGGGTCTGGGACGGCGGCATCGGCCTGCCCGGGGCGATCGTCTTCGGCTTCGCCGGCGCCTGGATCGCCTGCCGGCGGGCCGGCGTGCGGCTCAGCCCGGTGGCCGGCGCCGCGGCCCCCGGTATCGCGTTCGGCCAGGCCATCGGGCGCTGGGGCAACTGGTTCAACCAGGAGCTGTACGGCCGCCCTTCGTCGCTCCCGTGGGCCGTGCAGATCGCGCCCGCGCACCGGGTTCCCGGCTACGAGAGCTTCGTGAACTTCCAGCCCGCCTTCCTGTACGACTCGCTCTGGGATGTGGCGGCCGGGCTGCTGCTGATCGGGGCCGCGCGCCGGTTCCCGCTGACCGGGGACCGGATGTTCGCGCTGTACGTGGCCGCCTGCGCGGCGGGCATGTTCGTCACGCAGGCGATCAGGATCGACTACGCGCACCGCATCGCCGGCCTGCGCGTCAACGAGTGGATCGCGATCCTGGCCTTCGCCGGCGCGGTCGGCTACCTGTACCGGACGCGGCACTTCCGCGGCCCCGACCCGCTGGTCGAGCAGGATCAGCCCGCACCGCCCGCGAGCAGCCCGGCGGCCGTCTCCTCCGACACGCCGTAAACGGCCGCCGCGATTCGCGCGTCTCACCTGCGGGACCCATCCCGGCGCGGTCGGGTGAAAGGGAGAAGAACATGGCAAAGCGAGTCTTTCCGAGTGCAGTCGGCGTGGTCGCGGCGGCGGTGATGGGCGCCGGGCTGTTAACCTGCGGCCCGGCCAGCGCCAGCACCAGCGCCAGCTGGACGGTCCAGCACATGCCACCGCCGTTGACCGAGGTCACCCAGGTGCCCGGCGTGTCTTGCATCACCGGCGGGACCTGTACCGCCGTCGGCTACTACGACCAGCTGGGTCTCACGAACAGGTTCTTCGCTGAGCCGTTCGCCGAGCGCAAGACCAGCGGCGGTGGCTGGACGGTCCAGTCGGTGGCCCCCGTGCCGCCGGAAGACGCCGGTTTCCTGCTGGCGGTGTCCTGCACTTCCGCCGCCTTCTGCATGGCCGTGGGGCAAACGGTGGTCTCGGAGACCAGCGGCGCCCAGCCGCTCTCCGAGACCTGGGACGGGACAGCCTGGGCGATCCAGCCCGTGCCCGACCCGCCCGGGGGAGGGTCGGTCGGGCTAGCCGGCGTGTCCTGCACGTCCGCCACCTTCTGCATGGCCGTGGGGACGTCCGTCGAGAACCAGGGCCCGGAAGAAACGCTGGCCGAGATCTGGGACGGCAGCACGTGGACGATCGCGCCCACCGCGGATGGTTTTGCCAATGCCTCGTTCAATGGCGTCTCGTGCCCATCACCGGCGACGTGCATCGCGGTCGGGAGGTATGTCGGGACTGCGGGCATTGAGCCGCTGGCCGAGAGCTGGAACGGCAGCAACTGGAGCACGCAGCCCGTCCCCTCCCCGGCCGGCGCCGGCGGCCTCCTCAGCGCGGTGTCCTGCTCGTCAGCGACTGCGTGTACCACAGTCGGCTTTTACTTCAGCTCGCCGACGACGACCGCGCTGATCGATCGCTGGAACGGCACCCGCTGGAAAGAGCAGACCGATCCTGGCCGCGACATCCCGGTGGGCGTGTCCTGCCCGACGGCACGCAATTGCACCTCCGTCGGGCTGGCAAACCCGTCGGCACCGGCGCCCACGGCCGAGAGCTGGAATCCCGCCAGCGGCTGGACCATCGACGCCACGGCCGTCCCCGGCCGGGCCGCCGCCTCTCGGCTGCAGGCGGTTTCCTGCCTGTCGCCGGCCAACTGCACGGCCACCGGGTACTTCGACAACAAGGGAGTCAAGCAGCTCGGCCAGCCGCTGGCCGAGCACGGGTGACCAGGACTCCTGGAGGCGAAATGATCACCGGGCAGCCAGGGACGGTGCCCTGCGCTGCCCGGTGCCTGTCTGCGATGCCTGGCCGCTCAGTCGCGGCGGACGGCCTCGCCCTCGATCTCGATCTTCACGGTCTTGCCGACCAGCACGCCGCCGGTCTCCAGGGCGACGTTCCAGGTGATGCCGAACTCCTCGCGCTCGATCTCGGTGCTCATGCTGAAGCCCATCACCTGCTTGCCCCACGGGCTGTTGCCGACGCCCTCGAGCTCCACCTTCAGCTCGACCTCGCGGGTCACGCCCTTGATGGTCAGGTCGCCGAGCACGGTGAGCTCGTGCCCGCGCACCCCGGTCACCCGGGTGGTGCGGAAGGTGATCTCGGGAAAGTTCGCCACGTCAAGGAAGTCGGGGCTGGTCAGGTGCTGGTCACGGTCGGCCGAGCCGGTGTCGATGCTGGCCGTCCTGATGACCGTCTCGGCGGTGGACGCGAGCGGCTCGTCCGCCACGGTGATCGAGCCGGTGAAATCGGCGAACCGGCCGCGTACCTTGCTGACCATCATGTGCCGGGCGGAGAAGCCGATCCGGGTGTGCGCCGGGTCCAGGTCGAAGGTGCCGGGCACGGGTATGGTCAGGCCGTCCAGCGTCCTGGTGGCGGGCGCGGCGGTGGCGGATTCAGTCATCATGCTCTCCCTTGCGTCACGTGCCGCGGCCCGCGGTACCGAGTCATTGCGGCGTGGATGATTGCAGCAACAAGTATTGTTCTGAAAAGTATTCCGCGTGTCAAATACAGTAGGATGGACTCGTGATCACGGACACAGGGCCCTTCGACGACCCCAGGCTGACCGCCATGGGGCTGCTCGCCGAGACGTTCGCCGGGCTGCAGGCCAAGATCGTGCCCGCGCTCGCCGCCACCGGCCTGTCGGTTACCGACTTCGACGTGCTGATCCGGCTCGCCCGGTCGGCGGGCCAGCGGCTGCGGATGACCGACCTGGCCACCCAGACCGCCCTGTCGACCAGCGGCATCACCCGGGTGGTGGACCGGCTGGAGGGCCGCGGGCTGGTGCGCAGGGAGATCTGCCCGTCCGACCGGCGCGGGGCGTTCGCGGTGCTGACCGAGGCGGGCCAGGAGATCCTGGCCGGCGTGGTGGAGGCGCACGTGCGCGACATCGACCGCTGGTTCACCGGGCTGCTGACCCCCGGCCAGCTGGACTGCCTGCTCGGTGCGCTGAGGATCCTGCGGGACGAGGTGCGTCCCGGTGCTACCGCCGGGGTTGTTCACCCGGCGGTCACGGGGAAGAATGAACCAGTGAGGTAACCTCGCTGTAACGTCCGGGTGTTAGCCGGGCAGGGCCAATGTTGTCCCGAATGCAGTTGATAACCGCAGTCGAGACGACAGGGAGCACAATGGCCTCTGCCGATACTTTCCGGCACCCCGCAGTGCTAGCCCCGGGGGCGACCCCGGACCCCGCAGGCAGCCACCCGAGCCAGGGGCTTTACGACCGGCGCAACGAGCATGACGCCTGCGGAGTCGGGTTCGTGGCCGACCTGCCGGGGCGGCGCAGTCACGACGTCGTGGCCCAGGGCCTGACCGTGCTGCGCAATCTCGATCATCGCGGCGCCAAGGGCAGCGACCCGGACACCGGTGATGGCGCGGGGATCATTACCCAGATCCCTGACGGGTTTCTCCGTTTGGAATGCGGTCTTGAACTGCCTGGCCGGGGTGCGTACGCGGCCGGCCTGGCCTTCCTGCCCGCCGGCCAGGAGGCGGCTGCCGCGGCGGTCGAGGCGGTCGAGCTGATCGCGGGCCAGGAGGGGCTGCGCGTGCTCGGCTGGCGCGCCGTCCCGCACGACCCGGCCGCCTGCGGCCGGGGGGCCAGGGCGACGCTGCCGGATCTGCGCCAGCTGTTCGTCGCGGGAGCGGGCGGGGAGCGGGACCTCGGCCTGGACCGGCTCGCGTTCTGCCTGCGCAAGCGAGCCGAGCACGAGGCCGGCCTGTACTTCGCCAGCCTGTCGTCACGGACGATCGTGTACAAGGGGATGCTCACCGCGACCCAGCTGGAGCGGTTCTACCCCGACCTGTCCGACCCGCGCTACGCCAGCGCGCTGGCGCTGGTGCACTCGCGGTTCTCGACCAACACGTTCCCGTCCTGGCCGCTGGCCCACCCGTTCCGGTTCATCGCGCACAACGGCGAGATCAACACGATCAGGGGCAACCGCAACTGGATGCGCGCCCGCGAGTCGATGCTGGCCACGCCGCTGCTTCATGACAGCGCGGACGGCCGCGGGCTGGACCGGCTGTTCCCGCTGCTCAGCGAGCACGAGAGTGACTCGGCGAGCTTCGACTCCTGCCTGGAGCTGCTGCACCTGGGCGGCAGGTCGCTGCCCGAGTCGGTGCTGATGATGATCCCCGAGCCGTGGGAGAACCACGCCGGGATGGACCCCGCGCTGCGGGCCTTCTACCGGTTCCACGCCTCGATGATGGAGCCGTGGGACGGGCCGGCCTGCGTGGCCTTCACCGACGGCACGCTGATCGGCGCGGTGCTCGACCGCAACGGGCTGCGGCCGGGCCGGTACTGGGTGACCAGCGACGGCCTCGTCGTGCTGGCCAGCGAGGTCGGCGTGCTCGACATCGACCCGGCCACGGTGGTGCGCAAGGGGCGGCTGCAGCCGGGCCGGATATTCGTCGCCGACACCGCGCGCGGGCGGATCGTCGAGGACGCGGAGGTCAAGTCCGCGCTGGCCGCCAGGCACCCGTACGCGGACTGGCTGCACGCCGGCCTGCTGCACCTCGACGACCTGCCGGACACCCGCTGCCCCGACGACCGGCCCGACCCGGGCGGAGCGGACCTGGCCCGCCAGCAGCAGCTCTTCGGCTACACCGAAGAGGAGCTGCGGATGCTGCTGGCGCCGATGGCCAGCAGCGGCGCCGAGCCGATCGGCTCGATGGGCACCGACACCCCGGTGGCCGCGCTGTCGGCCCGGCCGCGGCTGGTCTTCGACTACTTCACCCAGCTGTTCGCCCAGGTGACGAACCCGCCGCTGGACGCGATCAGGGAAGAACTGGTGACCTCGCTGGCCTCGGCTACCGGGCCCGAGCAGAACCTGCTGTCACCGGGGCCTGCCTCCTGCCGGCAGATCGTGATGCCGTACCCGGTGATCAGCGGCGCCGACCTCGCCAAGATCATCCACATCAACGACCGGGGCGACCTGCCCGGCTTCGCCGCGCACGTGGTGGACGGCAGGTACCGGGTGGCCGGCGGCGGCGACGAGCTGCGCCGCCGGATCGCCGGGCTGTGCGCCGAGGTGTCGGCCGCGATCCGCGGCGGCGCCAGGATCATCGTGCTGTCGGACCGGGCCGGGGCGCTCCTCGGCGAGCCCTCTGACGGCGACCCCGGCGATTCAGCGGGCTGGGCCCCGGTCCCGTCGCTTCTGCTCACCGGGGCGATGCACCACCACCTGATCAGGGAGAAGACCCGGACCAAGGCCGGCCTCATCGTGGACGCTGGCGACGTGCGCGAGTGCCACCACGTCGCGCTGCTGATCGGGTACGGCGCGGCCGCGGTCAGCCCGCACCTGGCGATCAGGACGGTCCGGGAGATGGCCCGCCGCGGCCAGCTGGGCGAGATCACCGAGGCGAAGGCCGCCGCCAACGTCATCAAGTCGCTCGGCAAGGGCTTGCTGAAGATCATGTCCAAGATGGGGGTGTCCACCGTCGCCTCCTACACCGGGGCGCAGATCTTCGAGGCCATCGGGCTGGGCGACGAGGTGATCGGCACCTGCTTCGCCGGCACCACGTCGCGGCTCGGCGGCATCGGGTTCGACGAGCTGGCCGCCGGGACCGCGGGCCGGCACGCGCTGGCCTTCCCGCCGCGCGGGGCCGGCCAGCCGCACCGCCGCCTGGAGGTCGGCGGCGAGTACCAGTGGCGGCGCGAGGGCGAGCCGCACCTGTTCAACCCCGAGACGGTGTTCAAGCTGCAGCACGCCACCCGCGAGCGCCGCTACGAGATCTTCAAGGAGTACACCCGGCTGGTCGACGACCAGGCCGCGAAGCTGATGACGCTGCGCGGCCTGCTCCGCATCCGCGGCGTCGACGATGACCGCGCGGCGGGGCACGGTCGAGCGGGGGACCGGCCATTCCCCGTTCGGGAAAAATTGAATATTGACGATGTGGAGCCGGTGTCCAGCATCGTGCGGCGGTTCGCCACCGGCGCGATGTCCTACGGCTCGATCTCCGCCGAGGCACACGAGACCCTGGCCATCGCGATGAACCGGCTCGGCGGCCGGTCGAACACCGGCGAGGGCGGCGAGGACCCGGAGCGGTACCTGCCGGATGCCCGCGGCGACCTGCGCCGGTCCGCGGTCACGCAGGTCGCCAGCGGCAGGTTCGGCGTGACCAGCGAGTACCTGGTGAACGCCGATGACCTGCAGATCAAGATGGCGCAGGGAGCCAAGCCGGGGGAGGGCGGCCAGCTGCCCGGGCACAAGGTGTACCAGTGGATCGCCAGGACCAGGTTCGCCACGCCCGGCGTGGGCCTGATCTCGCCGCCCCCGCACCACGACATCTACTCGATCGAGGACCTGGCCCAGCTCATCCACGACC
>DASXME010000209.1:0-8072 GCA_036495825.1 Streptosporangiaceae bacterium
CCTTACGCCGTGGTTCGCCCCCTGCGGGCCAGGGAGTCTACGGTCACGGCGGCCAGCAGCACCAGGGCGGTCACGATGTCCGTCGCCGACGCGCTCAGCCCGATCAGGTACAGCCCGTTGTAGATGGCCGCGACCACCAGGCCGCCGAGCACGGCGTGGATCATCTTCCCGTGGCCGCCGAACAGGTGGGTGCCGCCGATAACCGCGGCCGCGACCGCGAACAGGACGAGCTGGCCGCCGTCAACGTCGGTGGAGCTGGAGCCCAGCCGAGATGCGTAGATGATGCCCGCCACTCCCGCGGTCAGCCCGCACAGCGTGAACGCGAGCGTCCTGATCATCGTGAGGTTGACGCCTGCCCGCCTGGCTGCTTCCGCGTTACCGCCGATCGCGTAGATGTAACGGCCGAAACGGGTTCGCCCGAGCAGGGCCGTCCACAGCACCAGCATGCCGAGCACGACCAGGACAACCCACGGAAGGCCCTCAAGGGTCACCGTGACGCCCCGGTTGACGTTGCTCACCAGCACGACCACGACGCCAGCCACGGCCATGACCGCTACCTTCAGCAGGGTAATGCTGGCCGGCGGGGTGACCAGGTTGGATGCCCGGCGCCGTCGGTCTCGCAGGATCATGAAGAAACCGGACACGACCACGATGGCCACCATGACGATCCAGCTGGCGACCGGGGTGAGGCTGCCGCTGGTCAGGTCGTCGATGATGCTGCTCGGGATCGTGATCGTGCCGCCGGTCCCGTGACCGGTGTGCTGCACGAGTTCGATCAGCCCGCCTTCGAGGCCGAGAAAACCGGCGAGCGTCACGACGAACGATGGCAGCCCGAGCCTGGTGATGAGGGTACCCAGGATGGCGCCGATCACCGTGGTGGTCGCGAGCCCGGCCAGGATGGCCACCCACCAGGGTGCCGAAAACGCCACCCAGGCGGTCACCGTGGCCCCGATGGCCCCGCCGTACCCGATGGACAGGTCGATCTCTCCGAGCAGGAGGACGAAGACCTCCGCCATCCCGAACAGGACAAAGGGCGCGCCCTGGACCATCAGGTTGACCAGGTTGCCGGAGGACAAGAACAGCGAGTTGCGCACCTGGAAATAGATGACGATGGCGATGAGGCCCAGCGTCACGGGCAGCGCGCCGCTTTCACCGGTACGGACTCGCTTGAACCAGATCCTGGCGTACTCACCGAGCGAATTGGCAATGACTTCGGGAGCGGCAAGCCGGGCCGATTCTGCTGCGGCCGCGTCGGCCTGCGCGACGGCGTCAGGCGGCGGCTCGTGCACGTCGGTGCTCATAGCCCCTCCCCAGCGTTGAGAGCATCATCATGCCGCCGCTGCGATTCGCCGTTTCCCGGGTCGGCGGCGGGCGTCGCGGCGGCATCGTCCTTCACGCGGCTGGATGTCCCCGTGGTCATCAGCTCGACGACCGACTGAGTGTCGAATTGCGAGGCCGGCCCGATCGCGGCCAGGCGCCCCAGATATAGCACGGCCAGGCGATCCGCGACCTCCATGACGTCGGTGAGGTTGTGCGAGATAACCACCACGCCGATGCCCCTGCTCGCCAGCCGGGCGATCAGGTCGAGCACCACGCGGGTCTGCGTGACGCCGAGGGCCGCCGTGGGCTCGTCCATGATCACGAGCTTGGCATCTTGCATCACGGCCTTGGCCACCGCGACGGACTGGCGCTGGCCGCCGGACAGCGAGCCGACCGGCTGCCGGATCGAGCGCACCGACACGACCGCGAGGTCGGCGAGCGTGCTCTTCGCCGTGAGCTCCATGCTGAGCTCGTCCAGTTGCCAGTGCCGCAGGGTTTCCCGGCCCAGGAACATGTTCTGCACGATGTCCAGGTTGTCGCACAGGGCGAGATCCTGGTAGACCGTCGCGATCCCGAGGTTGGTCGCGTCCTTGGGGCTGTGCAGGTGAACCTGCTTGCCCTGCCAGAAGATCTGGCCGTGATCAGCCTGCCAGATACCCGAGATGGTCTTGATCAGCGTGCTCTTGCCGGCTCCGTTATCGCCGACAATCGCGGTGACCTGCCCGGCCGGGATGTCGAGGTTGATGTCGGCCAGAGCCTGGACCGGGCCGAAGTTCTTGCCGACCTGATGCAGCCGCAGCAGCGGTTCCTGCCCCGCGCCGCCCTCAGCCGCGCTGCCGTCAGCCGCGTTGCCTAGCGCAGCGGGCGATGGCGCCCGGCCCGCCGCAGCGGGCCGGGCGCCATCGGAGGCGCTAGGGGTCGTCACAGCGGGAGTCCCGTTCTGCGCCGAGATCCCTTCCTCACACCGAGATCCCGGCTGCCTTGCAGGCGGCGGCGAACTGGCCGACGCACAGTTGCTGGGCAGGAACGAACTGGTCCGCGATAACGGTGGAGGCCATATTGGCCGGGGTGACCCACTCCGGGGTCAGCAGCACCGAGGGAACCGCGGTGTTGGTCTGCGTGTCCATCGTGCTGCCGTTGACCAGGCTGCTCGGCGGGGTTGCGCCGGCCCGCACGATGACGGCCAGCGCCGCGGCGGCCTGTGCCTCTTCGTAGATCGGCTTGTAGGCGGTGCCGCACTGGTAACCGCCGAGGATGTTCTGCAGCCCGACGAGGGTGGCGTCCTGACCGGTGATCGGGAAGGTCTTGGCCTTGACCTTCAGCGTCTGCAGGTAGTGGATGATCGGGGCGGCGTTCTCGTCGTTGGGCACGAGCACCGCGTTGATGCTCTTGTGCGCGGTGAACTGCTGCTGGAACTCAGTCTCGGCCGTCGGCGGATCCCACGTGCCGGCCGCCGTGCCCACCGAGGTCCACTTGCCGGCCGAGAAGAACGGCGCCATCACGGCGTCGTAGCCCTGGGCGAACAGCGTGGCGTTGTTGTCGGTCGGCGCGCCCTTCATCACCAGGACGTTGGGGTGGGACACTCCCCAGGCGCTGACGCAGCTGACCATGCCCTGGCCGATCAGCTTGCCGACCTCGACGTTGTTGAAGCTGACGTAGTACTTGCGGCTGCCGCCCAGCGTCAGCCGGTCGTAGTCGATCACGGCGACGCCGTGCGACTTGGCGTAGTTCTCGATGCTGGCCCCGACGCCGGAGTCAAGCGGGTCCATGATCAGGACGCTGGCGCCCTTGGTGATGGCTTCCTGCGCGTCGGTCAGCTCGGTGGCGTCGCTGCCCTGCGCGTTCTGCACCGAGAACTGCGACGGCGTGAGCCCGGCCGCTTCCAGCGCCTGGGAGAGGTACGGCGCGTCGAACTCGGTGTAGCGGGCCGAGGTGACGGTGTCGGGAAGGATGGCGGCCACGTTGCCCTTGCCCTTCGCTGCCAGCGCCTTCAGCGCCGTCATCGCGGTGAAGGTCCGGGTGAGCGACTTAACCGAGATGGCCGGGACCTTCGTGGAGCCGCCCGAACCGCCGCCTGAGCTGCCTCCCGAGGAGCCGCAGGCCGACAGGGCCAGGCCCGTGACGAGTGCCATTGACGCCGCAACGCTTTTCCTGGTCACCAGGCTCAAAATAAACCACCTCATCTGTTCCATAACCGCGCTAGCGGCGTATAAACACCGGGACACCCGCGCCGACACCACCCCGGCCACAGGTTTGAGCACACCCTAGACCTCCCGCGATTAACATGCTCTTAACATCGTCGTCGCGTCGTAAACAAACTGTGAACGCCCCCTTCGGCGCGACCTTGCGCCCGGAAATTCCGGAAAGTTCCGAAAAGTCCGGCCCCGTCCAGCCCCGTCCGGCCCCGTCCAGTCGCTCAGCCCGGGCCGCTCAGCCCGGTCGCTCAGCCTCGCGTCACTCAGGGGCGAGGCGGTAGCCGGCCCGCGGCTGGGTCAGGATCAGCGGCTGGCTGCCCTCGACCTCGAGCTTGGCCCGCAGCCGCCGGACGTAGACCCGGACGTACTCCGTCTCGGTCTCGTAGCCGTGGCCCCACACCCGGCGCAGCAGGTGCGCGTGCGTCAGCAGCTTGCCGCGGTTGGTGGCCAGCTCGCGCAGCAGGGCGAACTCGGTGCGGGTCAGGTAGACCGGCCGCCCGAGCCTGGTCACCTGCTGGCTGGCCAGGTCGATCACGATGTCGCCTGCGGTGATGACCGGCGGCTCGTGCCCGGGGGTGCTGGCCGGCCGGGTGCGGCGCAGCGTGGCGGTGATCCGGGCCAGCAGCTCCTCGATGCTGAACGGCTTGGTCATATAGTCGTCCGCGCCCATGTTGAGCGCGGTCACCTTGTCTCGCTCGCCGCCGCGCGCCGACACCACGATGATCGCCACGTCGGACCGCTCGCGAATCTGGCGGCACAGGTCGAAGCCGTCGATCTCCGGCAGCATCAGGTCGAGCAGCACGATGTCGGGCTCCTCGGTCTCCAGCAACTGCAGGGCCCGCATGCCGTCCACCGACACCACGGTGTCGAACCCGCGCACGGCCAGGTTGGACCGGATGAGGTCGACGATGTTCGGGTCGTCCTCGACGACCAGGGCGCAGGTATTGGGCGTGGTATTGGGCGTGGCCTCAGCCATCGTGACCGTCCACGGCCAGATGCACGCCGAAGCTCGTTCCGCGCCGCAGCGGCTGCAGCTCGATCCGCCCGCCGTGCGCATCGACGATGCCCTTGGCGATGGACAGGCCGAGCCCGGCCCCGGCGCTGGCCGACCGCCGTCGCCTGACCGGCTGCCGGGCCGGCTCGAACGGGGCGGCGACGAACTCGGCGGGCATCCCCGTCCCGTTGTCCGTCACGCTGATCACGACCTCCTCCGCAGCGGCCTCAGGACCCGCCGCAGCCCCCGCGCCCGGCCCGGGCTCCTGGCTCGCGGTGACCTGGACCCGCGTTCCGGGCGGGTTGTGGACGACCGCGTTGCTCAGCAGGTTCACGAATACTTGCTCCAGCCGGTCGTGGTCGGCCCAGACGACAGGAAGGCCGGGATCGCATGTTACCGATACGGCCGCCGCGGCCTCCGGCGGCAGGCAGGCGATGGCCGCGTCCAGCACTAGCGGTATGTCGCACCAGTCGGGCTGCAGCCGCATCGTGCCCGACTCGATCGCCGAGAAGTCGAGCAGGTCATCGACGAGCCGCCCCAGCCGCGCCGACTCCGCAGCGATCCGGTCCAGGAAGCGCTCCTGGGAGTCCCGGTCCCAGGTCACGTCGGTCTGGAGCAGGCTCGACGCGTAGCCCCTGATCGCGGTCAGCGGGGTGCGCAGCTCGTGACTGAGCCGGGAAAGAAAGCCGCGCTGCAGCTCCCGCGACCGGCGCAGGGCCGCCGCTTCCTGATGCGCCAGGCCGGCCTCTTCGCGCTCCAGCGCGAGCCGCAGCGAGTGCGCCGCGTCCTCCATGAACGCGGTCTCGTCCTTGGTCGCCGGCAGCCGCTGCCAGGTGGCCAGCAGGATCGTCGGTCCGCGCGGCGCCGCGAACGCGGCGGCCAGCACCCGCCGCCCGTCGCCGCCCCGCAGCGGCCTGGCCACGCCGTCGCGCTGCACGCTGGCCATCGCCTTGCGCGCGGTGTTGCGCAGCGCCGTCCGCGCCGTCGCCGGGTCGGTGCCGCGCGGCCCGGCGAAGGCGCGCCAGGACAGCGTCTCGCCCGGCGCCTGGGTGAGCAGCGCGACCTCGTCGGCCTGCAGCCCGCGGCGCAGCAGCTGAACCGCGATGACCAGGCCCTCGGCGACCGGCACCGGCCCGGCCAGCGTCTGCAGCATCTCCCTGATCGTCTCCAGGATCCGGTTCCTGGCCGTCACCTGGTCGAGCAGCCGGTCCCGCTCGATTGCGCTCGCCGCGTACCCGGCGTAGAGCGTGACGAGATCCAGCTCGTCCCGCTGCGGCAGGCCGGTGTCCTTTTTGAAGACGGTGATGACCCCGCTCAGGCCGCCCGGCCCCATCACCGGAATCGACCAGGAGCTTGCCACCTTGGCCACCCGGGCCAGGTCGGTGAATCGCAGCCAGGCGCTGCTGGCGCGCACGTTGTCCTCGATGACCGCCTTCTCCGAGGCCGCCGCCAGGCCGACCGGACCGCCCGCGGCCCCGAACGGCAGACTGGCCCACGGGCCCAGCTCGCCCGCGCCGAAGCCCAGCGTCGCCGTGCAGGTCAGCTCCTGATCGGTGACCAGGTGGATGCACAGCCGCTCGGTCCGCAGCGCCGCGCCCAGCGCGGACAAGATCAGCGACAGGCTCGACGAGGGGTCCGCCGACACCAGCCGGTCGGCGAGCCCGTGCAGCCTGGTCAGCTGGCGGCGCGCCGAAGAGTCGACCTGCTGGCCGGATAGCAGCGCCGCGACGTCATCGGGGTGCGAGTTGCCCGGTTCTAGGTCGGCCACGATCCGGCCCTGGCGGAGCACCACGATCCTGTCCGCCAGCCGGAACATCTGGTCGACGTCGTGGCAGGCGAGCAGGATCGTAGTGCCCTGCTCCCGCAGGCCCATGATCAGCTGCTCGACCTGCGCGGCCTCCATCACGCCGAGCGCCGCGGTGGGCTCGTCCAGCGCGAGCAGCCGCGGCTTGCGGCTCATCGCGCGGGCCACCGCGACCAGTTGCCGCTGGCCGCCGGACAGCGCGCGGACGTACCTGGTCGTGTCCCGCAGCGGTATCCGGAGGTCGGCCAGCAGCGCCGCCGCGGTCGCGTGGAACCGGCTCTCCGACCACAGCAGGCGCGGCGACTCCTGCCCCAGCAGGATGTTCGCGGCCACGTCCAGGTTGTCGCACAGCGCCAGGTCCTGCCAGACCACGGCGATCCCGGCCTTGGCGGCGGCGCTGGCGTCGGCCGCCACCGGCCGGCCCGCGACGGTGACCCGCCCCCTGCTGGGTGCGATGTCGCCGGCGATGCAGCGCACCAGCGTGGTCTTGCCTGCCCCATTCTCGCCCGCCAGCGCGACCAGTTCCCCGCTCCGCACGTGCAGCGTGACCCCGTCCAGCGCGAGCACCTCGCCGTAGCTGACGCCGAGGTCCGACACCGACAGCAGCGGCGTCACGGCCTCAGGATCGGCGGTCAGCGGAAAAGCGGTCACCTCGCCCATTGTGCTGGTAAACCCCGCGGCTGGCCACGAGCCGCCCCTGCACCAGGCCGCCAGCGGTCGCCGGAAGAGCGAAAACCTTGCATTTCCCGAACGAGCGCCTTCGGCGCAGGGGCCGGTCGATCCGCCTCCCGGCCGCTGCGCGTCACGGTCGGCGAGAGAGTATGACCCAGGACCGTTCCGCGCCCGGCGCGGTGCCGTCACGGTCGGCAACGCAGCTAGCCGTCGTCGACGACGATGCCCAGCGTTTCGGCCAGCATGGGCGCGATCGTGGCGAGCTGGCCCGAGCTGATGATGGCGCCGCGCAGCGCGTCCGGGCCGATGATCAGGCCGAGCTCCGCGCCGCGCAGATCCACCTGGTCCAGGGTCGCCCGGCTGACGTCCACGCCGGTCAGCCGCGAGCCGCTGAACGCGGTGCGGCGCAGCGTCGCCCCGCCGAAGTCGACGTCGCGCAGCAGGCAGTCCCGGAACGTCACCCCGGTCAGCTCCGCGTCGCGGAAGTTCACCGAGTCGAGCTTGCACCCGGCGAACACCACCCGGTCCAGCCGCGTGCCGAACGCCTCCAGGCCGGCCAGCGACCCGCCGCTGAACGTGGCGTCGGACCACTGCGTCTCCGCGAGGTCGGTCAGCGTCATCCGGATGTCCTTGAGCCAGACGTCGGTGAACCTGGCCCGCCGTAGCCGGCCATCCTGCAGCGTCACCCGGGTGAAGGCGCATTCAAGGAAGCGCGCACTGGACGCCTGCGGGCCGTCGAAGTCAATAGCCTCGAAGTGCACCGTGTCGTACACGGCGTCCTCGGCGAGGCCGCCCGCGTGCGGGACCAGCACGCCGGCGAACGGCAGATCGGCAAGTTCCCTCGGCTCGGAGGGCACGGATCGGCTCACCCCACCGAGCCAACCAGCCCGCGAGCGCTGTGGTGACCAAAGTGCGAAATGTTGAAGAAGAGCTAAACGAAGCGATTCCCGAGGCGTCAAGCGGTAGGGGATCAGAGCCCAAAGTTGGCCGGCCGGGCGCGAGACGCAGGAGAAGG
Source organism: Streptosporangiaceae bacterium (assembly GCA_036495825.1). GTDB lineage: Bacteria > Actinomycetota > Actinomycetes > Streptosporangiales > Streptosporangiaceae > PALSA-505. The sequence continues at coordinate 8,001 of DASXME010000209.1, forward strand.
TCATGCGGCGAGTTCCAGCGATCATCGCGGCGGCCAAGGCGGACAGCTGCGTCGCGGTCGGCACCACCACCC
>DASXME010000210.1:0-13774 GCA_036495825.1 Streptosporangiaceae bacterium
GACATCTTCCGGTGGAACGTCCAGCACCATACGAAGATGGGCGCGCAGGTGCGCCGCACCATGGCCGCGGGCGAGCTGGTCGCCGACGAGCTGGTCGAGTCCGTGGTCACCAGCCGGCTGAGCCAGCACGACTGGAACTACGGGTTCATCATCGACGGCTTCCCGCGCAACCAGCCGCAGGCCGAGTTCTTCCTGGAGAGCTACGACATCGACGGCGTCATCCACCTGGACATGCCGGACAGCGAGGTGCACCGCCGGGTGCTGGCCCGGCGGCTGTGCTCGGGCTGCGGGATGGACTACAACCTGATCGCCGACAGCCCGCACACCGCGGGCAAGTGCGACTCGTGCGGCGGCGAGCTTGTCACCCGCGAGGACGACACCGAAGAGGCGCTCGCCGTGCGGCTGCGGGATTACCACGAGAAGACCAATCCGGTGCTCGAGGTGTTCCGGCGCAAGGAATACGTTGTGACGGTGGACGCGCGGCCGGAGCGCGAGCTCGTCCAGCAGGCCATCCGCAACGCCCTGGCGCTGCCGCCCTACCCGCCCTGACCGCGAGGAGTGCCTGGTGCGAGACATCGCGGTGTTCAGCGGCAGCGCCCACCCGGAGCTGGCCGCGGAGATCTGCGCGCAGCTGGGGACGCCGCTGCATCCGGTGCGGCTGCGCCGCTTCGCCAACGACTGCCTCGAGGTGCAGCTGCAGGCCAACTGCCGCGAGCGGGACGTGTTCCTGATCCAGCCGCTGGTCCCGCCGGTGCAGGAGCACCTCGTCGAGCTGCTGATGATGACCGACGCCGCGCGGGGGGCATCGGCCGCCAGGGTCACCGTGGTGATGCCGCACTACTCCTACGCCCGTTCGGACAAGAAGAGCGAGCCGCGGGTGTCCATCGGCGGCCGGCTCGTCGCCGACCTGCTGGTCGCCGCCGGGGCCGGCCGGGCGCTGACGATGACCCTGCACTCGCCGCAGGTGCACGGGTTCTTCTCCGTGCCGGTCGATCACCTGCACGCGCTCAAGGAACTGGCCGCGCACTTCCGCGGCCGTGACCTGTCCGGCTGGGTAGTCGTCTCGCCCGACCTCGGCTACGCGCAGAGCGCCGCCGCGTTCGCCCGGCTGCTCGGGCTGCCGGTGGCGGCGGGGGCCAAGCAGCGGCTCAGCGACACCCGCGTCACGATCAGCTCGATCATCGGCGACGTGACCGGCCGCCACGTGATCGTGCTCGATGACGAGGTGGCCCGCGGCACCACCCTGGACGAGCTACTCGACCGGCTGGCCGAGCAGCAGGTGCGCTCGGTCGCGATCGCTTGCACGCACGGGCTGTTCTGCCACGGGGCGCTGGAGCGGCTGGCGGCCAGGGATGACGTGACGGAGATCGTCTCCACCAACACGGTGCCGATCAGGGCAGACCGGCGGCCGGCGAAGCTGACCGTGCTGTCGGTCGGCCCGGCGCTGGCCGAGGCGATCCGCCGGATTCACGACGGGGAATCGGTCAGCGCCCTGTTCGACCCGGCCTGACTGTTCGACCCGGCCTGACCGGCGGCGCCCGCCCGACCGGCGCCCGCGACCAGCGCCCGCGCCTGACCAGCGCTGCCCGCCGGGCCGGGCGCCCGGCCGCGAAATTGCGTTGACCGCGGGGCCGTTCGGCGGGAGATTAGCGGCCGCGGGCCAGCGGGGCTCGCAGGCAAAGGAGCGTGCGTTGACGTCACTTATCAGCAACATCACCTTCGACTGCGCCGATCCGCGCGCGGTGGCCGCCTTCTGGGCCGAGGTGACCGGGCAGCCGGCCGGCGAGGTGGCCGAGTACGGGGAGTTCTTCGTGCGGTTCACCGGGCCCGGCCAGCCCAAGCTGTACTTCGTCCCTGTCCCCGAGGGCAAGGTGGCCAAGAACCGGGTGCACCTGGACGTGACCCCCGCCGACCGGACGCAGAACGAGGAGATCGCCCGGCTGACCGCACTGGGCGCCTCGATGGTCAGCGACAACCGGCCCGAGTTCGGCTGGGTGACCATGGCCGATCCGGAGGGCAATGAGTTCTGCGTGGAGGTCAGCCACGCCGAACGGGTCGAGGTCGAGGCGGCTGAAGCGGGCGGCTAGCGCCGGATCACCGGCTGGCGGCGGTCGTGTCGATCATCCAGGCCAGCACCAGCGCCTCCTCCTGCCACGCGTTGTAGCGGCCGCTGCGGCCGCCGTGGCCCGCCCCCATCTCGGTCTTGAGCAGGAACGGGCCGCCCTTGCCGGTCGCCCGCAGCCGCGCGATCCACTTGGCGGGCTCGTGATACAGCACGCGGGTGTCGTTCAGGCTCGTGGTGACCAGGATCGGCGGGTACTCCTGGCTGGTCACGTTCTCGTACGGCGCGTACGCCTTCATGTACGCGTACACCTGCGCATTGTGCAGCGGATCGCCCCATTCGTCCCACTCGATCACGGTGAGCGGAAGCGTGGGGTCGAGCATGGAGTTCAGCGGGTCCACGAACGGCACCTGCGCGACGATCCCGCCGACCGCCCCCGGCGCGATGTTGGCCAGCGCGCCCATCAGCAGGCTGCCGGCCGACCCGCCGCGGGCGATCAGCCGTTCCGGCGACGTCCACTCCTGACCGGCCAGGTGCTCGGCGCAGGCGACGAAGTCGGTGAACGTGTTCACCTTGTGCAGCAGCTTGCCGTCCTCATACCAGCGGCGGCCCATCTCGCCGCCGCCGCGGACATGCGCGATCGCGAAGACGAACCCGCGGTCGAGCAGCGACAGCCGGGGGATGCTGAAGTACGGATCCATGCTGACCTCGTAGCTGCCGTACCCGTACAGCAGGCACGGCGCGGTGCCGTCGCGCGGCGTGCCCTTCGCGGCGACGAGCGAGATCGGGATCCTGGTGCCGTCCGCGGCGACCGCCCACTCGCGGTGCTGGACGTAGTCCCCGGGCCGGAACGGGCCCGCGCCGGGCAGCGGCAGCACCGGCTGCTGCTTGAGCAGGGTGAGCTCGCCGGTGCTGACGTCGCAGTCGTACACCGTGCCCGGCGTCACCAGCGACTCGTAGCCCAGCCGGAAGCGGGTGGCCTGGTACTCGGGATTGAGGCCGGGCGACACCGAGTACACCGGCTCGGGGAAGGCGATCTCGCGGGAGCCGCCGGAGCCATCAGAGCCACCGGAGCCGTCGGCGTTGCGGTGCACGGCCAGGCCGGTCAGCCCGTCGCGCCGGTACCAGATCACCAGGTGGCCGGCGAACGCGTCCACGTCGAGCAGCCGGGTGTCGTCGCGGTGCGCGATCAGCGGCTGCCACGCGCCGGGGTCGTCCACCGGCGCCGTGGCCAGCTCGAAGTTCTCGGCCTGGTCGTTGTGCAGGATGAGCAGCCGGTCGGCGCCGCCGTCCATCGACTGGTGGTCGACTGAGTACTCGACGTCCGGCCGGCGCGGCCGCACGACGCGCAGCGGGCCGGCCGGGTCGGAGGCGTCCAGCAGCCACACCTCGGTGGTCACCTTGCTCCCCGACCTGATCACCAGGTAGCGCTCGCTGCGGGTCAGCTGCACCGACACCCAGAACCGCTCGTCCGGCTCCTCGAAGACGACCACGTCGTCGGCGGCCGGGGTGCCGATCATGTGCCGCCAGATCTTGTCCGGCCGCCAGGCGTCGTCCACCGTCATGTAGAACAGCGCCGAGCCGTCGCGGGACCAGGCACAGCCGTGGGCGGTGCCCGGGATCTCGTCGTCGAGCAGGGAGCCGGTGACCAGGTTCTTGGCTCGCAGCGTGAAGCGCTCGTCGCCGCGGAAGTCGGTGGAGTAGGCCAGCAGCGTCCCGTCCGGGCTGACCGCGTAGGCACCCAGCGAGAGGAAGTCGGCGCCGGCCGCCAGCTCGTTGGCATCGAGCAGCACCTCCTCGCCGTCCAGCGGCTGCCCGTCGGCAGGCAGCGGCGGCGAGTCCTCGCCGGCCCGGACGGCGCGGCGGCAGTACATCGGGTACTGCTGTCCCTCGACCGTCCTGCTGTAGTGCCACCAGCCGCCCTTGCGCACCGGCACCGACAGGTCGGTCTCCTGGGTGCGGGCCTTGATCTCGGCGAAGATCGCCTCGCGGAGCTCCGCCTGGCCTTCGATCGTGGCCTCGGTGTACGCGTTCTCGGCCTTCAGGTAATCCAGCACCTGCTCGTCGTCCTTGGCCCTGAGCCAGGAGTACTCGTCCACCACCGTGTCGGCGTGGACGGACCGCTCGGCGGGGATCCGGCTGGCGGCCGGGGGGGTGATCGTCATGGGCGGAGTCTATAGGCGGCGGGGGTTAACCCCAGGGCCAAGACGGGCGCTAGCCGCATACCGCCGCGGCGGCCGGGTTCCTAGCGTGATCACAGTGAGCACGCACCAGCGTGCCGCTAGGAGGTCACGATGATTTCGGCCCGCGGGCTGACGAAGCGTTACGGCGGGACGGCCGCCGTGGACAGCCTGAGCTTCGACGTACAGCCGGGGACCGTGACGGGCTTCCTCGGCCCGAACGGCTCCGGCAAATCAACCACGATGCGCATGATCATGGGGCTGGATGCCCCGGACGGCGGCCAGGCGCGGATCGCCGGGCGCAGCTACCGCGAGCTGCGCTGGCCGCTGCGCGAGGTCGGCGCGCTGCTCGACGCGCGGTCGTTCCACCCGGGCCGCCCGGCCCGCACGCACCTGGCCGCGCTGGCGGCCGCGGGCGGCATCCCGGCCGCCCGGGTGGGCCAGGTGCTGGCGCAGACCGGGCTGGCCGACGTGGCCGGCAAGCGGCCGGGCAAGTTCTCGCTGGGGATGGCCCAGCGGCTCGGCATCGCCACCGCGCTGCTCGGCGACCCCAGCGTGCTGCTGCTGGACGAGCCGGTCAACGGGCTTGACCCGGAGGGGATCCGCTGGATCCGCACGCTGCTGCAATCGCTGGCCGCCGAGGGCAGGACGGTCTTCGTCTCCAGCCACCTGATCAGCGAGATGGCGTTGATGGCCGACCACCTGATCGTGATCGGCCGCGGCCGGCTGCTCGCCGACACCACCGTGGCCGAGCTGTCGGCCAGGTCGGGCTCGCTGGAAGAGGCGTTTTTCACCCTGACCGACGGAGAGGCGCAGTTCCGCGCCCGGGAAGCCGAGGATGTGAAGTTGTCATGACCGCGATCACCACCGACAGCCGCCGGGGCGCTCACCGGTCCGGCCGGGATGGCCGGGATGGCCGGGACGGCTACCGGTTCGGCCAGGTGGCCCGGATGGAGTGGATCAAGCTGCGCAGCCAGCGCGGCGCCGGCTGGACCCTGGCCGGCACGGCCGCGGCCATGATCGCCCTGGGCGTGCTGATCGGCATCCACCAGTCCGCTCACCTGTCCGCCGCCGCCCGGGCGGACTACGACCCGACCGGGAACGGGTTCGCCGGGCTGGCGTTCGGCGAGCTGGCCATCGGCGTACTCGGCGTGCTGCTCATGACCAGCGAGTACTCCTCCGGGCTGATCAAGGCCACGCTGGCCGCCATACCGAACCGGCCGCTGCTGCTGGCGGCCAAGGCGGCCGTGTTCGGCGCGGTCACGCTCGCGGCCGGCGAGCTGATGGCCTTCGCCACGTTCATCGCCATGCGGACCTCGCTGCCCGCTACCGTGCCGCATCCCGGGCTGGGCCAGCCGGCCGTGCTGCGCGCAGTGATCATGGCGGGCGCGTACCTCGCCCTGGCCGGGCTGATCGGCCTGGGCGTCGGCACCGTGATCAGGCACACCGCGGGCGCCGTCGGGGCGATGGTCGGCCTGCTGTACGTGGTGCCGCTGGCGCTGCTCGCGCTGCCGGCCTCGGTCGCCGACCCGGTCGAGAAGTTCCTGCCCATGATCATCGCGGAGAACTCGCTCACCGCGGTCCGGCGGGTGTCGCCTTCGCTGCCGGTCTGGGCCGGGCTGGGCATGCTCTGCCTGTACGTGGCGGTGCTGCTGGGCGCCGGCGGCTGGCTGCTGGTCCGCAGGGACGCCTGACGGCCGGCCCAGGGTCAACGGCCGGCCCAGGGTCAACGGCCGGCCCAAGGTCAGGCGTGCTAGGCGACAATGAGGTGATGAGGACTACCGCGGGTGAGCTGGCGGGCGCGGCCCTGCGCGCGCCGTTCACCCGGCGGGCCCGGCGGGAGCTCGGCTTCTGCCTGGCCGGGGCGGTGCCCGCCGTGGCGGGGTTCTTCCTGGTCGTGGCCCTGCTGTTCGCGGGAACCGCGCTGACCGCCACGCTGGCCGGCGCGTTCCCCGGGCTGCTGGTGCTGGTCCTGATGCTGCGGCTGGCACGCCGGCTGGGCGGGCTGCACCGGCGGCTCGCCGGGCGGCTGCTCGGCCGGCCGTTCGCCGCGCCGCCGCCGTTCGTGGCGGCCCGCGGGCTGCTGCGCCGGCTGGACGCCAGGCTCCGCGACGGGGCCGGCTGGCGCGCGGTGGCGTACACCGCGCTGAAGCTGCCGCTCGCCCTGCTGGAGCTCTACGCGGCGAGCTTCTGGGTCAGCGGCGCGATCAACGTGGCCTGCCCGCTGTGGTGGCGGGTATTCAGTCCCAGCCAGATCGTCACTCCGCTGCCGGCCGGCAGCTTCGGCGTGCACAACACGGCCGGCGCGTTCGCGGCGTTCCTGGTCGGGTCGGCCACCCTGCTCGCCGCGCCGTGGCTCACCAGGGCCGTGACGACGGCCGACGGCTGGCTGATCCGCGGCCTGCTCGGCCCGGCGCAGCTGGCGCAGCGGGTGGCTGAGCTGGAGACGAGCCGGTCCCTGGCGGTGGACGAGGCGGCGGCCGCGCTGCGCAAGGTCGAGCGGGATCTGCACGACGGCGCCCAGGTCCGGCTGGCCGCCCTGGCCCTGGGGCTGGGCATGGCCAAGGAGAAGCTCGGCGACGACGGGAAGCCGCTGGACATCGGCCAGGCCGCGCGGGTCCGCGAGCTGGTGGACGCCGCGCACCGCAGCGCCAAGGACGCCCTGGTCGAGCTGCGCGACCTGGCCCGGGGGATCCACCCGCCGGTGCTCGACGCCGGCCTGGCCGACGCGCTGGCCACGCTGGCCGCGCAGAGCATCATCCCGGTCGGGCTGACCGTCGACCTGGCCGGGCGGCCGACCCCGGCGATCGAGACGATCGCCTACTTCTGCGCCGCGGAACTGCTGGCCAACGCGGCCAAGCACAGCGGCGCGAACCGGGTGATCATGGAGCTGGCGCAGCACGGCGAGTCGTTCCTGATGCGGGTCACCGACGACGGCATCGGCGGCGCCGACCCGACCCGGGGGAGCGGGCTGCCCGGGCTGGTGCAGCGGGTACGGACCGTGGACGGCCGCCTGACCCTGGACAGCCCGCCCGGCGGCCCGACCGTGATCACCGTCGAGCTCCCCCTGCGAGCATGAAAGCATCACCGCCATGGGGAGCACGATGAAGAGCGGCGCCATGGGGAGCAGAGCCATGGGGAGCAGAGCCATGCGGGTAGTCATCGCCGAGGACGCAGGCCTGCTCCGCGAGGGCCTGACCACGATGCTCACCGACCGCGGCCACGAAGTCTGCGCGGCGGTCGCCGACGGCGACGCGCTGATCGCCGCGGTGGCCAGGCACCAGCCGGACGTCGCGGTGGTGGACATCCGGATGCCGCCCACCCACACCGACGAGGGCCTGCGGGCCGCCGTCGCGCTCCGGCGCGACCACCCGGGCACCGGGGTGCTCGTCTTCTCCCAGTACATCGAGACCAGGTACGCCGCCCGGCTGCTCGAGGGCAACGCCTCGGGCGTCGGCTACCTGCTGAAGGACCGGGTGGCCGACGTCGCGGAGTTCGCCGACGCGCTCGAGCGGGTCGCCACCGGCGGCACCGCGCTCGACCCCGAGGTGGTCAGCCAGCTGCTCGGCGCCAGCCGGCGCAGCAGCGGGCTGGCCTCGCTCACCGCACGGGAGCGCGACGTGCTCTCGCTGATGGCCGAAGGCCGCTCCAACGCCGGGATCGCGGCCGCCCTGGTCGTGACCGGCGGCGCGGTCGAGAAGCACGTGGCGAGCATCTTCGCCAAGCTGCGCCTGCCGCCCTCCGAGGGCGACAACCGCCGGGTCCTCGCCGTGCTGCGCTACCTCGGCAGCTGAGGCGGCCGGGGATCTGCGAGGATCGCATCATGACCGCCGAGACCAGTTTCCCCCGTCAGGCTGCCCGCACGCAGAGGTTCGGCCTGGGCGTCCCGCACGCCTTCGCCATCGCCCCCGACGGCTCCCGGGTCGCCTTCCTGCGGACGCGGTCGGGTACCGACCAAAGCACCTGCCTGTGGGTCCGCGACGTCGCGGGTGGCACCGAGCACGTCGTCGCGGATCCGGCGGTCATCCTGTCCGGCGCGGACGACGACGTGCCGCCGGAGGAGATGGCCCGCCGCGAGCGCGCCCGGCAGTCCGCGGCCGGGGTCGTGGCCTACGCCACCGACGACGAGGTGCGGATCGCCGCCTTCGCCCTGTCCGGGCGGCTGTTCGTCGCCGACCTGTCCAGTGGCGCCGGCGGCGGCGTCACCGAGCTGCCCGCCGCCAGGCCGGTGATGGATCCGCGGCCCGACCCGGCCGGCCGGCACGTCGGCTACGTGACCGGGGGAGAGCTGCGCGTGGTGGCCGCCGACGGCACCGGCGACCGCGCACTGGCCTCGCCCGACGGCCCGGACGTGACCTACGGCCTGGCCGAGTTCGTCGCGGCCGAGGAGATGGGCCGGATCCGCGGCTTCTGGTGGTCACCCGACGGGCAGAGCCTGCTCGCCGCGCGGGTCGACACCAGCATGGTGGCCCGCTGGCACGTGTTCGACCCGGCCCACCCGGAGCGGCCCGCCACCGAGATCCGCTATCCCGCCGCGGGCACGGCCAACGCCGAGGTGACCCTGATCCTCGCCGGGCTGGACGGCAGCAGGCGGCCGGTGCCATGGGACACCGCCGCGTACCCCTACCTGGCCGCGGTGCACTGGTCCGCGCACGGCCCGGCCCTGCTGGCCGTCCAGACGCGCGACCAGGGAACGATGCGCATCCTGGCGGTGGCGGCGGACGGGACCACCAGCCTGCTGCGCGAGGACACCGACCCGGCCTGGGTGGACATCGTGCCCGGCACCCCGGCCTGGACGGCCGGCGGCGACCTGGTGCGGGTGGTCGCCCGCGACGGCGCGTACCGGCTGATGATCGGCGACGAGCCGGTGACCCCGGCGGGCAGCGCGGCCGTGCACGTCAGCGCCGTCCTCGACGTCGGCGAAGACGTCCTGTTCACCGCGACCGCCGAGGATCCCACCCAGCTGCACGTCTACGCGGCCAGCCGCGGCACGCTGACCCGGGTCACCGACGAGCCTGGCCTGCACACCGCGGCCAGGACCGCAGGCGTCGCCGTGATCGCCTCCCGGTCCATGGAGCGGCCCGGCGTGTCGGTGCGAGTCCGCCGCGGCGGCGCGGACGCGGGCGAGATCGCGTCCCTCGCCGAGACCCCGGTGCTGACCCCGGAGGTGACGCTGCTGACCGTCGGCGAGCACCGGCTGCGCTGCGCCCTGCTGCTGCCGCGCGGCTACCGCCCGGGCGGCGGCGAGCGCCTCCCGGTGCTGCTTGACCCGTACGGCGGCCCGGCCGCGCAGGTCGTGCGGTCCTCCCTGGACATCTACCTGACCTCGCAGTGGTTCGCCGACCAGGGCTTCGCCGTGCTCCGCGCCGACGGCCGCGGCACGCCGGGCCGCGGCCCGGACTGGGACCGGCTGGTCAAGTACGACGAGGCCACGCCCAACATCGAGGACCAGATCGACGCGCTGACCGCGGTGGCGGCCGCCCATCCGGAGCTGGACACCTCCCGGGTGGCGATCCGCGGCTGGTCGCACGGCGGGTACCTGGCCGCGCTCGCCGTGCTGCGCAGGCCGGACGTCTTCCACGCCGCCGTGGCCGGCGCCCCGGTCACCGACCAGGCCCTCTACGACACCCACTACACCGAGCGCTACCTGGGCCTGCCGGACGAGCACCCGGAGGTCTACGAGCACAACTCGCTGATCGCGGACGCGCCGAAGCTGCGCAGGCCGCTGATGCTGATCCACGGCTTCGCCGACGACAACGTGCTGGTGGCGCACTCGCTGCGACTGTCCTCGGCGCTGCTCGCGGCGGGCCGGCCGCACACCATGCTGCCGCTGCCGGGCAGCACGCACATGGCCAAGGAAGAGGACGTCGCGGAGAACCTGATGGTGCTGCAGGTCGACTTCCTCAAGCGCTCGCTCGGCATGACCGCCTGACCCGGCAGTGCTGACCCGGCAGCGGCGCCCGCGCTAGCCCGGCTGCACCACGTGGCCCTGCAGGCTGCGCGCGTGCCCCATCGCGGCGAGCGCGCTGAGCGCGGAGGCGCGGTCGTTCAGGCTGTAGTCGCAGCCGTTGCCGCGCCCGTGGCTGTTCCAGTACATCGCGGCCGCGATCTCCGGGTTGCTCTCCACGAAGCTCTGCATCTGGCGGATGTAGTCCGGCTGCACGGCCGACGAGGAGTACGGGATGCTGCCCCACTCGGCGATGAACACCGGCAGGCCGCCGTGGTCGGCCGCGAACTTGAGCACCGGGCCGAACAGCTGGTCCGGCGTCTTCACCTTGCCGCCCGCCGACACCACGTTGCCGGACAGGGCCTGCCGGCAGGTGCCGGTGTTGTACCCGTCCGCCCCGATGATGTCGACCTCGTTCGTGCCGGGGAAGTACTGATCGGCCGTCCCGTTGCGGTACGCCGGGTTGGTCAGGATCAGCACCCAGTGCAGCCGCCCGCCGTCGTACCAGTTCAGGTGGGCCGAAGCGGCCAGCTGGTGCAGGTGCTTCCAAGCCTGGACGAACTGGGCGGGCGTGCCAGGGGACTGATGCACGGCAGAGTTCGCCTCGTGCTGGAAGCAGAAGTAGATCGAGCCCAGGTGGTAGGTCACCGCGGCCTGTTCCATCGCCCGCATGAACTGCAGGAAGGTCGCGTCCGCGCCGCCCGCGGCGATCGACGCGTAGCTCGGGCTGCCCGTGGTGTCCAGGCTGACCAGCAGCGTGCTGCCGCCGGCCATCAGCTGCCGGTCGGTGGCGTTGGGAAAGCTCTCGCCCACGTTGTAGTAGTCGCGGACGATGGCCAGCTTGCGGCCTAGCTTCGCCGCCTCGGTGGCCAGCGGGACATCCCCGCCGAACAGGGCGCCCGAGCTGACGCCCGACCGGCCGCCGGTGCCGGACGGCTCGGCCGGCACGACCGGCGAGCTCGGGGTCGCCGTGGGCGTGGGCGTGACCGTGTGCAGCGGGGCGCCGGCCGAGCAGCCACCCGCCGCCAGGACGGCCAGGCTGGCCAGCGCGGCCAGCGGGGCCCGCCAGGCCCGCCGGCCCCGGGCCAGCCGGAGTGCATGCAGTTCCATGGATTCCTCTCGCAGACGGGGCAGGCTCCCTGGCTACCCGGTCGACCAACGGCAAAAACTATCTCAGGACCCGCGCCCCCGGCGGCCCGGTCGACCCCCGGACGGTCAGCCGGACCGGCATCAGCACGGACTGCTCCTCGTGCCGCAGCTGCCGCATCTGGCCGAGCAGCAGCCTGGCCGCCTCCGCCCCGAGGTCATGCTGCGGGATGCGCACGGTGGTCAGGGCGGGCCGCAGCTTGTCCACGAACGGCACGTCGTTGAAGCCGACCACGCTGATCTCGCCCGGGCAGCCTATCCCTCGCTCGCCGAGCACGTCGTAGCAGCCCATGGCCAGCATGTCGTTGCCGGCGATGACCGCGGAGAACGGCAGGCCGGAGTCGAGCAGCTCACCCAGCGCCCGCGCGCCCTCGGCCTCCGACCACGCGGCGCACGGCCTGATCAGCCCGTCCGGCAGGCCGATGCCGCGCTCGCCGGCCGCCGCGCGGAAGGCGCGTAGCCGGGCGACGCCGGTAGAGGTGTCCTGCGGGCCCGCCAGGTGCGCGATGCGGCGGTGGCCGAGCTCCGCGAGGTGACCGACCGCCAGAGCGATGCCGGCCGCGTCGTCGGGGATGACCGACGGCAGCGGCAGGCCCTCCTGGCGGCGGTTCACCAGCACGACGGGCAGGTCGCCGCGGGCCAGCGTCTCGAGGAGCGGATGGCTGAGCAGGGCGGTGGCCAGGATGAGGCCGTCGATGCTGCGGTCCCGCAGCGAGTCGACCAGCTGCTGCTCATGGGCCAGGTCGTTGTCGGTGTTGACGATCAGCAGGGCGTAGCCGTGCGGTGCGAGCGCCGCCTCGATGCCCCTGACGATGGGCGGGAACAGCGGGTTGGTCAGGTCCGGCACGACCACGCCGACGCTGGACGAACGGGCCGTGCGCAGGCTCCTGGCCACCGTGTTCGGCCGGTAGCCGAGCTCCCGCGCGGCGCTGAGCACCCGCTCGGCGGTGTCCGCGCTCGTCATCGACCTGGTGTCGGGGTTCAGCGCCCGGGACGCGGTCGCCGGGTGCACGCCGGCCAGGGCCGCCACGTCACGCAGCGTGGGCACGCTCACCTTGATCACGGTACAGTCCGCGGCCGGTAAACGGGATATCCCGGCGGTTACTGCCGCCGCACCCCCGTCATCCGCGGGCGCGATAGCGTGCGCATCATGACGTTCCGCCATCCGGGTACAGTGCTGACCGACCACGTGTTCAGCGTCCCGCTCGACCACGGCGACCCCGCCGGCGAGCAGATCGAGGTGTTCGCCCGCGAGGTCACCGGCCCGTCGGCCGCGGACGCGAAACTGCCCTGGCTGCTCTTCCTGCAGGGCGGCCCGGGCGGCGCCTCGCCGCGGCCGATCGGCCGGTGGAGCTGGCTGGACCGGGCGCTGAAGGACTACAAGGTGCTGCTGCTCGACCAGCGCGGCACCGGCCGCTCCACCCCGGCCAACCGGCTGACCCTGGGCCGGCGCGGCAGCCCGCGAGCGCAGGCCGACTACCTGGCGAACTTCCGCGCGGACTCGATCGTCCTGGACGCGGAGCTCATCCGGCGGACGCTGGCCGGCGGCGAGCCGTGGAGCATACTCGGCCAGAGCTACGGCGGCTTCTGCGCGCTCACCTATCTCTCGTTCGCACCGGATGGGCTGCGCGAGGTGCTGATCACCGGCGGGCTGCCCGGGCTGGCGGCCACCGCCGAGGACGTCTACCGCCGGACGTACCCGCGCGCGGCCGCCAGGACGGCCGCCCACTATGAGCTTTACCCCACCGATTCCGAACGCGCTTCGCGGGTCGCCAGGCACCTGCACCAGCGGGAGGTCCGGCTGCCGGACGGCGGGCTGCTGTCCGTCGAGGCGTTCCAGACGCTCGGCCACGGGCTGGGCATGAGCACCGGCAGCCACGCGCTGCACTACCTGCTGGAGGAAGCGTTCGACGGCGACGAGCTCTCCGACAGCTTCCGGTACCAGGCGATGTCGCAGCTGAGCATGCTCAGCCCGCTGTACGTGCTGCTGCACGAGGCCTGCTACGCCCAGGGCGCCGCGACCAACTGGGCCGCGCAGCGGGTGCGGGCCGAGTTCCCCGAGTTCGACCCGGCCCCGGCGCTGGCCGGCGACGCGCCGCTGATGTTCACCGGCGAGATGATCTACCCCTGGATGCTGGACGCCGACCCGCTGCTGGCGCCGCTGCGCGAGACCGGCCACCTGCTCGCCGCGCGCGAAGGCTGGCCCGCGCTGTACGACCCGGCCCGGCTGGCGGCCAGCACGGTGCCGGCCGCGGCGGCAGTCTACTTCGACGACCTGTACGTGGACGCGGACCTCTCGCTCGCGACGGCGAAGGCGACCGGCGGCCTGCGCGCCTGGGTGACCAATGAGCACGAGCACGACGGCCTGCGGGTCAGCGGCGGCGCGGTGCTCGGCCGGCTGATCGACATGGTGAAGGGCAACGCCTGACCGCCGGCCCG
>DASXME010000211.1:0-9471 GCA_036495825.1 Streptosporangiaceae bacterium
ACGTGGCCGTGGTGGCGCACTCCCGCAAAAGCTTCGGTGGTGGCCTGCGCGAGCTCCGCGAGGTCCTGGCCAGGGAAGGCGTCACCTATCCGCTCTGGTATGAGGTTAAGAAGAGCCGTCACGCGCCCGCATACGCGCGCCGGGCCGCGGATCAGGGCGCTGAGGTGATGTTCGTCTGGGGCGGCGACGGCACCGTCCAGCGCTGCATCGACGCGGTCGCCGGGACGGCCACGGCGGTGGCCATCCTGCCCGCCGGCACGGCGAACCTGCTGGCAACGAACCTGCAGATCCCCGATGACCTGGCCGAGGCGGTACGGATCGGGTTGCGTGGAGACCGCCGCCGGATGGACACCGGGTCGGTGAACGGCGAGCACTTCGCCGTCATGGCAGGCGCGGGATTCGATGCCCAGATGATCTCTGATGCCGGCCGGGGCCTGAAGGACCGGGTAGGACGGGCGGCCTACCTGTACACCGGAATCAAGAACCTGTCCGCGCGCCGGGCGAAGGTCACCGTAGAGGTCGACGGCGAGCGCTTCTTCAAGGGCCAAGTCTCCTGCGTGCTAGCCGGAAACGTCGGCCGGGTACTCGGCGGAATCGACGCCTTCCCCTACGCGCGGCCGGACGACGGGCTCCTCGAGCTTGGCGTGGTCACAGCGGCGAACCCGGTCGAATGGGCCCGCACCTTCGGCAGGCTCGCCCTCGGCCAGGCGGAGGGCTCGCCCTTCGTGCAGGTCACTCGCGGGACAAAGTTCAAGGTGCGGTTCGACCGGAAGATGCCGTACGAGCTTGACGGGGGCGCCCGGCCGGCCTGCAGGAAACTGCGGATCAAAGCCCGCCCGGGCTCCATCACGATCTGCGTGCCGGTGAAGACCACGGCGGTTTCCGCGGCGGCGTCAGGAGGCGAGTGCGCATGAACCTCAAGCTCTGGCAGCACTGCCGTTGTCGCTAGGCTGAAGGCGCGAGCAAGGCGCCGATCGGCGAGGAGGTGCGAGCGGGATGGCACATTCACTCGAGGAACATCGGGAGCTTCGCCCCTTCCTGCAGGACGGCAGGATCATCACGATGCCGGCCAAGCGGGCCAGGCGGCTGCTGCTCCTTGACTGCATCGCCCAGGAGTTCGAGCCGGGCAGGCAGTACCCCGAAGCCGAAGTCGACAAGATCCTCAAGACGGCGCACGACGACCACGCCTCGCTGCGCAGGTACCTGGTCGACGAGGGGTTCCTGTCCCGAAAGGCCGGCCTGTACTGGCGCAGCGGCGGGACGGTGGACACCCCGGGCTTGCTAACGTGAGTCATGATCAGACGTCTCGCCCTGATATCGGCGCTCGCGTTCGCCTTCGGCTTTACCGTCGCCTCGCTGAAGGGGCAGGGCGGCGGCCTGCTGGACGGGGTAGGCAACCTCAGCGCACCGTGGCTGCTGGTCGCCTTCCTGCCCGGGCTGCAGAGCAGGTCGGTCGTCAAGGGCGCGATGATCGGCCTGGCCGCGACCATGCTCGCGCTGGCCGGCTTCTACCTCGCGGTCACGCTCGGCGCCCACTACTACGGGCTGCACGGGCTGCGGGCGGGCCTGGGCCTGGCCGTCAGCGCTAACCGCCGCTACTTCGAGGCCGGCCTGCTCAGCGGGCCGGTATGCGGAGCGTTCGGCTCCTGGTGGAGTTCCCGAGGTTCTTATCGGGCGGTTCCCGTCGCCGGCGCGCTGCTGCTCGCCGAGCCGGCGGTGATCCTGGCGATCAGCGCGGTGCACGCGCTCAGCCGCTACGCCGGCGGGTGGAGCGCCGACCCAGGCATCTACGTCGCCGAATTCCTCGCCGGAGCCGTCGTCCTGATCGCGGCCCGGCTGCTGCCGCGCCGGGGCAGCGCGGCCTAGCGGCCCGCCGCGCCCGGCCGTCAGCGCGGCCGGGGCCGTCAGGCCGGCGGCCGGTTCTCGCCCGGATCGACGGTCGGCGCCGGCGCGATCACGGTTCCGGCCTGCTGAGCGCGGCGGTCCAGGTCGAGGACGGCCTGCTGAAGCTTGCGGATCTCCGCCAGGGCGGTGCCCAGCTGCGCCGTGTTCTCCCGGATCCGGGTGTTGAAAGCGGACGCGACAAACCAGCTGGCCACCGCTACCGCCATGACGGCCATGGCCAGCAGGATCTCCATGAAACTCCCTTTCGGCAGGGTGCAGTTATTCGGCCGCGCGCAGGCCGCGCACGGTGAACGTCACCGTAAATAGCGATGCGGCAATAGCGATGAGAGAAGCGGCCGCGACCAGCTCATTGCCGACGCCGGCAGTAGCCGCCGAGCCCCCGCCGCCCGAGCTGCCGGCCGGCCTGGCCGGCCGCGTCTGTCTGGCCGTAACGGCTGCTGCGGGCGGCCGGGACCGGTGCGCGACCGGCGTTCTCCTGGCTGCCGGGTGCCGCGCGGGCGAGTGTCGTGAGGGCCGCGCCGAAGCGGAATGGCTGGGCCGTGGCGGCGTTGTGCTCCGCCCATCGTGATGCGTCAGCAGGATAGCGAGAACCACGCCGATCAGCACGCCGAGGAAAATGTCGCGAGCCCTTCCCTTCATGACCGCTGCTCCCGTCAATACGCTGGCCTGTTGTTAGCATTTTCCGGCCCAAAGCCAGCGCAAACCAGGGCTCGGCATGACAGGTTATGGTCACCCGCCTGGCGCCGAGATACCGGGGTGCCGGCAGCGTCGGCGGGCCGGGCCGCGGCTCCTCCACTACGGTGCGAACGTGAGCTATCCCGCGGACCGGCCGGAGCGGCCGGACCGGCCGGAGCGGCCGCGCCGGACGACGGTGGCGGGCCGGCTGGCCAGGCTGGGCTTCGCCGACGCCGAAGCCGCCGAGCGGACCGTCGGCGAGCTCGGGCTCGATGACCCGATGATCAGCACGCTCGGCGCCGCGGCCGATCCCGACCTGGCGCTGACCGGGCTGACCCGGCTGATCCAGGCCCAGGACGACGCGGCCGCCGCGCTGCACGCCGCGTTGCGAGCCGATCCCGGGTTCGCCGCCCGGCTGGCCGCCGTGCTCGGCGCCAGCGCGGGGCTCGCCGATCACCTGGCCAGGCACCCCGGCGACTGGCGGGTGCTGCGCGGCGACCGCGCCCGCCGCAGCCCCGCCGCCGGGGAACTGCGGGCCGCGCTGCTGCGGTCGGTGGGCGCCGCCCCCGGCGACGCCGAGCCGGTGGCCGCGGCAGCACCCGGCGCCGGCCCCGCGAGCGCTGCCGCCCACCTCGGCACCGCCTACCGTCGCGCGCTGCTGCACCTGGCGGCCAGGGACCTGACTGGCGCGGTCACGCTGGACCAGGCCGCCGCCGAGCTGGCCGACCTGGGCGCCGCCGCGCTGGAGGCCGCGCTGGCCGTCGCCCGCTCGCAGCTGCCGGCGGCGCATGTGCCGGCCAGGCTCGCCGTGATCGGCATGGGAAAGTGCGGCGGCCGCGAGCTCAACTACGCCAGCGACATCGACGTGATCTTCGTGGCCGAGCCCGCCCCCGGCCAGCCCGAGCACGAGGCACTCAAGACTGCGACCCGGCTCGCGTCCGGCCTGATCCGGACCTGCTCGCAGCCGGGCCCGGCGGGCGCGATCTTCCCGGTGGACGCCAACCTGCGGCCGGAAGGCCGCGACGGCCCGCTGGTGCGCACGCTGGCCAGCCACCGGGCGTACTACGACCGCTGGGCCAAAACCTGGGAGTTCCAGGCGCTGGTCAAGGCCAGGCCGGTGGCCGGCGATCCGGAGCTCGGCCGCGCCTACATCGAGGCGATCACCCCGCTGGTCTGGCAGGCCGCCCAGCGCGAGCACTTCGTCGAGGACGTGCAGGCCATGCGCCGCCGGGTGGAGCAGAGCCTGCCCGCCGACGCGGCCGGCCGCGAGCTCAAGCTCGGCCCCGGCGGGCTGCGCGACATCGAGTTCACCGTGCAGCTGCTGCAGCTCGTGCACGGCCGCACGGACCAGGCGCTGCGCAGCCCGGCCACGCTGCCCGCCCTGGCCGCGCTGGCGGCCGGCGGCTACGTCGGCCGCGACGACGCGGCCGCGCTCGCCGACGCCTACCGCTTCCTGCGCCGGGTCGAGCACCTGCTCCAGCTGTACCAGCTGCGCCGCACGCATACGCTTCCCGACGATCCGGTCACGATCCGCCGCATCGGACGTTCATTTTTTCTTCCTTACGCTGGCGGCCCGGTCCATCCGCGCCCAGGAGGCGACCCGGCCGCGGAGTTCACCGCCCAGTGGCGGCGGCACGCCCGCGAGGTCAGGCGGCTGCACGAGAAGCTGTTCTACCGGCCGCTGCTGCACGCCGCCGCCCGGCTGCCCGGCGCGGCGGCCAGCCTCACCCCGCAAGCGGCGCGCGCCAGGCTGGAGGCGCTGGGCTACCTGGATCCGGCCGGCGCGCTGCGGCACATCGAGGCGCTGACCGCGGGCCTGTCGCGGCGCGCGGCCATCCAGCGCACGCTGCTGCCGGTGATGCTCGACTGGTTCGCGTCCGCGGCCGAGCCGGACGCGGGGCTGCTCGCCTTCCGCCAGGTCAGTGACGCGCTCGGGAACAGCCCCTGGTACCTGCGGCTGCTCCGCGACGACACCAGGGTGGCCGAGCGGCTGGCCCGCATCCTGGCCTCCAGCCGGTACGCGGCCGGGTTGCTGCTGCGCGCGCCCGAGGCGGTCGCGATGCTGGGCGACGACGCGGCGCTGGCCCTGCGCTCGCGCGGCGTGCTGCGCGCCGAGGCCCTCGCGGTGGCCGCCCGGCACCAGGCCGCCGAGGACGCGGTGACCGCGGTGCGGGCGATCAGGCGCAGGGAACTGCTGCGGGTCGCCGCGGCCGACCTGCTCGGCCTGGCGGACGGCCCGCAGGTCGACGAGGGGCTGACCAGCGTGGCCGCGGTCACCGTCGAGGCGGCGCTGGCCGCGGCGGTCAGGAAGGTCGAGCTGGAGCTCCGCGGCCCGCTGCCGACCAGGGTGTGCGTGGTGGGCATGGGCCGGTTCGGCGGGCACGAGTGCGGCTATGCGAGCGACGCCGACGTGATGTTCGTGCACGAGCCGGCCGGCCGGAGCCCGGGGGAGGCGGCGTCGCGGGCGGCGCACGCGGTCGCCGAGGAGCTGCGCAGGCTGCTGGCGCTGCCCGCGGCCGACCCGCCGCTGCTCATCGACCCCGGCCTGCGGCCCGAGGGCCGCCAGGGCCCCCTGGTGCGCACGCTCGCCTCCTACCGGGCGTACTACCGGCGCTGGTCGGCGCCCTGGGAGGCCCAAGCGCTGCTGCGCGCCGAGCCGGTCGCGGGCGACGCGGCGCTCGGCGCGGACTTTACCGCGCTCGCGGACCAGTACCGCTACCCCGACGGCGGGATCGACCAGGCCGCGGTCAGGGAGATCCGCAGGCTGAAGGCCCGGATGGAAGCCGAGCGGATCCCGCGCGGCACCGACCCGGCGCTGCACCTCAAGCTCGGCCCGGGCGGGCTGGCCGACGTGGAGTGGGTGGCCCAGCTGTTCCAGCTGCAGCACGCGCACGCGACCAGGCCGCTGCGGACGACCCGCACGCTCGCCGCGCTGGACGCCGCGGTGACGGCGGGCCTGCTCGCCGGGCCGGACGCCGATGCCCTGGCCGCGGCCTGGCGGCTGGCGGCCAGGATCCGGGACGGCAACATGCTGGTCCGCGGCCGCCCTTCCGACGTGCTGCCGGCCGGCCCGGCGGAGCTGTCCGCCGTCGCCAGGCTGATCGGCTACGCCCCGTCAGATTCCAGGGCCCTGCTTGACGACTACCGGCGGACAGCACGGCGGGCCCGTTCGGTCATGGAAAGGGTCTTCTACGGCTGAGGCCGGCTACAGGCGGCCGTAGGCGCGCAGGGTCGCCAGCGCGTTGACCGTGACGCAGCCGCGCCAGTCCTGCTCGGCGGCCGGTGACCATGACATCCAGTTGAACATCCAGCCGCCGTCGTCGCGCTGGTCCCGCGCCAGGTGGTCCAGGTGCGCGTCGATCACAGAGTCCTCGAACAGCTGCCTGGCCAGGCAGCCGGGCACGGGCGCGTAGTCGAGCGGGCCGTGCGTCTCGCCGGGCGCGTCCGGGTCGAGCGCGACCAGGTCCAGCTTGAACAGCAGCTGGCCGACGGCCTGCAGCGCCTGCTCGGCGCGGTCCCGGTCCGGTACGTAGGCCAGGAAGCGCAGCACGCCGTGCATGTCGTACGGGCCGGCCTCGGTGAGCCTGTCGATGCGGGACCACATGACGCCGGTGGCCCGGTCCAGCCACGGGTGCCGGAAGCCGCGGGCGTGCAGCGTTCCGGCAATGAGGCCGGTGATGGTAATCGAGGCGGCCCCGCCCGGGGTCGGCACCCACCACGGCGCGTGCGGCCAGCCCTCGATGCCGGGATGGACGAAGGCCGTGCCGCCCTCGGCCGGCCCGGTGGCCGTCAGCCAGTCGCAGGCGCTGGCCGCCAGCTCGTCGGACCAGGCGTCCGACTCATGCAGCGTGCGCAGCGCCAGCTCGACCGCGGGCGGCTGGCTGGCCGGGCTCCGGCCGTCCGGCTCCAGGGCGTGGCCGAAGCCGCCGTCGGGGTTGCGGTAGGCAGCGACGGCATCGCGTACCGGCTGTGCCTCGCCGTCGCGCAGCAGCCGCTCGAACCTCCTGCGGTCGAGCACCCGGCCGTGCGCGGCGATGAACTGTTCTGCGTGGTCTATGTCAGGAATGCTCATGCCATCATCCCATCACTGACCTGGCCGGGGGTCTTGAACGAAACGGACACTGCGGATGCGACACTGGACTGGTGGAGTGGCGGGCGGGCTACCAGGAATGGGCGCCGCCGGCCGGGCTGCGGCCGGCGGTCAGCTGCCTGTGGACGTCCGTGGTCGGGCCGGGCGCGCTGACGCTCGTGCTGCCCGACGGCTGCGCCGATCTCATCTGGCGGCGCGGCAGCGGAGCCTTCATTGCCGGGCCCGACACCGGCCCGTCGCCCGCGGTGCTGCCGCCCGGCACGGAGCTGGTCGGCGTGCGGCTGCGGCCTGGGGGCGGCGCCGCCCTCGGGCTCCCGCTCAGCGAGCTGCGTGACCAGCGGGTCGACCTGGCTGACGTGCGGCCGGAGCTGGCGCAGCGGCTTCCCGGCGACCTGCCGCCCGCCGAGGCGCTGCGCCGCCTCATCGCGCTGACCGCCGCGATGGCGGCGCAGCGGCCGCCGGATCCCCTGGTGAGCCAGGCCGCGCGGCTGCTCGCGGCACCGGGCATGCGCACCGACGAGATCGCCCGGCAACTGGGGGTCAGCGAGCGGCAGTTCCGCCGCCGCTTCCAGGACGCCGTGGGCTACGGGCCGAAGACCCTTCAGCGGGTGCTGCGGTTCCGCCGGTTCGTCGACCGGGTGGACGGGGCACCCGGCCGTGCGGATCTGGCCGTGATCGCGGCCGAGGCGGGCTACGCCGATCAGGCCCACCTGACCCGGGAAAGCGTCCGCCTCGCCGGGCTGCCGCCCAGCGCGCTGGCCCGGGTCCGCCGCGGCTGACCGGGGCCAGCGCCGCCCCCGGACGGTGGTTCCCGCGGAACCGTCAGAACGAGTAGACCGTGATCCCGTCTGAGCGGAACCCGTCCACGTAGATCTCCTTGGCCTGCGGGTCGACGGTGATGTTATAGATGTGGGGCACCAAGGCATCGGCGACGACCCGGTCGGTCCTGGCGTTGATCTCGGCCACCGGGACGAACCCCGGCCCGCCGGTGAACAGCCGGTCGTCCGCCTGGTCGACGGCGATGCTCCGGGGCTTCGCCCTTAGGCTGATCTTGGTGACCAGCGTGTCAGTCTTCCCGTCGATCACCCCGACTCCCTGGTGCCTGCCGCTTATGTAGACCGTGTTCGTCGCCGTGTTCACGGCGATCGCATCGGTGTCCACGGGGAGGCCGGTGAGCGTGGTGATGACCCGGTCCGTCGTCCCGTTGATCACGGTGAGCGCTTCGCCGCCACCGGAATAGATCCGGCCGGTCTTCGAGTTCACGGCCAGCGCCCTGGCTATGGAGTTGATCGTGCCGGTTACCGTGTTCGTCGCTCCGTCGATCACGGCGATCCCGTTGGAGGCGGCGACGTAGACCGTGTTGGTCGTCGTGTTCACGGCTATCGAAAACGCGTTCGGCACGCCGGGGATGGTGGCCGTCACCGTGTTGGTGGCGCCGTCGATCACCGACACCGTGCCGGCGACCATGTTGGCCGTGTAGATGGTGTCGGTGACCGGGTTCACGGCGACCGCCCGCGGGCCGGTGCCTACCGGGATGGTGGCCGTTATCGTGTTGGTCGCGGCGCTGATTACGTAGACCGCTTCGGCGCCCTTGTCGGTCGCGTACACGGTGCCGGTCGCGGCGTCGTCGGCCAGCCCGGTCGGGGCGTTGCTGATCGGGATCGTGGCCACCTGGGTCAGGGTCCTGACCTCAGGCGCGTCCGGCCGGGCGCTGGACGGCGCGGCCGCCGCCATCGTGAACGCCAGGGCGCCGCAAGTCGTCGCTGCGGCCAGCGCGGTCCGGCCGCGGCGGCCGGCCCGAGAGGGCACGAGCTGAAAGTTAGACATGGCAGTTCCTCCCATCGACAACAGGACGCGCGAGGCACGGAACTGGATGACACCCGCCGGTCGAAAGTTCACAGGTACCCGCGGGGGATAGCCACTCAGGACCGCCACGCAATTGCGTGAAACGTTTCCGCGGAAACGCCGAGCGTGCTCCCGGCCGGGACTGGATCAGCCAGGCTCGGCGATCATCGCGGTGCCGATGCGGCGGAAGCCCAGGCCCTCGTAGAGGCGGGCGACCGCATCGTCGGCCGCGGACAGGAACACGGTCCGCGTGCCGGCCGCCAGCGCGGCCGCGGCGAGCGTCGCGGTCACCGCCGCGCCTAGCCCGCGGCGGCGGGCGATCGGCAGCGTGCCCACGCCGGTGATCTCCGCCACGGTCCCGGCCGACTGGCAGCTCCCCGCGGTCAGCGGCCCCTCGTCGTCGCACGCGGCGGCCAGGACCGAATGCCCGGCGGCCAGCCGGGTGCGGAGCATGGCGAGGGTCGAGGGGTCCTGCCCGGCGGCGATCTTGTCCCGCTCCGTCGCGCCCGCCGTCTCTACGCCCGTGCCGGCATGCGCGAACGCCACTTCGGGGACCGCGATGACGCGGCCGAGGTCCGGGTCGTCCGGGCTGATGACCCGGACGCTCACCCCGGCGGGCAGGGCCAGGCCAGGCCTCGGACGGTCCAGCACGAGCAGCGGGTGCGCCGCCACCTCGAGCCCGGCGCCGGCCGCGGCCTCGGCCATCTCGGGTGCGGTCTGCTCGATCCACTCGAACGACTCGGGGATCTCCAGTTCCCGCTGGCGTGCCCGCACCGCGCGGACATCCGCGCCGGTGACCTGCGCCCGGGGTCCCAGCCTCGGCCGGGCGTAATACGGCCAGCCCGGGCCGACCGGCACGAACAGCATCAGCGGCCCGCGCTCCTCGGCGCGGGCCCGCTGCCTCGGCACCGCATCGCAGAACGCGTCGATCAGGGCGATGAGCTGCTGGTCGTCCA
>DASXME010000212.1:0-2399 GCA_036495825.1 Streptosporangiaceae bacterium
GCCGGTTCGCCAGCGAGCCGCCGTAGCGGTCGGTGCGGTGGTTGGTGAGCGGCGAGATGAACGACGACAGCAGGTACCCGTGCGCGCAGTGCAGCTCGATCAGGTCGAAGCCGCAGCGGTCGGCGGCCTGGGCGGCGGCCACGAACTGCCGCAGGATCGACTCCATCCCGGCCGCGTCCAGCTCGTGCGGGACCTGGCTGACGCCGGGCAGGTAGGGCAGCGGCGACGGCGCGCTGACCGGCCAGTTGCCGTCATCCAGCGGCTGGTCGATGCCGTCCCACATGAGCTTCGTCGAACCCTTGCGACCCGAATGGCCGAGCTGGATCCCCAGCTTGGCCGGCGACTCGGCGTGCACGAACCCGACGATGCGCCGCCAGGCCGCCTCCTGCTGCGGCGTGTAGATGCCGGTGCAGCCGGGCGTGATCCGGCCCTCAGGGGAAACGCACACCATCTCGGTCATCACCAGGCCGGCCCCGCCGAGCGCCTTGCCGCCGAGGTGGACGAGGTGAAAGTCGGGCGGAAGACCGTCCACGGCGCGGTACATGTCCATGGCGGACACGACGACCCGGTTGGCCAGCTCGAGATCGCGCAGCCGCAGCGGCTGGAACATCGGCGGCCGCACATCGCCCGGCGCCATGCCGCGGGCCTTCTCGTGGCCGGCGAACCAGCGGTCCATTCGCTCGGTGAATTCGGGGTCCCTGACCTGCAGGTTTCCGTAGGTCACCCGGCGGCTGCGGGTGATGATGTTGAACGCGAACTGCTCGGGCTCCTGGTGGGCGTACTGGTCCAGGTTCTCGAACCACTCCAGGCTCGCCTGCGCAGCGCGCTGCAGCGAGGCGACGACGGGCCGGCGCTCGGCCTCGTAGGCGGCCAGCGCGCCGTCAAGATCCGGCTGCTCGTGCAGGCAGGCGGCCAGCGCGAGCGCGTCCTCCATGGCCAGCTTGGTGCCGGATCCGATGGAAAAGTGCGCGGTGTGCGCGGCGTCGCCGAGCAGCACGACGTTGCCGCGCCGCCAGCTCTCGCAGCGGATCGTGCCGAAGCTCAGCCAGCGGGAGTTGTTGGCCCGCAGCTCGTATCCGGCGAGAGGTCCGGGCAGCAGCTCGCGGATCCGGGCGATCGAGGCCTCGTCCGACCGGCCGGGCGGCAGCCCGCGCACGCCTGCGTCGGCCCGGCCGAAGCCGGCCGCCTGCCAGACGGATTCGTGCATCTCCACGATGATCGTGCTGCCGGTCGCGTCGTACGGGTAGCCGTGCACCTGCATGATCCCGTACGGCGTGCGCTCGATGTAGAACTTGAACGCGTCGAATACCCGGTCGGTGCCCAGCCACATGTACTTGCAGCGCCCGACGTCCCGGGCCGGCCCGAACGCGTCCGCGCCCCAGGCCCGCACGGCCGAGTTCGCCCCGTCGGCCGCGATCACCAGGTCGTAGCCGGCGGTCAGCTCGGCGGGCGGCGGCGCCTCGGTGCCGAACAGCAGCCGGACGTCCAGCTCGCGGCAGCGGTCCTGCAGGATGCGCAGCAGCCGGCGGCGGTTCATCGCCGCGAACCCGTGCCCGCCGCTGGTGATCGTCTCGCCCTTGACGTGCACGTCAATGTCGTCCCAGCGGGCGAACTCGCGCTCCATGGCCTGGTAGATCACCGGGTCAGCGGATGCGATCCCCTCTAGAGTCTCGTCGGAGAAGACGACGCCGAAACCGAAGGTGTCGTCGGGCGCGTTCCGCTCCCAGACGGTGATCTCGTGCTGCGCGCCGAGCCGCTTGGCGAGGGCCGAGAGGTACAGCCCGCCAGGCCCGCCGCCGATAACCGCGATGCGCACGCTGCCACTGTATGCCGCTTCTTGGACGATCGTCCATCATTCGTCATAACCGGCGCGTCGGCGACACGCCCGCCCGCCTGCCCGGCCAGGCACGGAATGCTCGGTACCGTGGGGATCATGGCCACACGTGCGCCCAGGGGCACTGTCGACCGCCCGAAGGGCGGCCGCCAGGGCGCGACGTCGGGCAAGAGCGCGTCATCGGCCAGGAGCGGCGGCCAGGCCAAGCGGTCGGGGGCGACCAGCAAGAGCGGCAGCCGCAAGCCGGCGGCCAGACCGAAGAGCGGGCCGAAGGGGTCGAAGGGCCGCCAGTCGGCCAGCCGCAGGGACGCGCCGCCTTCGGTCTCGGCGCATCCGGTCCTGATCCTGCTCAACTGGATCGCCAGCGCGGTCGTCGGCCTGTGGATGCTGCTCGCGCACGGCCTCGGCGCGGCGGCCCGCGGCATCGGCCGCAGCGCCCGCGGCCTCGAGCCCGCGCACCGCAGGGACGGCATCGGCCTGACCGCGATCGGCGCCGCGATCATCGTGGCCAGCGCCACCTGGTGGCACCTGGACAACCCGGTCGGCCGGCTGATGACGGCGGTCA
>DASXME010000213.1:0-3145 GCA_036495825.1 Streptosporangiaceae bacterium
GGCAAGTACCGTGCGTACGGCAAAAGGACTGAGCCGATGCGGCATGGGGTACTGCCAGGCCCGGGTCTGCGGCCCGGTCGTTCAGTACGCGGTGGCCGCCGCCACCGGTCGCCCGCTGGCCGACGTCGGCGACCTGCACGCCCGCCCGGTGCTCAGCCCGGTCACACTGCAGGAGGTGGCCGATTCCGGCTGATCCGCCTCCTCAGGCGCTGGCGTGGGCGGCGCGGGCCGTGGGGCCATCGGCGACGGTGCAGGGGGTGCGGCGACTGGCGGGCGGCACGCATGCCAGCACCCATCTCGTGACCACGGCGAGCCCGGAACGTGAGGTCGTGCTCCGGCGGTTTCCGCCGGGCGACGAGGCCGCGTCCGCTGAGGCAAGGGTGCTTACCGCTCTGGGCGGCCTGGACGGGTTCGCGCCGACCTTGCTCGCAGCCGATCTCGCCGGGCAGCAGGCCGGCCGGCCCGCTGTCCTGATCACCCGGCTGCCTGGTCAGGCGGACATCATGCCTGCGCAGCCGGACGGGTGGGCCGCCCAGCTAGGGCACGCCCTGGCCCGCGTCCATGCCGTGCCGGTTGGCGGGCTGGCCGGGTTTCGTGACGTGATGGACGGCGAGACAAGCGCGCTGGCGGGCGCGCCGCGGGTGCTGACCCACTTCGATTACTGGTCAGGCAACGTCCTGTGGGAGTCCGGCGTGCTCAGCGGCGTGGTGGACTGGTCGGGTGCGGCGCTGGCACCGCGGGGCTTCGACCTCGGCTGGTGCCGGCTCGACCTGGCGTTGCTCTTCGGCGACAGCGTCGCGGCCGATCTGTTCCTCGCGGCCTACCAGGACGCCTGCGGGCTGGCCGTTGGCGACATGGCTCAATGGGATCTGCACGCCACGCTGCGGTCACGGCATGACGTCGAGGACTGGCTGCCCAATTATCACGACCTGGGCCGCACCGACCTGAGCCGGGGTGAGTTGCGCCGCAGGCACTCGGCGTGGGCGCGCCGGCGGCTAGGCGCCCTGTGAGTCGCCGGTCGCGGACCGCTGGAACAGGATGTAGAGCCAGGCCAGCGACGGGATGAGCAGCACCGCGCCGACGGCCAGGCTGACGAGCGTGGCGACCAGGACCGACCGGTTCGCGGCGGCCCTGCCGATCGTCAGGCCGGGGCCGAGCAGGTCCGGGTACTGGGCGGTGGCCCACGCCCACAGGACGGCGGTGACGGCCAGCGCCGCGGTCAGCCGCGCGGTGCGAAAATGGCGGCGGTACAGCAGGCCGAGCGAGACGACTCCGGCCGCCGCCGAGATGATCACCAGCGGCAGCCCGCGGTGCAGCAGGCCGTGATAGAGAACGGCCGCGTCGGCGTGCAGGAACAGCAGGCCGGCCGCCGCGACGGCTCCCGCGGCCACTCCGGCGGCCAGCGCCCGCCCGCGGAACTGCGTGACGAGCGCCACGTCACCGGACCGGCGGGCATCGGCAGTGAGGTAGACGGCCGCCAGGTACGCGCACACCACGACGGCCAGCACGCCGGTCATCACCGACACCGGATTCCACCAGCTCGCGACCGGTCGTCCGGCCCCGATGCCGGGCGGCACCCGCCCGGCGGCGACCGCGCCGGCCGCAGCGCCGAGGAAGAACGGGGTGATCACCGACGACGCGGCAAAGGCCGCGCCGAAGCTACGCTGCTGCCAGGTCGCCGTGACGGTCTTGCGGAAGGCGAACGCCGAGCCCCGGATGATCACCCCGAAGGCGGCGAGGGTCAGCGGAATCCACAAGGTAGACGACACCGCGCCGAACAGCGCGGGAAAGCCCGTCCACATGACCACCAGGACAAAGATCAGCCAGACGTGGTTGGCCTCCCAGACCGGGCCGATCGAGTGCTCGATCAGACGGCGCTGCGCGGCACCGCGGCGGGCGCCGCCGGCCACGAGATCCCAGAATCCGGCGCCGAAGTCCGCCCCGCCGAACAGCGCGTAGCAGGTGACCCCGATCCACATCACGGCGGCCAGCGCATTGGCCAGGCTCACGTCGGTTGTCCTGTGCTGGCGAGCCGACGCAGGACGGCGATGGTGATGACGGTCAGCACGGCGTAGATCGCGACCACCGCGTAGAAGCCGTACTGGATGCCGGGCTCGGGATTGACGGCGTTCGCGACCCGCAGCACCCGGTAGACGATCCAGGGCTGACGGCCGACCTCGGTGGTGATCCAGCCGAGTTCCATCGCGGCCACCGCGGCGATCCCTGAGACGGCCACGGCCCGCAGGAACCAGGCGGTGCGCGGCGCCTCGCGGCCGCGCCACCAGGACCAGGCCAGCCACGCGCCGAGGGCGAGCAGGCCGAAGCCGATCGAGACCATCAGGTCGAACGACAGGTGCACCAGCGTGACCAGCGGCGGCCGGTCGCTGGGCGGCACCGCGTCCAGCCCCTGGATGGCGGCGTGCGGGTTCAGCCTGGCCAGCAGGGACAGCCCGTCCGGGATGTGCAGGGCGTCGTGCAGCCTGCCCCCGCTGAAGTATCCGAACAGTGCCTCCGGAGCACCCCTGGTCGTCCTGGTCAGCCCTTCCATGGCGGCCAGCTTGGTCGGCTGGTAGGTCGCGACCATCCGGGCGGCCCAGTCGCCGACCACGATCTGCACCGGGGTGAGGATGGCCGCCCCGGTAAGCGGGATGAGCAGGCCCAGGCGGTGGTACCGGTCTCGCCGGCCGCGCAGCATCGCCACCGCGTAGACGCTGGCGACGCCGAAGCCGGTCACCATGAGCGCGGCCAGGATCATGTGCGCGGTCTCAGGTCCGGTCGCCGGGTTGAACATCGCCGCCCAGGGATCAACGTGCGTGATGCGCCCGTGGCTGACCGTGAATCCGGTCGGCGTGTTCATCCAGGCGTTGGCGCAGACCACGAAGAAGGCGCTGGCCAGCCCGGCGGCGAAGATCGGGAGACCGGACAGCAGGTGCACCTTGGGCGGCAACCGGTCCCAGCCGTACAGATAGATGCCGAGGAAGATCGCCTCGATGAAGAACGCGATCCCCTCGATGGCGAAGGGCAGCCCGATAACCTGGCCGTAGTTCGTCATCAGCCCGGACCAGAGCACGCCGAGCTCAATGGAAAGAATCGTCCCGGACACCGCGCCGACCGCGAACAGCACCCCGAGCACCTTCGCCCAGCG
>DASXME010000214.1:0-7660 GCA_036495825.1 Streptosporangiaceae bacterium
CAGGTCGGCGATGATCGAGGTGCGCGATGAGGGCAAGGGCGTCCCCGACGAGCTCGTCCCGCGCATCTTCGAGCGGAACGTCAGCAGCCGCCCGCAGGGCACCGGGCTCGGACTGGCGCTGGCCCGCACGGTGGCGGCGTCGGACGGCTGGCGGGTGGTGCTGGTCCGGCCACGGCCGGCCGTGTTCGCCGTCTTCCTGCCCAGCCGGTCCCCGCTCGGCGCCGAAGATGAGCCGGTGGTCAGCGGGCCGGCCTGACGATCATGCGCGCCGCACCCCGGCGGCAGGCCATCGAACTGCCCGCCGCCGGGGTGCCGGCTCCGTTCAGGATCCTTTCGTTGCGGTGATCAGCCGTGGACGGTGAAGTCGGCGCTCAGGCTGGCGGGCGTGCCGAGCTGCACCTGGTAGCCGCCGGCCTCCACTTGCGGGCTGGCGGTGCCGTCGATGTCGCCGGGCGTGACGGCCAGTTCCGAGACGGGGAAGCTGACCTGCACGGTCTTGGACTGCCCGGGATTCAGCGTCACCCGGGTGAATCCCACTAGCCGCTGGTTGGGCACCAGGACCAGGCTGACCGGCTGGTGAACGTACACCGGCACTATGTCGGTGCCCGCCACGCTGCCGGTGTTGGACACCGTGAAGGAGGCGGTCACCGTCCCGGTGCTGGACACGCTGCTGGTGGCCGACAGCCCGCTGGTGCCGAATGTGGTGTACGACAGTCCGAAGCCGAACGGGTAGAGCGGGTTGTAGCCGCTGCCCTGGCCGGAGCCGGTGTAGGAGAACTGGTCGAAGAACTTCGGCTCGTCGCCGAGCGGTGACGGGGCTCCGGTGTTGAAGTCCCCGCCGGGTGCGGCCGCATCGGACGGCCACGTCACGGGCAGCTTGCCGCTCGGATTGATCTTGCCGAAGATGGCGTCGGCCACGGCCCGGCCTGCCTCGGTGCTGCCCTGGTAGGCCATCAGGATCGCGCTGGCCTGCTCCGCCGGGCCGAGACCAAGCGGCCGGCCCGCGACCACCACGACGATTACCGGCTTGCCGGTCTTCTCCAGCGCGCTGACCAGGGTCTTCTGGGTCGGCGTGAGCTGCGGCGCGGGGTTGTCCCCGAGCCCTTCGGCGTACGCCTTCTCGCCGACGGCGACGACTACGGCGTCCGCCGACGCGGCGTCGGCGACCGCCGCCTGCTTGCTGGGAGCGTAGGTGACATTGCTGTCCTCGCTCCGCAGGCCCTTGAGCACCGTGGTACCGGGCGGAATCTGGTTAGCCGGTCCCTCGCAGCACACGTGGCCGCTGGTAAACGCGCCCTGCCAGGAAACGCTCCAGCCGCCGAGCTGGTAGGCCATGTTGTTCGCGTTCGGCCCGGTCACTACCAGCTTGCTCGACGGCGAAAGCGGCAGGACGTTGCCCTGGTTGCGCAGCAGGGTGATCGACTCGCGCGCGGCCTGCAGGGTGTCAGTGCGCCCGGCCTGCACGGCGGCGTCAGCCTTGCTCGCGTCCACCATCGGGTGGTCGAAGAGCCCGAGCTGGAACTTCAGCGTGAGGATCCGCTGGACGGCCTGGTTGATCCGCGCCTGGGAGATGCTCCCGTTCGCCACGTCGTGCTGCACTGCCGTCTGCCACTGGCCCGCGTTGAAGGGCAGCATGGCCACGTCGACGCCGGCGTTGATGGCCAGTGCGGCCGCGCCCGCCAGGCCGGAGGCCATGTGGTAGGTGGTGGCCAGCGCGGGCACGTCGCCGTAGTCGCTGATCACCACGCCCTTGAAGCCAAGCCGGTCGCGCAGTTCGGTGGTGAGCAGGAAGTGCGATGCGGTGGCGGGAGTCCCGTTGACCGAGCCGGAGTCCACCATGACCGTGCCCGCCCCGGCGTCGATCGCGCCGGCGTACGAGGGCAGGAACTGGTCCTGCAGATAGCGGATCGGCAGCTCAGCCTGCACCCGGTCGTGCCCGTTGATCGACTCGGAATACCCGGCGAAGTGCTTCACGGTGGCGGTGACCTTAAGGCCGTTGCCGCCGACGCTCTGCAGCCCGCGTACGAATGCGCCGCCCATCGCGCCGGACAGCGCGGGCTCCTCGGCCCAGGTCTCGTAGTAACGGCCCCACCGGTTGTCTCGCGCCACGTCCTGGACCGGGGCGAAGACCCAGTTCCACCCGGTGGCGCGCACCGCGTTGCCGGTCACCTGGCCGCCTTCCATGGCGGCGGACGGATCCCAGGTGGCGCCCATCCCGATCGACTGCGGGAACAGCGGGGCCTGCCACGGGTGGCCGAAGCCGTGCACGGCGTCGACGCCGAAGATGACCGGGATGTGCAGCCGCGAGTGCTGCATCGCGTAGGACTGCATGATGTTGTACTCGTTGGCCCAGTCCAGGCCGGTGTTGCCGACCCCGCCCTGGCCGGTCGTGTCCGGCGCGACGTCGGTCCCGCCGGCCAGGATCGAGCCGACGTCGTCGTTGACGAAGATCTTGTGCTCGCACACCTGGTTCGGCATGTTGAGGCCGCCGGTGCTCGTACACGCGTTGGTCTTGTCGGTGACCTGGGTGGCCTCGATCTGCACCATCTGGCCGATCTTCTCCGGCAAGGTCATCTGGCTGAGCAGGTCACTCACCCGGGCCTGGACCGGCAGGTGCGAATTCAGGTAGGCCGGGCGCACAGCCGCCGACACCGGCCGGCCGGTCGCGGCCGAGGCGGATACGCCGGCGGCCAGCGCCACCGTCGCGGTAGCCGCGGTGAGGATCACGCGACGGGCTGGTCTGC
The DNA here is from genome assembly GCA_036495825.1 of Streptosporangiaceae bacterium. Lineage (GTDB taxonomy): Bacteria > Actinomycetota > Actinomycetes > Streptosporangiales > Streptosporangiaceae > PALSA-505. Next base: position 2,745 of record DASXME010000214.1, read on the forward strand.
GCCGGATCATGCTCCGGTGCCTCTGGCCGGGCTCTGACGTTCGCCGTCTCATCGCTCGCTCCTTCGTCTCGCTGTGGCGACCTGAGGGAGCGCGCGGCACACGGATACCACCGTGGCCGGGGAGCTGATCAGCGGCACCCGCGGCGTCGGCGGCCGGCAGTGCTTTTCAGATAAAGGTCTCTCAGGAAGGTCCGTGCACCGGCGCCCTCTGAGCTGTAACGTATGGCCTCATTTATCAATGAAAAGTAAAAATTTCATGCCCGGCGTCAATAATCCGTGAATGGGGCATTGGCCAGCCCCGGTGTTAACCCGCGAGCGGTGCCCTGACCGCCACCTTGACTGGCCCCGGCGGGCTACGGCTGCTCGGGCTGGGCCGGGCCAGCCGGCCGCGGCGTGCTTCCCGACGACGCCAGCTCGGTAATCTGCTCGGGCAAGTCGTCCAGGCCAGGCTCGGCCGCCAGGAACACCCACTTCTTGTACGACCAGTACCTGAACACGGTGCCCAGCCCGGTGCCGGCCACACTGGCCAGGTTGTACGCCAGGTGCCCGTGGAAACCGAGCGTGTAGTAGGTGAAGCCGATCGTGGCTTCGGCGATCGCCAGGCCGAACAGGTTCAGCGTGATGAAGACGATCCACTCGCGGAACAGCGCGTGGTTGGCCCGGTGCCGGAAGGTCCAGAACCGGTTGCCGAGGTAAGAGACCACCGTGGCCACGGCCACCGCGATGGCTTTGGAGGTCAGCGGCCCGAGGCCGACGACCCCGTTCAGGAACCCGGCACCGCCGAGGTCTACTATCGCCGCTGTCGCGCCGACCAGGCCGAACTTGCCGAGTTCCGCGATCAGCCCGGCGAAGCGACGATACATCCCAGTGATCAGGCTCCCCATGCGGCCCGGTCCTCTCTCGGATCTGCATGCCAGCAGACATCAGGGGCGACAGAACGTGCCGGTGGCTCGCCTATAGCCGTCTATACCTGCCGATGATCGGCAGAAGCTGACAGGCTACCCGGTCAGGCGGCCACGCTTCGGTCACTTTACCCGGACGGTGACGAAGAATTGCCGCGGACGGGTCTTCGGGCGGCTAGCGGGCCGTCGCGGCCGGCCGCATTCGCCGCTCGACCGCGTGCCAGCCCAGGTAGATCACCGTGGTCAGCAGGAAGCCCGCCTCGAAGGTCAGGTCGCCGGCCGAGGGGACGTGCGTCGGCACGATCCCGACGTACTCCGTCTGGTTGGAGAACAGCCAGATCGATATGCCGATGCCGGCCAGCATCGCGACCGGGCCCGCCCAGTTGGTGTGCCTGGAGTCATAGAGCAGTTCGTCGACCGGCCCGCGGCGGAGCAACTGGTCGCAGAACACGACGGCCAGCCACGGCGCGATCCAGTACGCGATGACCAGCAGGAAGTTCTCGTACTTGGTGCCGGCGTCGTGCAGTCCGGTCAGCGCGACGATGAAGCCGATGATGCCGAAGCTCACCGCCACGATGGCGCGCCGCAGCCGCAGCGGCAGCCTGATGCCGAGCGCGGTGAAGGAGAGCGCTCCGGAGTAGATGTTCAGCACGTTCGCGGCGACGGCGCCTAGGGCGATGGCCAGCAGGGTAGCGTCGGCCAGCGCGGTGGGCAGGTGGCCGGTGAAGGCGCCGGTCGGGTTGCCGCCGATCGCGCTGGCCCCGCTCAGCGTCGCGGACGCCGCACCGACGATCTCCAGGACGGCGCAGGACACGAACACGCCGAGGCCGGACCAGAGGGCAACGGCCCGTTTGCTCGAGTCCGGCGGCAGGTACCGCGTGTAGTCTGCCGCGTAAGGATTCCAGCCGACCGCATACCCGAACGCCGCGCCGGCGGTGAGCAGGAACCCGCCCGTCGTCCCGGCGAAGCCGGCCGGGATGTGCGCCCCCGGATGCGACTTGGCCAGCAGCACGACCGTGGTGATCAGGAAGATGATGGCCAGCACGGGGAAGGCGTACCGCTCGAAGGCGTGTACCAGGTTGTGGCCGAAGAACGCGATCACGACCTGCGCGATCACGATGATCACCAGGCAGGCCGGCTTCGCCAGATGGGTCAGCGTGTTCAGCGCGAACGCACCGCTCACGCTGTTGACCGCGAACCAGCCGATGCCTGCGGTGAGCGCGTTCAGCCCGGCCGGCAGCACATTGCCCCAGTAGCCGAAGCCGAGCCTGCTCAGCACCATCTGCGGCACGCCGTGCAACGGCCCGCGGGCCGACAGCAGGCCCTGGGTGACCGAGCCGACCGCCGTGCCGATCACGACCGCCAGCGAGGCCAGCCAGAAGTTCAGGCCGAACAGCGCCACCCCGAGCACGCCCACGAAGATCGTGGCGAACTCCAGGTTGGGCGAGGTCCAGGTCCAGAAAAGCTGCAGCGGGCGGCCGTGCCGCTCGTTCAGCGGGATGAATTCCGCGCCGCCGGGCTCGACGGCGACCACCTTGTCGCCGTAGCTGCCCTCGCGCACGACCGTGGCGACTCCGCCGGCCTGAGGCGGGGCTTGCTTGTCCGAAGTCGCCATGGCCCACCAGCTCCTTGACCGATTTGCGCAGGTATAGCCGTCGTGATGATAGTGCGCCCCGCGGCAGGCGCGCTAGATCAACTGCGACCGGCTCCTGGTACCAGTATGTGAAGTTTGCCCGGTCAGGGATAGTCTGACGCGCGCCCAGGGCGGGCCGACATGTCGCGGCTGACCGCGGCGTGCCGCGGCCTGCCGTAGGCTACGCGCGTGGCTGAGCAGGGCAATCCCGTAGTGGGCATGGTGGGAGCGGGCCAGCTGGCCCGGATGACCGCCCAGGCGGCCATCCCGCTCGGCATCACGTTCCGCGTGCTCGCCGACTCGGCCGCGGACAGCGCCGCCCAGGTCTGCGCGGGCCCCCGGGTCGGCGACTACCGGTCGCTCGATGATCTGCTCGCCTTCTCCGGCGGCTGCGACGCCGTGACCTTCGATCACGAGCACGTGCCGGCCGAGCACCTGAACGCGCTGGAGAAGGCGTCGGTGCCGATCCGCCCCGGCGGCCCGGCGCTCCGCTACGCGCAGGACAAGCTGGCGATGCGGGAGCGGCTCGGCGGGCTTGGCGTTCCCTGTCCCGGCTTTGCCCTGGTGGCAACCCTCGCAGACGTCACGAATTTTTCCGAACGGTACGGGTGGCCCGTAGTGCTCAAGGCGATAAGCGGCGGGTACGACGGCAAGGGCGTCTGGGTGTGCGAGTCCGCCGCGCAGGCCGCCGAGGTGCTCGCGCACGGGATCGCCCTGATCGCCGAGGAGCACGTGGAGTTCACCGCCGAGCTGGCCGCCCTGGTGGCCCGCTCGCCGTACGGTCAGGGGGTCGCGTACCCGGTGGTGCAGACCGTGCAGCGCGACGGCATCTGCCGCGAGGTGCTGGCGCCGGCCCCCGGGCTGCCGGCCGGGCTGGCGATCGAGGCGCAGTCGCTGGCGCTGCGGCTGGCGGCTGAGCTCGACGTGACCGGGCTGCTCGCCGTGGAGCTGTTCCACGCCGGGGGCGGGCTGCTGGTCAACGAGCTGGCGATGCGCCCGCACAACTGCGGGCACTGGACCATCGAGGGCGCGCGCACCTCACAGTTCGAGCAGCATCTGCGGGCCGTACTCGACATGCCGTTCGGCGCGCCGGAGCTGACCGCGCCGCAGGTCGTGATGGTCAACGTGCTGGGCGGCGACGACGGCGACCTGTACGCCCGGCTGCACCACGTGCTGGCCGCCGACCCCGCGCTGCGGGTGCACCTGTACGGCAAGTCGGCCAGGCCCGGCCGCAAGATCGGTCACGTCACCGCGCTCGGCACCGACCTGGCGGACCTGCGGGACCGCGCCGTCAGCGCGGCCAGCTACCTGCGCTGGGGCACCGCCGAAGAGCCGGCCGATCCGCTGGCCGGGAGGGGTGCCTTGTGACGACTCAGCCGCTGGTCGCGGTCGTGATGGGCAGCGACTCGGACTGGCCGGTGATGCGGGCCGCCGCCGAGGTGCTGGACGAGTTCGGCGTCGGCTACGAGGCCGACGTGGTGTCCGCGCACCGGATGCCGCACGACATGATCGGCTACGGATCCGCGGCCGCGCAGCGCGGCCTGCGAGTGATCATCGCCGGCGCCGGCGGCGCGGCCCACCTGCCCGGCATGCTCGCCTCGGTCACGCCGCTGCCGGTGATCGGCGTGCCGGTGCCGCTCGCCCACCTGGACGGCCTGGACTCGCTGCTGTCCATCGTCCAGATGCCGGCCGGCATACCGGTCGCGACGATGGCGGTCGGCGGCGCCCGCAACGCCGGCCTGCTCGCCGTCCGCATCCTCGGCACCGCCGACCCCGCCCTGCGCGAGGCGATGATCAGCTTCCAGGAGCGCCTCGGCGACCAGGCCCGCGCCAAGGGCGCCGCGCTGCGCGCCACCCTGACCGGCGACAGCCCGCCAGGCTGACCGGCGACAGCCCGCCAGGCGAGGCAGGCCGTTAGCCGTCGGCGACGAGTTCGACTTCGAAGCCGTCGGTGTTGCTCAGGTAGCCGGCGTAGTGGTCCTGGCCCCCGGCGTGCGGATGGGCGTCAGCGAACAGCAGCGTCCAGCCGCGGGCGGGCGCCACCCCGACGAGGGCGTCGACGCTGACCCGGCTGCCCGCGTGGAAGGCGAGATGGTTCAGCCCGGGCCGGAGCCGGTCGTGACCCTCGCCGGTGAGGGCCGGCGACTGCTCGACGACGAGGTACGTGCCGCCCAGCTGCCAGCTCCGGCCGTGCTCCCAGTCCTGAAACTGCGTGTAGCCAAGCTCGCCGAGGAGCCATCCCCACTGGTCGCGAGCGCGGGCCAGGTCGGGCACCCACAGCTCCACGTGATGCAGGCTCCCGCGCGTGACCTGGTTCATGCCGCGCCCCCCGCGGGCGGCGCCGTGCCTCTCACGGGCGCCGCGCTGCCCACGGGCGCCGC
>DASXME010000215.1:0-9301 GCA_036495825.1 Streptosporangiaceae bacterium
ACTCCGCTGGCCGGGTACCAGGTGACCGAGATCGTCGTCGGCGCGGACTCTCCCGCAGCCGGGCGGGCCCTGGGCACGCTCACCTGGCCGCCCGGCTGGACGCCGGTCGCGGTACTGCACGAAAGAACCGTGCGCGACCCCGACCCCGGCCTCACCCTGCGCCCCGGCGACCGCATCACCCTGCTCACCGGCTGCCACTGTGCCGACTGCCCGCAGTCATGACCACCACGCCACCCGGCGGCCTTCTACTCCGGGGCCGGACGTTCCTCCCCGCGAGGATTTCACAGCGGCACCGGGCCACGCGTCGTCGGTCCGTAGCCTTCGCCGCCGGCCTCGACCAGCCGCCGCACCGCGACGGTCAGCGTGGCCAGGTCACCGGGCCCCAGGCGAAGCAGGATCCGCCGCAATTCGGCCTGCCGCCAGGCGACGACGCCGGCGACGAGACGCCGCCCGCCCGGCGTCAGCTCGAGTATCACCGCACTGCGGTTGCTGGGGTCCATGACCCGGGTGACGTGGCCCGCGGCCACCAGCCGGTCGACCAGGCGCGTGACGGTCGACGGCTCCAGGCCCAGAGCGGCGGCCACCCGCGCGGACCGGGCCTGGCCGAGATCGGCCAGCACGGCGAGCACCCGGAGCTGGGGCAACGACACCGCACCCTGCAGCACGTCCACGCTGCGCAGAGCCACCCCCGCGAGCATCCGTGTCGCTTCCTGCAGCGCCTCGACCCCGTCGGCGATCTCATCAGCCACGATCCCGAGGCTACCCAGCGCCTCTTCACCGCCAGGCCATCCGCCGGCGCCGCTCGCCACCCCACGGGCACGCCCGGCGCGCTCGCCCGGCCGTGAAACACCCCGCGGAAAGGGCCGCGATCAGCCGATCGCGGCTTTGCGCGAAGCGTAGAACGACCGCATGGCCGTGTTGGACTCCGCGGTGCTGGCCAGCGCGCCGACGAACCCGGTCAGTGCGCTGCCGGGAAGCGCGGCCAGGGTCAGGTCATCGCCGATCTCGGTGAAAGTGCGCATGCCCGCGCAGCCCAGCGACATGCCGGGCTGGCCGCTCTTCAGGGCCAGCGGCAGCGCGGCGCAGCCGGGCCGGCCCGTCACGTCCATCGGGGTGGCGGTCCAGGCGGCGCGCCCGGCGGCCTCGCTGTAGAGCATCGCCTGGGCGACGTTCACCCACATCAGCACCACGTCAGGGTCCAGCGGGAACTCGTGCAGCGGACCGTACACGATCCCGGCGCTGGGACGTTCCACCGCGGGGATCTTGGCGGCCTCCTCCATGGTCAGGTACTGCGCGTCGCACATCGACTGCACCAGCCCGCCGAGCTGCTCGCCGACCTCGGCAGGCAGCTCGAACCCCATCACCATCGAGCCAACCGGGCAGTTGAAATGCTGCGCGGCGGCCGCGTAAAAGGTGCCCTGCTCGGCCTGGCGCCAGAACGTGCACGCCGAAGGCACCGCCTTGCTCGCGTGCGCGATGCCATCCGGCGGCTGGTCGGTAAAGGCTAAGGCGACCGGCGGGTGCCGCAGGGACAGCAGGGCCGAGAGCTGCTGCGCGGTGCTGGCGTGGTCCATAGGTGTAGCCCTCCCCGGGGCGGCGACGGCGTCATGGGCTGCGGCGCAGGCTGAATATATCTACGGCAGGCGTTACTGGAGCGTTACTGAAACGTCATTTACGCAGTTCACCGCGGTGCGCATCCGGATGCCGGCGCCGAGCCGAGCGGGCCGGGACCGGCTGAAACGGTGAGGAACCGAGGACGCCGCAGCCGTCTGTGCGCAAACGCGTCCGCGACTTCCCTCCGCACGCCGGCCAGCCGCCCGGCGGGCAGCAGCGCGCACACCGGCCGCCCTGGGCCATCGGCGAGCAGGCGCGCGCCGAGCGCGCCCGCGTCGAGCGCTGCCGACACGGCAATCTCCTGCACGTCGGCGCGCGCCTGCGCGGCGTGCGCCACGGTCAGCATCCACCCCAGCTTCCCGAACGCGCCGGCAGCCAGGGCGGCCGCGGCCGTCTCGACCGGTGCATGCTCGACGATCGGAGGCTGGGGAAAGCTCCTGACCCGGGTGTCGATGACCATGAGCCGCAGCCCGGTCGCGGCAACGTCGACGGGCAGCCGACGGTCGCCCAGCAGCGCTGTACCTACCTCGGAGCCACTGGCTTGCGCAGCCGCGTCCCGCGGTTCACCGGGTTGCGCCAGGCCGCGGAGGGCCAGCCCGATTGCTGCCTGGGTTGCCGTGGCTGCTCCTACCCCCGACCCTTCCGGCAGGTCGGTGCTGACGAGCAGGGACGCCCCGCCGCGGAGTCCGCGGACCCCGCGCAGCCCGGCGCCGGCCCACGCCGGACCGGCGCCGGCGGCGGCCTCCTGCACCGTCAGCCGCAGTCGCTCATCCGGCCGGTTCATCCGAATCAGCTCGATGACCTCGTCCGGGCGCGGACCAGCGGCGGCGATGGCCCCCCAGCGCGCCGCGACCGTCAGCCGCAGCGGCCCGTCGGCGAGTAGCGTGACCGAGCCGGGGGCATGCCATATCCCGGCGGGCGGGCGGCCGAACTCTTCCCGGTAGGCGTAGGAAACCAGCCGCAGTTCCCAGGCGAGATCGAGGCGGTCGGGGAGGTTAGCCAGCACCTGGATTGCCCTCCTCTCTGCGGGCGAGCACACGGTAGGCGTTGCCTCGGTCCCAGTGGCGCGCTAGGGCGCGGCCCGCCGTCCGGTCGAGCATCAACCCGGCGACGACGGCGGGAATACCCACCGTCCAGGCCAGCGACCGCCACAGCCGGGTAGCCGTCGTGGGCGGCCGGGCCGACCATGGCATGCTCCGGTCCGGCGCGAGGTTCGCGAAGAATAGATACGCGGCCATCACGGCATCGTTGGCCTGATGCGCCTGGGCACGCTCGACCGCGACCGGTCGCAGTCCGCGTTCGGTCAGGGCGCTGGTGAGGTTGCCGATCGGCATCATGTGCAGGTGCTGCGGCTGGAACCACGCCATCCAGTAGCGACGGAAAAGCCGCGCCAGCCGCCACTGCGGATCGGGCAGCTCGATCAGCAGGTAGCCGCCCGGCGGCAGCAACCGCGCGGCCGCGTCCAGCTCGGCGAACGGCTCCCTGGTGTGTTCCAGGTAGTGGTGCATGCTGACGACGTCGTACCGGCCGGCCAGTTCGCCGGCCAGTTCAGGGAACATCCCGCGGTGCGCGGTATCTATCCAGCCGCGTCGTTCGGCGTCTGCCATCCCGGCGCCCTGATCCAGGCCGTCGAAGACGGTTTCCGGCCAGATCTCGCGGGCCGTGGCGCAGAAGTGCGCGTGGCCCGTCCCGACATCCAGCCATGACTTCGGCGTGGTGAACGGCTCCAGCATGCGGGCCCGCGCCCGGTAGGACGCTACCGCGGTCAGGAAGATCGCCTCGGCCGTGGCGGTGCCGAGCCCGTCGTAGGCGTCGCGGTAGTAGAAGCTGAGGCCGTCCGGGGTCAGCCGGGGGTTCTGGAAGACGTGCTCGCAGCCGCCGCATCGCTCCAGCGTGAACATTCCCGGCTTGTGCATCACGAGGTCGGGGCTGCACAGCAGCACCGCGAGGTCGCCCGAGCCGCACCACGGGCAGTCGGGGCGCCGCTCCTCGAAGAACCGGGCGGTCCCCCGGGCTAGGGCGGCCTGGTAGTAGGCGGTGGCCGCGGTACGCTCGGCGTCGCGCTGGCGTTCCGCGGCCGACCGCCACCGGCCGGCCGCGGTCCGTGTCCACACGTAGGGGTCATGCACCGGCCGCAGCAGCGCGGCGGCATGCAGCCCGCGTGGCCGGACGGCCGTACCGGTGAAGATCAGGTACGGCTGGAGGCAGTAGGCGGCAGCGGCGGCCAGCCCCCACGGCCACGCCGTGACCAGCGCGACCACCGTGAGTGCGTACGGGACGGCGTCGAGCACCAGGTGGCCGGGCACAAACACGCCGGCCGCCCGGAGCCTGGCGCGCCGCTTGGCCGGGTCGTCACCGCCCGCCTGCAGCCGCGGCGCCGTGACGATGGCCACACCGTGGACGGCATAGGGGCGCATCCGCCGGGTCAGCTCGATCACGTCGGCGGGCTCTGCGGGTTGGGCGGGTCCGGCAGGTCCGGCGGGTCCGGCAGCGTCGGACTCGCCGACGTCGGCCAGTTTGAGCAGGTCAGGGGCCATCAGCACGGCGGCTCCTGCGCCGCACCCGGCGGCCCGCGGGTCGGCCCGGTACGCCCGCGGATCGACCTGGCGTACCAGGTCGCGGGCCGCCGTCACCGGCAGGCCGGCCGGTATCACCTCCACCAGGTCAAGGTCCTGCGCCCGTGCGTATGCGACGGCGTCCCGCCTGGTCGCATCGTCGAGCGACGTCGGGCGCGAGGTAATCCACGAGTAGCCGCCGTCACCGGACCAGCCGGACGAAGCACCGGACCAGCCGGACGAAGCACCGGACGGTGTCAGCGCTGCTGGTATCCGCTTCCTCAGCCGCAGCCCGTTGACCGCGAGGCCGATGACGACGAGCAGCGCGAGAAGCAGCGCGATCATGTCAGTTTCTCCAGGTGATCGGCGGCGGTGCCGGCGCCTCCCGCGGCAGCGAAACAGTCCCTGACGCCGCGGGCGGCAGCGGCGTAGCGAGGCTCGTCGAGCACGGCGCGGATCGCGTCACCCAGCTCTTCGGCCCGCAGCCGGCCGAACCGCACTCGTATCCCGGCACCCGCGTCGGCGACCTGCTGGGCGATGATCGGCTGGTCGTCCCTCACCGGCGCGACGACCAGCGGCAGCCCGTGCGCCAGTGCTTCGCAGACGGTGTTGTGGCCGCCGTGCGACACGACGGCGGACATGTGCGGGAGCAGCCTAAGCTGCGGGACGTGCCCGGCGAACAGGATGTGCGGCGGAACCGGGCCTGTCGGCCGGCCAACGATGATCGCCTGCAGCTCCCCGCCCAGGCCGGCCAGCGCGTCCACCGCCGTAAGGAAGAACCGCTCCCCCGCCGCACCGTTGAGTGTTCCCAGCGACACCAGCACGTGCCGCCGGCCGGGGTCGAGCCACCCCCACGGGAACGAGCCACGGTCCGGGCGCGCCGTCAGCGCCGGGCCGGTGAACACGTAGTGGCCGGGAAAGCCGCTTATGTCCCCCATCAGGGCCGGCGTCGTGAACGCCAGTACGAGCTGGCCGGAGAACCGCAGGTCGACAGCGTCCGTCACGCCGCAGGAACGCTGGAACGCGGTTATCTGGCCGCGGACCCACTCGTCGACCCTGGGCCAGGCCGCCAGCGGCCGCAGCAGCTCCGCCGGGGTGCTTGCCGAGGTCGCCCACGCCGCCCCGGCTCGCCGCGCGGCGACCGCCCCGGCTAGCGCCTGCTGGTCGGCAACCACCACATCCGGTGCGAAACTCGCGACGGCGGCCTCGGTGCCCGGCAGCATCGCGTGCCCCAGCGGGATCACGAAGTCCTCCCAGAAGAACTTCAGCACCGCGGCGCCGCGCAGCGTCAGCCACCGTTCCCGCTCGGCCCGCAGCCGCTCGTCGAGCGCGTCGTCGATCACCGGGAAGATCCGCGCGTCATCGGGCAGCAGCGGCCGCAGTGTCCCCGGGTGCCCGGCCCAGGCGACATCGTGACCGCGGACGGCGAGTTCGCCGCCCACCGCGACCGTCGGGTTGACGTGCCCGGTCAGCGGCGGGACTACGAACAGGAACCGGCTCATCGGGTCGCTTCCCGCCGGGGCAGCCAGCCGGTCACGATGTCACGGAGCGTACCGGTCGCCTCCCGCAGCACCGTGTGCGCCAGCCCCGGCAGCACCTCGACCCGGCAGTCGCGGACGTGGCGCCGCAGGACGCCGGCGGCCTCGGCCAGCTCGGAATGCGCTCCGTACACTCCCAGCACCGGGCAGCCGATCGCGGCCAGTTCGGTCTCGTCCAGCGGCCGTTCGGCGGCGAGGTCGTCGATCAGGCTGGTGCCGTTCAGCAGGGCGTCGGCGTTCCTGGCGAGCCTGGCGATCTTCCGCTGCCCGGTGGCGCGCAGCCGGTCCTGCACGCGGTCGAACTCCAGACCCAGCGCGGCAACGGTCAGCGTGTTGGTCATCTCCTCGAACCAGGTGGCGGCGCCCGGGCCCGCGCAGCTCGCCTCGATGAGCACCAGGCCGGCCACCCGGTCGGGGGCCAGGACCGCCATCCGCGCCGCGACGAGCCCGCCGTAACTGTTGCCGGCCAGGTAGACCGGCTCGGTCACCCCGAGCACGTCGAGCAGGGCGCACAGGTCGGTGACGCCGTCCCGGGTCGAGTAGCCGCCCGCGGTGCGCTCGGAACGGCCGTGGCCGCGCAGGTCGTAGAGGATCGCGTGCGCGCCCGCGCTCACCGTGGGCCCGGCCAGCGTGTAATAGAAGCTCGACAGGTTGTCCATGACCAGGCCGTGGATGAATACGACCACCGGCGGAGCCGCCGCGGGGCCGGGCGGGGCGAGCCGCTGGACATGGAACCGGACGCCGTTGGCGAAGATCTCGGTCATGGCGGTCAGCGGGTTCCCGCCGTCTGGGCCTCGACGTATCCGGCCAGCTTCCCCACGGTCATGTCCATGATCTCGTCCAGGTCCATGTCGCCGATGAACGAGACGAAGTTCACCCGCTCGCCGTAGCGCTCCTGGAGCTTCTCGGCCAGTGCGACCATCTCGATGCTTTCCAGCGCGAGGTCGTCACTGAACGTCGTGTCCGGGGTGATCTCGGTGTCCAGCAGGAAGTCCTCGCCGACCACCTCGATGAGGATGCTCACGACCTCGCCGAGAACGTCGCTCATGAATTCCCCTTCCCTGCGTGTTCCGTGGCGGGGCTGCCGCCTTCGATCGGCACGGCTGGCCGGCCGGGCCGCGTGACGAGCAGCGTGCCGTCGCTGCCGGTGCCGAGCGTGAACCCGACGGGTTCGTCGCCGGCGATCGCGACCGCACAGGACCGGCGGGCACCGTCCGGCGGCCGGTACCGCAGGGACACCGAGGGGGCCACGAACGGTCCGCGCACCCAGGGCTGCGGGCTGGCCTCCCGGACGTCGGCACCGTCGCACGAGAGATCCCCGACGGTGATCTCGGCGGGGTAGATCGGCCCGGCGCCACGGTCCCACAGCCAGCGGCGCACCGCGTCCTTGACCGCGATCGTGCCGAGCAGTGACCACCGCTGCTGAAGCGGGTTGAGCCGTTCGTACCTGGCCCGCTCGGCGGCGTTCAGGTAGCTGCGCATCATCAGCTCCCGCGACGCCGTGTCGGGCCATCGTTCCCACAGCACGGTCCAGCCGCCGGCGGCCTGGCGTGACAGGGTGTTGCGCTCGGGCCGGAATTTCACCTGCCAGATGGCGTCGTCGGTGGCGAACCGGCGGGTCGTCCAGCCATCGATGCGGCACCACACCCTGCCGTCGGCGGTGCGCAGCTCGGCGTCGGCCCGCATCTCGGTGCGGGTCACCTCGCGGATCCAGGCTACGGCGCTGAGCCGTGCGCCGGCCGACGGCTGCGGACCGTACAGCCGGACCGCGCGGATGCCGGTCGGCAGCACGGTCTGATCGACGGTGCGGCTGACCTGCATCCAGTGGCCGATGAGCTGGCCGGCGCTGTCGAGCAGGGCGCCGCGGGCAGGCATGCTGAGCACCGTGCCGGTGATGCCGTCGTCGGCGACGGAGGCGATGTCCGCCAGGCCGGCGAACCGCGGACCGTGGAACATCCAGCGGTCCGCATACAGCTCCCCGGCCGTCACCGGCGCCGGCCGCTCCCCGTGCAGGGCCGCCGCCGCGGGCAGTGGCCGCGGCGGATAGTCAGCGGACACCAGCACGCGGCCGCTCGCGTAGCCCTCGATGCTGACCCGCACCTGGCCCGCGCCGTCGCGGGCGGCGCGGCACCGGGCGGTCGTCGCGGGCGCGACCGTAAGCCAGCGCGTAGCCGTGACCTGCTCAAAGCCGGTGACAACGAGGCCCGGCGCCACCTCGAGCGCCGCGTCCGCCATCACCTCCAGCAGCGTGGTCATCGGCACCACGGGGAACCTGTCGGAATCGTCCGGCCACCCCTGCGCCTGCGGGAAGATGCAGTGGTCGGCGATGTCCGGCATGGTCCGCAGCGAGAATTCCCTGGTCGTGGCGACTGCGTCGTCGCCATCTGGCCGCTCGTCGCTAGGTAGTTTTTCTTCCGAACGGCTGCGCAGGGCCTGGTCGCCAGAAATCGGCCGGTCACCCGAAACCGGCTGGTCGCCCGAAACCGGGCCTGGATCGGATAGCGCCCGGGTCACGCTCTTCGCGGCCCCGGCCGCCTCCGCCAGCACCGCGCTGAGCTCCGCCAGCACAGGAGTGTGCACGGGCATCCCGGCATCGGCCGGTGCCGCGATGGGGTCCACCGCTCCGGCCAGCCGGACCAGCGGCGCGCCCAGCCGCAGCCGGACGCTTCCCGCGCCGTAGGGTTTCTCTCCGGCCAAGAAAGCACCGTAGGGTTTCTCTCCGGCCAAGAAAGCACCGTGGGGCGTCTCTCCGGCCAAGGAAGCAGAGCTGGCGGTGCGGTCCAGGCGGCTGAATCGGGGGGACAGGCCGTCCGCCCACAGCGCCGCCGCGACCCGCCGCAGCTGGGCGAGCCCGCCGCGCTGCTGCACCGCCGTGGCCACCGTCAGGTGCTCGCGGTCGCGCAGCGTGTCCTCGGCGTAACCGGTCAGGCTGCCGAGCCCGACCTGCACGAACGCCCGCACGCCGGACTCGTACAGCAGCTCGGTGAGCTGCCGGAACCGCACCGGTTCCACCAGGTGCCGCAGCACCAGCTCGCGCACCTGGTCCGGATCCCGCGGGAACGGGGCCAGCGACGTCGCGGACCAGATCGGCACGGCGGGCGGGCGGACCTCGAGCCGCGCCAGCGTCTGACGCGCCGCCGCCAGGTACGGGGCGTACATCGGGGAATGGAAGCCGGTGCGAAACGGCAGCGTCTGCGCGAGGATCCTGGCCGCCCGCGCCCGCTGCACGACGTCGGCGACCGGGCCGGCCGGGCCGCACACGACCGACTGGTGCGGGCAGTTATCGTGGCTGACCACCACATCGGCGCCGCCGGCGAGCTGGCCCGCGCGGTCGGCGGACACGCCGAGGGCCGCGTAGACGACGTCGGGTACCTCGACCATGCCGGGGCGCATCGACGCCATGAAGGCGTCGATCTCGGGGTACATCCCGGCGACGATCATCGCGGTCCATTCGCCGAGGCTGTGCCCGGCGAGCACGCCGGGGGTGATGCCGAGCCCGGCCAGCGCCGCGGCGAACAGCCGGCTCACCGCGATGACGTCCAGCGCGTGCTCGGTGACCCCGTCGCCCGGTCCGTCACCGACGCTGCCGCTGCC
>DASXME010000216.1:0-3687 GCA_036495825.1 Streptosporangiaceae bacterium
ATCGCCCGGCGATCGATGCTGCGATCCTGGAGCCCGACGGCGCAGTAGCTACAGGAGGAGCGCGGTGCAGGAGTACGACTACATCGTGGTCGGCGCGGGCACGGCCGGCTGCGTGCTGGCCGCCAGGCTCACCCAGGACGCTGGCCGCCGGGTGCTGCTCCTGGAGGCAGGCAGTGCCGAGCGAACGCGGGCCATGACCGTCGCGAACGCCTGGCCGGACAACCTCGAGTCCGCCGCGGACTGGGCCGGCAGCACGGCGGACCAGGCTGCCGCCGGGCCGGTGTTCTACCCCAGGGGCCGGACGCTAGGCGGATCGAGCGCGATCAACGCGATGGCGCACGTCCGCGGGCACCGGGCGGTCTACGACGGCTGGGCGGCGAGCGGAGCGGCCGGCTGGGGATCCGGCGCCCTGCTGCCGTACTTCCGCCGCAGCGAGGACGCGGACGGGCGCGATCCGGCGCTGCGCGGGACCGGCGGCCCGATCAAGGTGGCCCCAGCCGGGGACGGCCGGCACCCGGTGGCGCGCGCCTTCGCCGCGGCGCTGCGCGAAGCCGGCTGCCCGGTCACCGACGACCTCAGCGGCCGGGAGCAAGAGGGCGTGGCCTGGATCGACCTGGCCATCGCCGGCGGGCAGCGGGTCAGCGCGGCCGACGGCTACCTCAGGCCGGCCCTGCATCGTCCCGGCCTGGCCGTCGAAACCGGCTGCCTGGTCACCGGCCTGCTGCTGCGGCAGGACCGCTGCACGGGCGTCCGCTACGTCCGCGACGGCCAGCTCACCGAGGCGCGGGCCAGCGCCGAGGTGATCGTGTCCGCGGGGGCGATCGGCTCACCGCAGATTCTGATGCTGTCCGGCATCGGCCCGGCCGACCGGCTGCGCGCCCTGGGCATCAGCCCGGTCGCCGACATCGCCGGGGTCGGCGCGAACCTCCAGGACCATCCCATCATCATGGCGTCCTACGCGCTGCCGGCGCCGTTGCCGCCGAGCGAGTACAACCACGGGGAAGTCTGCGCGGCCGTGCGCAGCGGGCTGGCGGGCGAGTATCCGGATCTGCACCTGTTCCCGATCCTGCTGCCGCTGGCCCCGGCCGGGTGCCCGCCTCCCCCGGCCGGCTTCGCCCTGGTCGCCTCGGCGGTCGCCCCGGACAGCAGGGGCTCGGTACGGCTGGCGTCGCCGGAGCCGCAGTCGGCCCCGCTGATCGATCCGGGCTTCCTGACCGACGGACGCGATCTGGACCGGCTGGCGGAGGGGCTGAGAATCGTCAGGCAGGCGGCGGCGAGCACCACGTTCGCACCGCTGCGTAAGGAAGAAATATGGCCCGGCCCTGACGTCGGCGGCCCGGGGGTACGCGACTACATCCGCCGCCGGGTGGGCAGCTACTACCACCCGGCCGGCACCTGCCAGATGGGCACCGGCGCCGACGCGGTGGTGGACCCGGAACTGCGGGTCCGCGGGGTGGCCGGGCTGCGGGTGGTCGACGCGTCGGTGATGCCGGTGATCCCGAACGCCCACCCGAACGCGACCGTGCTGGCCATTGCCGAGCGGGCCGCCGAGCTGATCGCCGGGCCGCCCGCCCGGTAAGCGTCAGTAGCCGCGGACGGCGCGGATCGACTCGCGCAGCGAGCCCATCGTGGCCAGCACCGCCGACGGCTCGTAGCCGCAGTGCGCCATGCAGTTCGCGCAGCGCGGGTCCTTGCCGCGGCCGTAGCTGTCCCAGTCGGTGGTCTCGATCAGCTCCTTGTAGGTCTTCACGTACCCGTCGGACATCAGGTAGCACGGCTTCTGCCAGCCGAGCAGCGAGTACGACGGGATGCCCCACGCGGTGCAGCCGAAGTCCGTCTTGCCCTCGAGGAAGTCGAGGAACAGCGGCGAGTGGTTCAGCCGCCACCGCTTCCTGTTGCCGTCGCCGAACGCCTTCTTGAACAGCTCCCTGGTCTCGGTCACGCCGAGGAAGTGCTCCTGGTCGGGCGCCTTCTCGTAGGCGTAGGCCGGCGAGACCTGCATCTCGTCGATGCCCAGGTCGTCGTTGAGGTAGTTGAGCACGTCGATGACGGTCTGCGGGGTGTCGGTGTTGAACACCGTGGTGTTCGTGTTGACCTTGAACCCCTTGCTCTTGGCCAGCTTGATGGCCGCGACCGCCTCGTCGAACACGCCGTCCTTGCAGACCGACTCGTCGTGCCGCTCGCGCAGCCCGTCGATGTGCACGACGAACGCGAAGTACGGCGACGGCTTGAACTTGTCCAGGTGCTTGGGCATCAGCACCGCGTTCGTGCACAGGAACACGAACTTCCGCTTGGCCACGAGCTGGCGCACGATCTCGTCGATCTTCGGGTGCATCAGCGGCTCGCCGCCGGCCAGCGACACCATCGGGGCGCCGCACTCCTCGACCGCGGCGATCGCCTGCTCGACCGGCATGCGCTGCTTCAATATGTCGTGCGGCTGCTGGATCTTGCCGCAGCCCGCGCACTTCAGGTTGCAGGCGAACAGCGGCTCGACCTCGACCAGCAGCGGGAACTTCGCATTGCGGGCCAGCTTCTGGCGCATCAGGTAAGACCCGATCCGCAGGCTCTGGCGCATCGACACGCTCATTGGTCCCATTCCTCCTCAGTGCTGGCCCGGGGTGACCCCCGGAGCCCCGCGCGGCAGGGCACTGGTTCACCCTCCGGCGCGCGGATTGCTACTTCCGCCTGACCTCTCGGGGCAGGCCGAAACGGATGGATTCAGTGGTGATCACGCGCTCGCTGACGTGCACGGGGCCGAGCCCGCCGAGCGCGGCGATGATCTCCTCGACCACGGCGGGGGGCGCGGAGGCACCCGCGGTCAGGCCGACGGTCGACACGCCTTCCAGCCAGCTGAGCTGGATGTCTTCCGGGCCGTCGATCAGGTGCGCCGGCGTGCCGTCGCGTTCGGCCCGCTCCACCAGGCGCACCGAGTTGGACGAGTTCGCCGAGCCGGCCACCAGCACCAGGTCGGACTCGGCGGCGATCGCGCGGACCGCGTTCTGCCGGTTGGTCGTCGCGTAGCAGATGTCGTCGCTGCGCGGACCGCGGGCGTTCGGGAAGCGGCTGGTGATCGCGTCGGCGATCCCGCTGGCCTCGTCGGCGGCCAGCGTGGTCTGCATCAGGTAGGCGATCTTGTCCGGCTGCGGCGGCACCAGCTTGGCCACGTCGGCCGCGGTCTGCACCAGCACGGTGGACCCCGGCGCCTCGCCGACCGTGCCCTCGACCTCCTCGTGGCCGGCGTGCCCGATCAGCGCGATCAGGTAGCCGTCGGCGGCGAACCGGCGGGCTTCGGCGTGCACCTTGGACACCAGCGGGCAGGTGGCATCGACGGCGGTCAGCCCGCGCGCCGCCGCCTGCGCCCGCACCTCGGGCGACACGCCGTGCGCGGAGAACACCACGGTGGCGCCGTCCGGCACCTCGTCGAGCTCGTCCACGAACACGGCCCCGCGCTGCTCAAGGTCGCTGACCACGCGGGTGTTGTGCACGATCTGCTTGCGCACGTAGACCGGCGGGCCCTGCCGGTCGAGCACCCGCTCGACGATCTCGATGGCGCGCTCCACCCCGGCGCAGAACGACCGCGGCCCGGCCAGCAGCACCCGCCGCTCCCCGGCGGCCGCGGCCCACCGGGTGAGCACCGGGCCGACGGCCCGCAGCGAGCGCAGCGCGGCGAGCCCGCCGGTCACCGTG
>DASXME010000217.1:0-2958 GCA_036495825.1 Streptosporangiaceae bacterium
CCGCCCGCGCTGACCTTGCGCGCCCGCTCCTTGAGCTTGTCCAGCTCGCCCAGGGCCTGCACCATCTCCTTCTCGGTGCGGATCAGGCCGACCAGGTTGGTCATGATGTCCTGCAGTTCCGCGTGCACGGCGTACGGGTTCTCGCCGCCGTCCCGCTCCAGCGGCGCGATGGCCTCCTCGGTCGCGGCCTCCAGGTCGGCCGGGGAGGCGGCCGGCCTGGCCGCGAGCTCGTCGAGGTAGTCCGCGGCGCCGATGCCGGCCCTGCGGCCGAAGACCAGCAGGTCGGACAGCGAGTTGCCGCCTAGCCGGTTGGAGCCGTGCATGCCGCCGGAGACCTCGCCCGCGGCGAACAGGCCGGGCACGGCGGCCGCGGCGTTGTCCGGGTCTACCTCGACGCCGCCCATCACGTAATGGCAGGTCGGGCCGACCTCCATCGGCTCCTTGGTGATGTCGACGTCGGCCAGCTCCTTGAACTGGTGGCACATGGACGGCAGCCGGCGCTCGATCTCCTCGGCGGGCAGCCGGCTGGCGATGTCCAGGAACACGCCGTCGTGCGGCGACCCGCGGCCGGCCTTCACCTCCGCGTTGATCGACCGGGCCACCTCGTCGCGGGGCAACAGCTCGGGCGGCCGCCGGTTATGGTCCGGATCGGCGTACCAGCGGTCGGCCTCCTCCTCGGTCTCCGCGTACTGCGCCCGGAACACGTCCGGCACGTAGTTGAACATGAACCGCTTGCCCTCGGAGTTGCGCAGCACGCCCCCGTCGCCGCGCACCGACTCGGTGACCAGCAGCCCCTTCACCGACGGCGGCCAGACCATCCCGGTCGGGTGCAGCTGGACGAACTCCATGTTCAGCAGCTTTGCCCCGGCCAGCAGGGCCAGCGCGTGGCCGTCCCCGGTGTACTCCCACGAGTTCGAGGTGACCTTGTAGGTCTTGCCGATGCCGCCGGTGGCCAGCACCACGGCCGGCGCGTCGAACAGCACGAACGCGCCGCTGTCCCGGAAGTAGCCGAACGCGCCGGCGATCCGCTCGCCATCGGTAAGGAGCCGGGTGATCGTGGTCTCGGCGAATACCTTGATCATGGCCTCGGGGTCGCCGTGCGATATCGCGTCCTCCTGCTGCAGCGCGACCACCTTCTGCTGCAGCGTCCGGATCATCTCCAAGCCGGTCCGGTCTCCGACGTGCGCCAGCCGCGGGTACTCGTGCCCGCCGAAGTTCCGCTGGCTGATCTTGCCGTCCTTGGTGCGGTCGAATACCGCCCCCCACGCCTCGAGTTCCCAGACCCGGTCCGGGGCCTCGTTGGCGTGCAGCTCGGCCATCCGCCAGTTGTTCAGGAACTTCCCGCCGCGCATCGTGTCGCGGAAGTGCACCTGGGAGTTGTCGTTCGGGTTGGCGTTGCCCATGGCCGCGGCCGCGCCGCCCTCGGCCATCACCGTGTGCGCCTTGCCGAACAGCGACTTGGAGATGATCGCCGTCTTCTTGCCGCGCAGCCGGGCCTCGATCGCCGCGCGCAGCCCCGAGCCGCCGGCACCGATCACCA
The DNA here is from genome assembly GCA_036495825.1 of Streptosporangiaceae bacterium. GTDB lineage: Bacteria > Actinomycetota > Actinomycetes > Streptosporangiales > Streptosporangiaceae > PALSA-505. Next base: position 1,541 of record DASXME010000217.1, read on the forward strand.
CCACGTCGTAAGGATGCTGCTCGATCTCTGTCATCGCTCGCCCGCCTCAGTTGTAGAACCGCAGGTCGCTGAACGCGCCGCTGGCCACGAGCATGATGTACAGGTCGGTCAGCATCAGCGTGCCCAGCGTGATCCACGCGAGCTGCATGTGCCGGGCGTTCAGCTTGGAAACCTGCGTCCAGATCCAGTATCGGGCCGGGTGCCTGGAGAAGTGCTTGAGCCTGCCTCCGGTGATGTGCCGGCAGGTGTGGCAGGACAGCGTGTACGCCCAGAGCAGCACGACGTTGATCAGCATGATCAGCGTGCCGAGGCCGAGCCCGAAGTCGCCGTTCGGGCCGCGGAACGCCTGCGTCAGGTCGTAGGTGTTCAGCACCGAGATCAAGATCACCGCGTAGAAGAAGTAGCGGTGCAGGTTCTGCATGATCAGCGGGAACCTGGTCTCGCCGGTGTAGGTCTTGTGCGGCTCGCGCACCGCGCACGCGGCCGGCGCCCGCCAGAACGCCCGGTAGTACGCCCGCCGGTAGTAGTAGCAGCTGAGCCGGAAGCCGAGCACGAACGGCAGCGAGACCAGCGCGTACGGGATGATCGGCGGCAGGGCCGGGAACCACTGGCCCAGGCTGCTGGACCCCGGCACACACTCGCCGCTGATGCACGGCGAGTAGAACGGCGTCAGGTAGTGATCCTTGGCCACGTAGTACCAGTGCCCGACGAGCACGTGCACGGTGGCGTAGATCACCCAGATCGTCAGCAGCGTGGCCGTGATCGCCGGGGCCCGCCACCACGGGTCCTTGCGTAGGGTTTTTTCCGGAATCTGCGCCCGTGTCTTGGCCGGCGTAGTCGTTGCCTGCGTCATGCTCGACGTCCTCATAGCCTGTGCGCCCCTGGCGGCGCTGCGGATCAACCTATTCCAGTCCACACCCGCGCGGGCCCCGTGATGACCACTCCAGCGTGTGACTCTGACTACACTCGCTCGGTTACCCTCGCGGCATGCCCCTGGAGAGCGGTGACCGCAGGCTGCTGCTGGTGCACGCGCACCCGGACGACGAGTCGATCGGCCAGGGCGCCACGATGGCCAGGTACGCGGCCGAGGGGGCCGGCGTGACGCTCGTCACCTGCACGCTGGGCGAGCTCGGCGAGATCATCCCGGCCGGGCTGGCGCACCTGGCCGCCGACCGGGAGGACCGGCTGGGGGAGTACCGGATCGGCGAGCTGGCCGCCGCCTGCGCCGCGCTCGGCGTGACCGATCACCGGTTCCTCGGCGGGCCCGGCCGGTGGCGCGACTCCGGGATGATGGGCACGCCGGGCAACTCGGCGCCCGGCTGCTTCTGGCAGGCCGACGTCGATCAGGCCGCGGCCGAGCTGGCCGCGGTGATCCGCGACGTCAGGCCGCAGGTCATGGTCAGCTACGACGCCGACGG
>DASXME010000218.1:0-36462 GCA_036495825.1 Streptosporangiaceae bacterium
ATCGTGGACGAACCACGTGAGCGTGGACTGCGGGTACCCGTCGGCGCCGAGCGTCGTGATCGAGGCGACCGGAGCGTCGAGCAGGTCCTTGTGGGAATCAGGGAAGTCGGTCATGGCCGACATTCTCTACTAAGAACCCAATCGGCGTTCGCCGGGTCGTGTGACTGCAAGAGTGTGTGAGTGGCCAGTCGGACCACCAGGTTCTCAGTCGCCGATCTTCCCGATCTCGGCGGCCGCACAGCGATCATCACGGGTGCCAATAGCGGGGTCGGCCGCGCGGCCGCGGCGGCGCTCGCCGGGGCCGGCGCGCGGGTGGTGCTCGCGGTGCGCAACGTCGAGGCCGGTGAGCGCACCGCCACCGACATCGCCGAAAGCACCGGGAACAAGCAGGTGAGCGTCGCCTGGCTGGACCTCGCCGATCAGGCGTCGGTCAGGTCCTTCACCGAAAGCTGGGAAGGCCCGCTGCACATCCTGGTCAACAACGCGGGGATCATGGCCTCGCCGTTGATGCGCACACCGCAGGGCTGGGAGATGCAGTTCGCCACCAACCACCTCGGCCACTTCGCCCTCGCCACCGGCCTGCACCCGGCGCTGGCGGCGGCCGGCGGCGCGCGGATCGTATCGGTCAGCTCGACCGGGCACCTGAACTCGCCGGTCGTGTTCGACGACATCCACTTCCGGGAGCGCGAGTACAACCCGTGGTCCGCCTACGGGCAGTCCAAGACCGCCAACGTGCTGTTCGCGGTCGAGGCGACCAGGCGATGGGCCGGCGACGGCATCTTCGCCAACGCGCTGATGCCCGGCGCCATCCGCACCAACCTGCAGCGGTACATCACCGACGAGGAACTCGCCCGGATGCGCGCCCGGCTCGGCGGCGTCGACCCGGTATGGAAGTCCCCCGAGCAGGGCGCGGCCACGTCCGTGCTGGTCGCGACGTCACCGCTGCTGGACGGCGTCGGCGGCAGGTACTTCGAGGACTGCAACGAGGCAGAGCCCAACCAGCCGGGCAGCCGACACGGCGTGGCTGCCTACGCCCTCGACCCGGACAACGCCGCGCTGCTCTGGCAGGTATCGCTCGACACCCTGGCGGGCTAGCTGCGCCCGCCCGTCGTCGCCGCGGCCGACTAGACGGGCTGGGAGGCCTGGACCGGGCCGAGGACGCGGCGGGTGTAGTCGTTGCCGAACACGCCGTCCGGATCCAGCCGCGCCCGCACGGCCTGGAACCGGTCCCAGGCCGGGTAGCGCTCGCGGAGCGTCGCGGCCTGCTGGTAGTGACGCTTGCCCCAGTGCGGCCGGCCGCCGTACTCGTCCATGATCGCCTCGAAGCCCCGGAAGAACGACTCGTACTCCATCCCGGCGTACTGATGCGCCGCGATGTAGCACGTTTCCCGACCGTAGGCGGTCGACAGGAAGGCGTCGTCGGGTGCGGTGAACCTGACCTCGAACGGGAACAGGATCGGCAGCCTGCGCCGCTCGATCAGCTCCATCGTGCGCTGCAGCGCCTGCGCAGCGTGCTCGCGGCCGATCGCGTACTCGGTCTCGTTGAACCTGACTTCGCGCTTGGTCGCGTACACCCGGTAGCCGCGGTCTTGCACGTGGCTTTCGGACAGCGCGGAGGTCATCAGCCGGTTCAGCCGCGGCACGGCCGTCGGGAAGCGGCGGCCGGTACGGCAGATCATCTCCAGCAGCCGGTTCTCGACCAGGTCTTCGCGCAGCCGGCGCGGCCAGGCCGGGGCGGGCTTGGGCTCGGCGTCAGATCGCTGCGTCTTCCTGGCCGCCGCGACCCTGGTGTACGGGAACAGGAAGAACTCGAAATGATCATTTGACTCGACCAGCTCGTCCAGCTGGGCGAGCACGCCGTCCAGCGGCAGCGGCTGGTCGTGCCGGTGCAGCGTGTACAGCGGCACGCACTGCAGCGTGATGGCCGAGACGATGCCGAGCGAGCCCAGCGAGACCCGGGCCGCGAGCAGCCCGTCGGGATCGGACTCGGCCATCAGCTCGACGACCTCGCCCGTGGCGGTGACCAGCCGCACGCCCCTCACCTGCGCCGAGATGTTGGGGAACCGCAGCCCGGTCCCGTGGGTGGCGGTGGCGATCGCGCCGGCCAGCGTCTGGGTGTCGATGTCGCCCTGGTTCTCCAGCGCCAGGCCGCGCTCGGCCAGGACCGGGCCGAGCGCGTGCAGCCGGATCCCGGCCTGCACCGTGACCAGCCCGGTGGCCTGATCCGCCGATAGCAGCCGTCCCATCGCCGACAGGTCGACCATGACCCCGTCGGTGCAGGCGATGTCGGTGAAGGAGTGCCCGGCCCCGACCGCCCGGACCTGCTGGCCGCGCGCCGCGGCCGCGGCCACGAGCTCGGCCAGCTCATCCTCGCTGGCCGGCCGCTCGATGGCCGCGGGCGCGCATCGCTGGCTGCCCGCCCAGTTAGCCCAGACCTCGCTCATCGTGACTCACTCTCCTGGCTGATAGGCCCGGCCCTTAAGCGTTCACGCGTACAGGGCGTCGAAAAGCCCGGCGTGCTGCTTGTGCACGACCATGCGCTTCACCTTGAGGGACGGGGTCAGCTCGCCGGTCTCCACGGAGAGATCACGGTCCAGGATCACGAACCGCTTGATCTGCTCCACCTGCGCGTAGCGGGCGTTGGCCCGGTCGAGCTCGGCCTGGATCATGCCGCGCACCTGCTCGTGCACGGCCAGCGCGGGCATGTCCGCCGGCAGGCCCTGCTGCGCCGCCCACGGCCCGATCTCCTCCTCGTCGAGCGTGATCAGCACGACGGGGTAGGGGCGCCGGTCGCCGTACATGATCGCCTGGGAGATGAAGCGGCACTGCTTCAGGTCGTTTTCCAGGTTGGCCGGCGTGAGGTTCTTGCCGCCGGCCGTGATGATGATGTCCTTCTTCCGGCCGGTGATCTTCAGGAAGCCATCGGCGTCGAGCTCGCCGAGATCGCCCGTCCTGACCCACCCGTCGGCGGTGAAGATCTCTTCCATCGCCTCGGGGTTGTGCCAGTACTCGCGGAACGTGACGTCACCGCCGATCTCGATCTCACCGTCGCCGGCAATCCGCACCGCCGCCCCCGGGATCGCGCGCCCGACGGTGCCGAACCGGATCGCGTCGGGCAGGTTCACCGTCGCGACGCCGGTCGTCTCGGTCATCCCGTACCCCTCGAGCACCGGCACGCCGCAGGCGTAGAAGAACTTCAGCACCTCGGGCGAGATCGGCGCGGCGCCGCAGATCGCGTACCTGACCCGGCCGCCGAACAGCTGGCGGACCAGGGTGAACAGCCGTTCGTCGGCGGTCTCGAAGGCCGCCTGCTGATCCGCGCTGACCGGCTCGCCGCGCTGCCGGAGCTGCCGGACCTCGACGCCGAGCTCGACCGCCCGGTCAAACTGGGCCTGCTCCTCCGCGCTGGCCGCCGCCCGCATCGCCGTCGCCGCCGCGTACATCTTCTCGAAGATGCGCGGGACCGACGGAAGGTAGGTCGGCTTGACCTCAGCCAGCTCGGCGATGATCTGCTTCACGTCGCCGCCGTAGTACACCGTCGTCGCGCCGAGCTCGAACGTCGCGATGGCCACGATCTGCGCGAACACGTGGGCGAGCGGCAGGAACAGGTAGACCACATCGTCGTCCTGCGCCAGGTTCAGCGCGCGGGTAGCGGCGGCCACCGCCGCGAAGCCGCCGTGGGTCAGCACGCAGCCCTTGGGCCGCCCGGTGGTGCCCGAGGTGTAGATGAACATGCAGGCGTCCTGCGGCTGGACCGCCTCGGTCCGGCGGCGAAGCTCGGCCCGGTCGCCGTTGCGGCCCAGGTTCCGCAGCTCCGCCAGGCCGATCGCCGGTGCCGCCGTCGCGGCCGGCTGCATGACGATGACGTGCGCCAGCTCGGGCAGCGAGCCGCGAATCTGCTGGATCTTGGCCACCTGTGCGGCATTGCCGCAGATCACCGCCGTCGCCTCGGAGTTGCCCGCGACCCACTCGCATTCCTCGGCCGAGCTGCTGGGATAGATCGTCACCAGCACGGCGGCCGCGCTCCAGATCGCCAGGCTGGCCATCGACCAGTCGGGCTGGGTGTCGGCCAGGATGCAGACCCGGTCGCCTGGCTGGATGCCCAGGGCGATCAGGCCGAGTGCGAGCTGCTCGACGTTCCCGGCGACCTGGGTGAAGCTGGTGTCCGTCCACTCGCCGTCGTGCTTGGACCGCAGCGCGGGACGGTCGCCGTAACGCCCGGCCGCGTCCGTCGTGAGCCGCGCCATCGTCATGGGGGTTGTCGTGCTCATGGCGTGTCCCTCCCAGGTGTGATCAGCACCAGTTTCCCCCGGCTGCCTCCGCTCGCCGGCCGACCTGACCGGCTGGCTTGATTATTTTCCCGAACGGGGAGTCGCCGGACCACCGTGCTCCCGGCCAGCCAGGACGGCCGGGGTGCGGCCGGACAGCTCGATGAGGTGAGGACGACGTGAGAGGGTGACCGCGTGAGCACTGAGTACCTGGTCGGGCGGGGGATCGCCGACGTGACGGGGGAGGCCGCCGGGTGCGGCATGCTCGGCTACGGGAAGGCGAACCAGGTAACGGCCGGGATCCACCTGCGGCTGCGCTGCCGGTCGTTCGTCATCGCCGAGGCCGGCCCGGGAGCCGCGGCCGACGGGGGAGCCGCGTCCGGCCTCGGCCGGCGCGCGCTGATCGCCGTCGCGGAACTGCCGCTGATGTTCGGCGGGGTGCGGCACGCGGTCCTCGACCGGCTGGCCGAGCGGTTCGGCTCGCTGTACACCGACGAGAACGTGATGCTCACCGTCACGCACACGCACTGCGGGCCCGGCGGGTACGCGCACCACCGGCTGTACAACTCCACGACGCACGGCTTCCACCCGCAGACGTTCGGCGCGATCGTGGACGGGATCACCGAATCGGCCGTCCGCGCGCACGAGGACCTCGGCCCGGCCGAGCTCTACCTGACCCGCGGCGAGCTGCACGACGCGAGCAGCAACCGCTCGCCGACGGCGTTCGCCCGCAACCCCGACGCCGACCGGGCGGCGTTCCCGGCCGGAATCGACCCGCAGACGACGCTGCTGCGCTTCGAGCGCGGCGGCCGGCTGGCCGGGGCGATCAACTGGTTCGCCACGCACGGCACCAGCATGACCAACGCCAACCGGCTGATCAGCTCGGACAACAAGGGCTACGCCGCGTACCACTGGGAGCGGCTGATCCACGGCGTCGATTACCTGGCCGGCGCCGACGCCCCGGAGTTCGTCGGCGCGTTCGCCCAGACCAACGCCGGCGACATGTCACCCAACCTCAATCACCGACCCGGCAGCGGTCCCACCGAGGACGAGTTCGAGAACACCCGCATCATCGGCACCCGCCAGTACGAGGCGGCCGCCGTGCTGAGCGTGCAGCCCGCGTCCCCGGTGTCCGGCGGCGTCGACTGCCGGCTGACCTACCTCAACCTGTCCGACGTCAGCGTGGTCGCCGACGGCAGGCAGCACCGGACGACACCGCCGTACGCGGGCGCCGCGGCGCTGGCCGGCACCGACGAAGGGCGCGGCTTCGCCGGCTTCCGGCAGGGCAGGAACCCGCTCTGGGATGGCATCTCCGGCGTGGCCTACCGGCTGTCGCCCCGGCTGCGCGACGGGCAGGCTCCCAAGGGCCTGGTGCTGCCCGGCGGGCTGGTCAACCGGCTGACCCCGCTCGTGCAGGAGCGGGTGCCGGTGCAGCTGATCAGGATCGGCCCGCTGTACCTAGTCGGCATTCCGGGCGAGCTGACGATCGTGGCGGGCCTGCGGCTGCGCCGCGCCGTGGCCGCGGCGACCGGGGCGCAGCTGGCCAACGTGCTCGTCGCCGGGTACAGCAACGACTACATCCATTACGTCACCACGCCCGAGGAGTACCTGGAGCAGCGTTACGAGGGCGGCAGCACGCTGTTCGGCCGCTGGGAGCTGCCCGCGCTCAGCCAGGCCGCCGGCGGCCTGGCGGCGGCCATGCGCGACGGCGTCTCCGTTGCTCTCGGAGCCGTGCCGGCGCGGCTTCCCGAGCCGCGCGCCGCCGCGCGGCCGACGGCCGACCAGGCGGTGAACGGCCAGCAGTTCGGCGCGGAGCTGGCCCCGCCGCGGGCACAGTACCGGCCCGGCGAGTCGGTGCAGGTGCGGTTCGCCGGCGCGCATCCCGGCCGCGACCTGCACCGCGGCGGTACGTACCTGCACGTGGAACGGGCCGCGCCGGACGGCTGGGCCGCCGTGGCCGACGACGGTGACTGGGCCACGACGTTCGGCTGGCAGCGCGCCCGCAGCGGGGAGTCCACCGTGACGATCACCTGGACGATCCCGGCCGGCACCGAACCGGGCCGGTACCGGATCCGTTACTACGGCGACGCTTCCGAAGCCGCCGGGCCGCCGGTACCGTTTACCGGCATATCCTCGCAATTCGACCTGCGCGGCTAGCGGCAGCAGGCTGAGCACGACCTTCCCTCCGGACCGGAGGCGGGACCGAGTAACAGGGAGTTGGCATGGAGCGCAGCGTCCTCACCCCAGACGGCCGAACGCTGACGATCGAGGACGCCGGCGACCCAGGCGGCAAGCCGGTGCTCGTGCACAACGGCACGCCCGGTTCGCGCCAGTTGTACGGCCCGCACCAGCAGGACGCCGCCGAGCGCGGCCTGCGGCTGATCAGCTACGACCGGCCCGGCTACGGCGGCTCGACACCGGATCCCGGGCGCACGGTGGCCGACTGCGCGGGCGACGTCCGGGCGATCTGCGACGGGCTCGGCATCGACCGGCTGGCCATCTGGGGCATCTCGGGTGGCGGTCCGCACGCCCTGGCCTGCGCGGCGTTGCTCCCGGATCTGGTGGCCGCCGCGGCCGCGCTGGCCTCCCCGGCCCCGTACGATGCCGAAGGCCTCGACTACTTCGAGGGCATGGGACAGGCCAACGTTGACGACACCAAACTGCTGCTGACCGACGAGGCGGCTGCCCGGGCCAAGGCCGACCAGGACAGGGAAGAGGCGCTGGCGGTAACCCCCGAGGATGCCTTCAAGGGCTTGGAGTCGCTGCTCACGCCGACCGACGCCGCGGTGATGACCGGTGAGCTGGCCGAGTTCATCGTCAGCTCGATCCAGCAGGGACTGATCCCCGGCAGCGAAGGCTGGTGGGAGGACAGTTGCTGCCTGGTCTGGCCCTGGGGGTTCGAGCTCTCCGACATCACCGTTCCGGTCCTGATGATTCAGGGGCGGGAGGACAAGTTCGTGCCGTTCGGCCACGGCGAATGGCTGGCCGGGCAGATTCCCGGGGTCGAGGCCAGGCTGCTCGACCACGACGGCCACCTCACGCTGATGCGCAATCGCGTCCCCGAGGTGCACGCCTGGCTGGCGGACCGCCTGTAGCGGGGGATCAGCCCTCTGCGCAATCGTGTCCCGGAGGTGCCCCTGGCTGCCGGCCGGGGGTAACGCCGCGGCGGATCAGCTGTCCGGCCTGGTGGCGAACCAGGCCAGCGTGACGGCCGCCAGGTAGCCGCAGGTCGCGACGATCAGCGGGACCTGCAGGGACAGGCCGCGGCCACCCCGGCCGCCGCCCGCGTGGCCGGCCAGCAGCGCGCCGAGCAGCGCCACGCCCAGCGCCCCGCCGGCCTGGCGGGCCGTGTTGAGCGTGCCGCTGGCCACCCCGGCGTGCTCACGGCCGGCCGATCCGACGACCACCGCGGTCATGGCCGGCATGGCCAGCGAGCACAGGCCCAGCAGCACCGTGCCCGCCACCAGGGCGGCCAGCGGGGTCGATGCCCCGACCGCGCTGAGCAGCGCTGTCCCGCCCGCCGCCAGCGTGAGCCCGGCGACCATCGGCCGCCGCGGACCGGACCTGGCCGTCAGCCAGCCGCTGGCGGTCGACCCGGCCCCGACCGCCACGCTCATCGGCAGGAGCAGCAGCCCGGTCGCGATGGCAGACTCGTGCCGCGCCTGCTGCAGGTAGAGCGAGATGCAGATCAGCGTGCCGTAGAGGCACAGGTTGAACAGCACTCCGACGGCCGTGGCCGCGCTGAACGGCCGCGCCTGAAACAACGTCAGCGGGAGCATCGGTGAGGAGTGGAACCGTTCGGAAAAAATAAAGATTGTAGCTGCGACGATGCCGGCCCCGCCGAGCGCGTCGGGCAGCGCGGCCAGCCACCCCTCCCGGCCGGCCTCGATGAAGCCGGCCGTGATGCCGGCCAGCGCCGCGATGCCGAGCAGCAGCCCGGGGACGTCGGCGTGCCTGGACCGGTCGGGGATCGATTCCGGCACGTGCCTGACCAGCAGCCAGGCGGTCGCGACGCAGACCGGGACGTTGACCAGGAAAATGGCCCGCCAGCCCACCGCGGCGATCAGCGTCCCGCCCGCGACCGGGCCGAGCGCGACGCCGAGCGAGCCCATCGCGCCCCACACCCCGAGCGCGCGCGACCGCGCCCTCGCCTCGGGGAACTGGTGCACGATCAGGGCGAGCGAGCAGGGCAGCAGCGCCGCGGCGCCCAGCCCCTGCAGCGTCCTGGCGGCGATCAGCGCGCCGAGGCCGGGCGCGGCCGCGCAGGCGGCCGAGCCGATCGCGAAGGCGGCCAGCCCGATCAGGAACACGCGCTTCGCCCCGGCCCGGTCGGCGCCCGAGCCGGCCGTCAGCATGACCGCGGCCATGGCCAGCGTGTAGGCGTCGATCACCCACTGCAGCCCGGCGACGGTCCCGCCGATGTCATGCTGGATCGTCGGAAGCGCGACGTTGACAATCGTCACGTCGAGCTGGATGACGAAGAATCCCAGGCAGACGGCGACCAGGGCCAGCTTCGGGCGGCCGCCCGAAGCCGGTGCCGCCGCCCGGGCGCGGTCTTGTCCGGCGGTCGTGCTGGCCGGCACGGGTACCCCTCCCATCGCGTGTGGCCGGCGGGCCGGCCGGGCAGATTTCTCTGCTGCCCGGCTACCTAGCCATTACACGCGAGGGGTCTGACACTACGGAGCCGCGGCGCGGCGGCCATCGGCCGCCGGCACCTCCTCCAGGTAGGAGACGCCGGTCTCGTGGGTCGGGAGGTAGCGCTCCCAGTCCTCGGTGAACCGGATCCGGCCGTCGCCGAGTACCTGCGGGGTGCTGCGACAGCGGCCGGTGATGAGCGCACCGCTGTCGAGCACCATCGTGTACGCGAACGTAACGACGCCGTCCTGGTCGCAGGTGCCGGTCAGCGACCCGCGGCGCACATGGCCGCCGGCGAACTCACCCCAGACGAGATCCGCGTCCTGGTGATATGTCGCCTGCGTCCCGGTGTCGCCGTCGGGCCGGAACGTCCTGCCGTCATAGTCGAACGCCGTCAAAGCTCTTTCTCCCTGTGCTCAGTGGTGCTGTGCTTAGTGGTGCTGTGTTTAGTGGTGCTGTGCTTGGTGGTGCTGAGCTCACTCTTCGGGCAGCGCCACAGGCTCGGGCGCGCCCGACCGTACCTGCGCCGCGCTGTCCCCGTGCTGATACAGGCCGAGCAGCCGCAGGGCCGGCGCGGCCATCATGGTGGTGATCAGGGCCATCATGATCAGGACCGTGAACGCACTGGCGTTGATCACGCCGATGCTCAGGCCGAGGCTGATCACGACGTTGCCGGTCACGCCGCGCGCGTTCATCAGGGCTCCCAGGCCGATCGCGTGCTTGCGCGGCATGCCGCCGGCCCCGGCCACCAGCGCGGTGCCGCCGAACTTGGCGACGACTGCCACCGCTAGCAGGATCGCGCCGCCGCCGAGTACGGTCGGCCGCAGGACCGCCTGCCAGGCGTTGACTTGCAGGCCGATCGAGACGAAGAAAACCGGCAGCAGGAGGGCTCCGTTGAGCGAGGCGAGCCGGTCGGTCACCGGCCGCAGCAGCCTGGTGTCGCGCGGCAGTACCAGGCCCGCCAGGAAGCCGCCGAAGATGTCATGAATCCCGATCCTGTCAGTGGCCGCGGACAGGCCGAAGATGAGGCCGACGACGAGCAGGAGCCGGATCGCGTCGGGCATCGCCGAAGGCGTGTAACGGCCGGTCAGCCACTTCAGCAAGGGCCGCACGACAAGCAGCAGGATGACGCAGAGCGCGACGGTCAGGGCGAGCGTGCGGATGACGCCGAGCGGCCCTTGGGCGCGTGTGATCGCCAGCACTACGGTCAGCGCACACCAGGCGAGCACGTCGCAGACGGCCGCGCAGAGCATGGCCAGCGACCCGAGACGGGTGTCCCGCAGTCCGGACTCCTGCACGATCCTGGCCAGCACGGGGAAGGCCGTGATGCTGAGCGCGATACCGACGAACAGAGCGTAGGGCACCAGCCCGCCGTTGCTTCCGTGGAAGGTGGAGTACAGGGGTATGGCGGCCACGATGCCGAGGGCGAACGGGACGATCATCATGGACTGGCTGGTCGCGGCGATCACCCGGCCGTGCTTGCGCAGCATGTCCCGGTCGACCTCGAGACCGACCGTGAACATGAAGATCACCAGCCCGGCCTGCGCGAGCAGGTTCAGGCTGGGCATGACTGCGGGCGGGATAAGCGCATGGAAGAGCCCGGGTGCCAGCCGGGAGATCAGCGTGGGACCCAGGAGCAGGCCGGCCGCGATCTCGCCGAGCACCGCGGGCTGGCCAATCCGGCGCGCGAGCATGCCGACGATCTTGGCTAGGAGGGCGATCACGATCACCGCGAGGAGCAGCCGCCAGAGCAGCTGAATCGGCGACGGTGCGGCCTTAGCCGCGTGCGCGGCGTGCTTAACCGAGTGACCGCCGAGCCAGCCGGTCGCGGCGGCCACGGCGATCAGGATCCCGGCCGCAGCAGTAAAACCCGCGGCCACCAGGATTCCTCGGGTGGGCGCGGGTAGTAATCTCTGCTCGGTTTCTTCGATCGGAGTCTCAGGATTCATAGGCATCGTGCCCTTTCTCCGCGCGTCGGACCGGCCGGTCCGGTGAAACTTTGCCCCTTCATGGTGAGGCCGGCCGGTCCTTTCTGTCTACTTCCCGCTGACCTGCGGTTATGAGAGGAGACCTTGATCGAGCGGGCCGGGGCCTGCCGTGACCGTGGTATCGGCCCGGTGCTGCAGCAGGTCGTTCACGATCTCGCCGGCCCTGATGGCGATCACGCTCAGCAGCGCGTCGCCGATGCCGTGCGTGGCGTCGTTCACGCCCTGCAGGTAGCACGCGCCGCTGGCGGCCGGGTCGCCGGTGATCAGCCGGTAGTGGCGGGTGGTCTGGATCTGCTCCAGGCCCAGGGTGTCGCCGAGACGGCGGATCAGGCCCGGCATCTGCCGGACGAATCCGGTGCCGAGGAACACCAGGTCCAGGTGCAGCTCGCTGACGGCGCCGGTCGGCCGGTCGGTAATCTCGAGCACCACCTCATCGTCGGTCGACTCGACCGCGGTGACGTCCGCCATCGTGATCATCCGCTTGCGGTCCTGCTTGCCGAGCCGGTCCAGGTAAGCCTCGGTGTAGAGCTGCTCTACGAACGGCGGCTCGATGCCCGCGTAGTTGCTCTTGTGCATCTCCAGCAGCAACTGCTGGCGCGCTTCGGGCGTGGCCCCGAAGAAGTTGTCCACGTACGTGGGGTAGTACAGCTCGTTGATGAACTGCGTCTTGTCGTAGGCGCCGACCGCGATGGACCGCATGATCCAGTTGATCTGGGCGTTCGGCAGCGCGTCCTGCAGCGACCTGAACATCTCCGCGGAGCTCTGCGCGCTGCCGATCACCCCGACGCGGTAGGGGAAATCCTTGTCCAGGCCGGTGACGGTCGGGACGAACTTCGTGCTGTGCACCAGGCGGTCGTCCGGCACGTCGGCGAAGATCGGCGGCACGTAGGCGTCCCGGCCGACGCCGATCGACAGGTAGCGGCTGGCGACCACCGATCCGTCGTCGAGCGTGGTCAGCCAGCCGGTCACCTCGCCGCTGGCGTCCCGGCGGGGCTCGATGGACGAGCATGAGGTGTTCAGCTGCAGCTGGACCTTCGAGAAGTTGCTCGCTACCCACGCGAAGTACTCGGAGAACTCGACTCGGTAGGGCAGGAAGCTGCCCATGTTGATGAAGTCGTCGAGCCGGCCGACGGTGTGCAGGTAGTTCAGGAACGAGAACTCGCTGTGCGGGTTCCGCAGCGTCACCAGGTCCTTGAGGAAGGAGGCCTGGCTCTTCGCCCAGGGCAGCAGCAGGCCCTGCTGCCACTGGACCGACGCGGACCGCTCGATGACGAGCGTGTTCTCCGCCAGGTCAGCGGGTGCGAGTTCTTCGAGGGCCACGGCAAGAGCGAGATTGGACGGTCCCGCGCCCACGGCAAGGAGCTCGACTTCGCGGTCAATCATTGAACCTCACCAACGTTTCCGGATAGAGGGGGGCGTGGCGCGGACCGTCGCGCTGGTCCCGGACATAAGAGGGCAGAAGGTACCGTCGTTGATACATCCCGTTGAAGTGCGCTCCTGGGGCGGCTGCGGCTGCGGCCGTGCCCGGATGGTCGCCTCAGGGTGGCGGCCCACGATCGCCACGGGGGTGTTCGGCCGCCTCACAAGACCACACCTGTGCTCGCGCGTCACTGGTGTACCAGACACGGGGATATATCGGAACTCATTGCACCAAAGGCTGCAATATGTGTTATATCGAAGTAGACAAGTCCGTCCCGCCGGCGTCGCGAGGGTCATTGAGGTGGCAGGAATCGTAGAGTTCCGGTTGCTCGGTCCGCTCGAGGTCGCCGCCAACGGCGAAATCGTGGAGATCGGCAGTGCCCGGCAGCGCATCGTCCTGTCGATGCTCTTGCTGCAGGCTAACCAGGTGGTGCCGCTGGAGCGGCTGGTCGACGCGGTCTGGGCGGACACCCCGCCGACGACGGCCAAGAGCCAGGTGCAGACGTGCATATCGGCCCTGCGCCGGCAGCTGGCGGGCGCCGGGTCGTCCTGCTCGATCGTGACCCGCACGGTCGGCTACCTGATCCTCGTCCCGGACGAGGCGGTGGACGTCGGCACGTTCGAATGCCTGGCGGCCCGCGGCCGCGCCGCGGCCGGCGAGCAGCGGGCCGCGGAGGCGGCGGCGGATCTGCGGGCCGCCCTGGCGCTGTGGCGGGGGCCGGCCGCCGGCGGAGTGGAGAGCGCGCTCGTGCAGGCGACGGCGACCTGGCTGAACGAGAAGCGGGTCAGCGTGCTGGAGGAGTGCGTCGAGCTCGAGCTCGCGCTCGGCCGTCATCACGACCTGGCCGGTGAGCTGAGTGAACTGGTCCGGCAGTACCCGCTGCGGGAGCGGCTGCGGGCCCAGCACATGCTCGCGCTGTACCGCTCCGGCCGCCAGGCCGAGGCGCTGGAATCGTTCCGCGAGGCCCGTCAGCTGCTCCTCGATGAGCTCGGCCTGGATCCGGGCGAGGAGCTGCGCGCGCTGGAGCGGGCCGTGCTGGCCAGCGACCCCGCGCTCGAGCTCGACCCGCAGGCGCGCCGTGGCCGGGACTGGACCCAGGCCGACGCCCAGGTCATCCCGCGCCAGCTGACCGCCGCGATCGCCGACTTCACCGGCCGCAAGGACCTGCAGGAGAGCGTGACCTCGCTGCTGTCGTTCGGCGAGCCGGACGAGCCCAGGTACCTGCCGATCGTGGTCTTCACCGGCAAAGCCGGGGTGGGCAAGAGCGCCCTGGCCCTGCACATCGCGCACGGCGTGCGCGGCGACTACCCCGACGGTCAGCTCTTCGCCCAGCTCAAGGAGGCCGACGGCCGGCCGATCAGCCCGCTCGAGGTGCAGTCGCACTTCTTAACTGCGCTCGGCCTAGCGCCCTCGACGCTGCCCGCCGGTCTGGCCGAGCGCACGGCGGTCTACCGCAGCGCGCTGGGCGAGCGGCGGATCCTCATCGTCCTGGATGACGCGGACAGCGTGAACCAGGTGCTGCCGCTCATCCCCGGCTGCCCGAACTGCGCGGTGATCGTCACCAGCCGCTATCCGCTGTCCGGGTTGCACGGAGCCCAGCACCTCGAGATCGGCGACCTTGACGAGCAGACCAGCGTAGAGCTGCTGGCCCGGGTCATCGGCGAGGAGCGGGTCGCGGCCGAGGCGCCGGCCGCGCTCACCCTGGTGCGGCTGTGCGGCTGCCTGCCGCTCGCGCTGCGGATCGTGGCGGCCAAGCTGGCCACGCGAACGCACTGGAGCATCGACAAGATGGTCCGCCGGATGACCGACGAGGGCCGTCGCCTGGACGAGCTGGTGCTCAGCGGTGTCGGGATCCGGGCCACCCTGTCGCTGTCCTGCGACAGCCTCAGCCCGGAGGCCAGGCGGCTCTTCCTGCGGCTCGGCCTGCTCGGCGCCGCGGACTTCGCCTCCTGGGTCAGCGCGCCGCTGCTCGACATGGACGCCGAGGCGGCCGGGGACGTGCTGGACACGCTGGTCGAGGCGCGCCTGGTGGAGGTGCGGCTCTACGAGGACGGCTCGCCGCGCTTCCGGCTGCACGATCTGGTCCGCATCTACGCGCTGGAGCGGCTGGCCGCCGAGGAGCCGATAGCCGAACGGGCGCTCGCGCTGCAGCGGCTGCTCGGCTGCTGGCTCTCGCTGGCGACCGAGGCGCACCGGTGCTGTTACGGCGGCGACTTCGCGGTGCTGCACGGCAGCGCCGCGCACTGGACGCTGCCCGCCGACGTCATCGACCAGCTGCTGGTCAAGCCGCTGAGCTGGCTGCAATCCGAGCACGCCGGGCTGGTATCGGCGGTGCTGCAGTCCGCGCAGGTCGGGTTCGACGAGCTGTGCTGGGATCTGGCCGTGACGCTGGTCACGCTGTTCGAGTCCGAGCACCAGGCCGACGACTGGCGCAAGACGCACGAGGTGGCGCTCGAGGTCACCCGCCGGGCCGGCAACCTTCGCGGCGAGGCCGCCATCCTCTGCTCGCTGGGCAACCTGGCGGTCGCCGAGCGCGCCGGTGACGCGACCCGCTACCTGGATCCCGCGCTGCGCATCTTCGAGAAGATCGAGGATCCGTATGGCCGCGCGCTCACGCTGGCCAACTTGGCCTTCGCCGATCGGCTGGCCGGCCGCTACCAGCAATCCCTCGGGCGCTACCTGGCCGCGCTGGCCGACTTCCGCTTGGTGGGGGACCGAGTCAGCGAGGTTGACGCGCTGACCAGCATCGCCCTGAACCAGCAGGATCTCGGGCGGGCGGACGTGGTGGAGGAGTTCCTCGACGAGGCGCTGGCCAGCTGCCGGTCGCTGCGGGCGCCGCGGATCGTGGCGCAGACCGAGCACCGGCTGGGCGAGTTCTTCCTGACCCAGGGCGACCTGGACCGGGCCGAGCGGACGTTCACGTTCGTGCTGCAGTTGGTCAGGAACGAGCAGGACCGCGTCGGCGAGGCCTATGCGCTGCAGAGCCTGGGCGCGGTGCACACCAGGCAGCGGCGGTTCGCGCAGGCCGAGGACGACCTGCGCGCCGCGGTCAGCCTGTCCCGGCGGCTGGGCGACAACCTAGTGCACGGCCGCGTGCTGATGGCGTACGCAGAGTTCTTCCTGGCTCGGGACGAGCCTGAGTCGGCCACGTCGCTGATCGACGAAGCGTCGGCGGTGTTCGGCGAGTTCGGCACGGCGGCGGCCTGGCGGCCGCGCCTGCTAGAGCTCAAGGCGCAGCGTGACAACCACGTGGGCCGGACCTCAGCGGCGGCCGCGACCCGACACGTGAGCTTCGAGTTCGCGACCGACTGAGATACTGGGGCTTTAGGGCCAGGGCGGTCCTTTCGCTCCGTCGCCGCCCGACGGGAGCGGCGACGATGTGCCGTCCGCCACATGGTGGTGGATCCCGGCGCCGGGTGAGTGCACGATCATCACGACTCCGGCGATGATCAATGCCACGACCAGGCCCGTCGTCACCCATCTTGGGCCCATGCCGAGCAGGAGCCTCGTGATTGCCGTGAGGGCCCTCGACAGCCAATAGCGGACCCGTTTGGCCGCGGTGACTGCGCCAATGGCGCAATTGCGTAGCAGCGCGTTGCGCTTCATGCTCAACCTCCTGTGATTACAAGGCTTGCGGCGACAGTGACGCGGCCATGCGCTCACAAGGCGAATACAGGGCTGGCTCCGCTCCCGGCAGACCCACTATCGACGCGCTATCGACTGGGCTTCCACGAACTATGCCTGGTGATAGCGGGTCAAGGCTGTCGTGAGGGCCAGTTCGACCAGCATAGCAACCGACCGCGCCAGGGCCCATAGATGGCGGTGAGGACCCGCGGATCCGCCCGGCTGGCCCTGAGAACTTGAGGTATCCGTGAACAGCCCGAGAATCGGGAGTTCGTCGCCCTGCCGTTCCGCTGTGCGTAAGCGCGCCGCTACCGTTCGCTACCTAAACGAAAGCGCCGGCGGCCGGTGAGCGTCTCGGTACGCGTCTTTGACGCCATGTACGGCAGGCCGACGACCGGCATGACCGTTCGCCTCGACCGTGACCTGGACGGCTCCTGGGTCGAAGAGAAGCGAGATCACACCGACGACGACGGGCGCATCCGGCACTGGGCGAACGCGCCCCTTGTCCGCGGCGCCTACCAGCTCGAATTTGATTTGGATGGCTACTTTTCCAGCCTTGGGGTCATGCCTTCTTATCCTGTCGTCGCCCTGAGGTTCCGTGTGCTTGATCCCGGCCAGTCACATGACATATCACTCTTGATCACGCCGTACGCATACTTCACTTACCAGCAGAATGACATGCGAACGCTCCCGTGTATCGGCGCCATGGCTGGACTGTTCGGCACCCTGGACAGCAGTCAGAACGGCGCATGACCCCATGAAAACACGATTCGCGCATTGCCGTCGACGATCAATTGGCCGTCCGGACTCATTCTGCTGCGCCATAGATTCAGCGAAAAAATCTGAAGGGGACGGGTAATGGCGCATGCTGATGTACTGACCGATGTTGGCAAGGCCAGTAGCGCCGATGTTGGCGAGGCCGGTAGCGGCGTCCGCCGGGAGCGATGCGGGCAGACACTCGCTGAGCTTCTCTACCGGGCCGCCGAGAAGGACTGGGCGGCCTGGGACGAGCTCGTCAAGCGTTTCGGGCACCTGGTACTGCATACCGCGAGCTCGATCGGTCTCAAGCGCAGCGAGGCGGCCGACGCCGCGCAGCTCACCTGGCTACGGCTCCTTGAGCACATCGGCGAAATCCGGGAGCCCGAGCACCTTCCCGGCTGGCTGGCGGTCACCGCCCGCCGCGAAGCCATCAGGATCGCGCTCTCGGCCAAGCGCTACATTCTCTGCGCCGAGCCTGACCTCGATTACGGCAGGCGGCGCAGCTCGGCCGTCACCGATGTCTATCCCATCGAAGGTGACTACAGCCCGGACGTGGAAGCCGCGCTGTCCGGGCTCCCGGCGCGCTACGAGAAGCTGCTACGGCTGCTGATGTGCGACAACTGCCCCAGCTACACCGAGGTCGCCGAGCGGATGAACATCCCCATCGGCAGCATCGGCCCGATGCGCATGCGCGCCCTGCAGATCCTGCGGCGCTCGCTGGAATGCCCCGAGCTCGAATTCGCCGAGGGCAAGCCCGCGGTCATGGGCCGGGTAGCGGCGGTCGCGTAAGTTCGTCTGACCAAAGCAGCCTGACCGTCGCCGCCGGGTAAGCACTGTGGCCCGCTTACCCGGCGGCGGCGCCCGTTAGACCCTTTCCCGCAGCTCGAGCGTGCAGCACTTGGGGCCGCCGCCCGCGAGCATCAGCTCGGACATGTCCACGCCCACCGGGTCGAACCCGCGCTCCCGCAACTCCTCGACCAGATGCGTGGCCGCGGCCGGAAGTACCACGTGGTAGCCGTCAGACACGGCGTTCAGCCCGAAGACGGCGGCGTCCTCCGGAGTGGCCAGGATGGCGTCGGGGAACAGCAGCCGCAGCGTGGCCAGGCTGCCCGGCGAGAATGCCGCCGGGTTGTACATGATCTCGCAGTCGCTCAGCACCGCCACCGCGGTGTCGAGGTGGTAGTAGTACTCGTCGACCAGCTTCAGGCTGATCACCGGGCGGCCGAAGAACTCCTCCGTTTCGCCGTGCGAGTAGCGGTCGGTCCGGAAGCCGGTGCCGGCCAGGATCCACGGCCCGGCCACGAGCAGGTCGCCCTCGCCCTCGTTGGTCCACTGCGCCTGCTCGGCCTCGATTCCGTGCGAGCCGAACCAGTCGAGATACGCCGCCGATTCCCCGGTCCGCTCGGCGTACTTGAACCGCGCGACCAGGGCCCGGCCATCGACCATGGTGGCGCCGTTGGCCGAGTAGACCATGTCCGGAAGTCCCGGCACCGCCGGGATGACGTCCACCTGGTGGCCGAGGCCGGTATACACGTCCCTGAGTCCCTGCCATTGCAGCATGGCGGTGGACTTGTCTACTGGCTTGGTGGGATCCATCCAGGGATTAATCGAGTAGCTGACGTCGAAGAATTCCGGCGGACACATCAGGTACCGTCTGGAGCTAGCGACACGCTGGATGCTCCTCACCTCCTCATGCGGTGCCTGGGCTTCTTTGCCCGGGCGGACTACGGGGCTGGCGAACCTGCTCTGTCATTAAGAGAATCTGGGGGAGGTCGTTCGATACGCATGTCCGTGACGGGAAACTGCCAATGTTGCGGCCGGAAGGACTGATACGGATGATCACCGCCGAAGAGGTCCGCCGGGTGGCGATGTCGCTGCCCAGGACCACTGAGGGACTGGTAAGAGACAAGGTGAAGTTCCGGATCGGCCCGATCGTCTACGTCTCCATCTCGCCCGATGAGACGACGATGGGCTTTGGCTTTCCCAAGGAGGAACGCGCCGCGCTGATCGCCGCCGAGCCGGAAAAGTTCTTCATGCCGATCAAGTCCGAAGAGCGCTACCACTGGGTCGAATCGTGGATGGCCGCGCTCGACGCCGACGAGATGCGGGAACTGGTGACCGACGCCTGGTGCATGGTGGTGGCCAAGCGGGTGTCCGCCGCCTACCTGGCCGGCCTGCCCATCCCCGAGCCCCGCAAGCGCCCCGAGTCGCGCAAGCGCCCCGACATGCGCAGGTAGAGCAGCGCGCTACCGGTGACGAGCAGCGGCCATATCAGGTACACGCCGGTCATCACCAGCAGGACCACGACGACCGCGAACGACACCATGGCCGCGCCGCGTGCCTTGCTGCGCCGCGGCAGCAGGCGCACCGCGGCGGCCACGCCGATCGCGTACACGGCCACGAACAGCCCGGTGGTCAGGCGCACCAGCGGCTGCGGGCCCGAGCCGTCGGCCAGCGCGACCAGCAGCGCCGCCATGGCCAGCGTGCCCAGGACGCCGAGGCTGCGCCGCGGTATCTCGCCGGCCACGCTGCCCCGGGTCAGCCACCCGGGCAGCCCGCCGTCCCGGCCGAGGGCCGCGCCGAGCTTCGCGGTGCCGGCGTAGTAGGCGTTCATCGCGCCCAGTGTGAGCAGCAGCGCCGCGACGGCGGCCAGCAGCCTGCCGTTGCCGCCGAGCCCGGCGGCCAGCAGGCTGGCGAGCGGCGCGCTGGCCGAGCCGGCCGCCGGGCCGAGCACGGCGATGGTGGCGAAGGCGACCGCGAGGTACATCGCCCCGACCACGACGACCGCCACCGCCGTCGCGCGCGGGACGTCCCTGGCCGGGCGGCGGAACTCGGCGGTGAGGTAGGTCACCACCTCCCAGCCCACGAAGCACCACACCAGCAGGTCAGCCGCGGATCCGATCGAGCTCCAGCCGTGCGGCGCGAACGGCCGCAGGTTGCTCATCCTGGCCGACGGGAGAGACAGCGCGATCGCGGTGAGCAGGAAGGCGGTCAGCAGCCCGGCCAGGCCCAGCTGCAGCCGGCCGGACAGCCTGACCCCGAACGCGTTGGCCAGCGGCACGACGACCATCAGCGACACCGCGGTGATGTCGGTCACCGATGCGCCGCCGCCGGCCGCCGCGGAAATGTACGCGCCGGCCCACAGCGCCGCCGCCGGAGCGCCGACCGGGATGGCGAAGTAGAAGCACCAGCCGACCACGGTCGCCGCCCCGTCGCCGAACGCCAGCCGGGCGTAGGTGGCAACCCCGCCGGCGTCGGGGTACCTCGCGCCCAGCGCCGCGAAGGTCGCCGCCAGCGGGGCAGACAAGATCGCCAGGCCCAGCCAGGCCAGCAGCGAAGCGGGGCCGGCCACCCGGGCGGCGAGGGCAGGCAGCGCGATCACGCCGGTGCCGAGAACCGCCCCGACGTACAGCGCGGCGCCCTGGGCGGCGGTAAGCCGGCCGGCCGGTGCCGCACCGGCCGTGCTGGCCTTACCGGCTACAACATCGGTCATCTCGGCCGGCCCCCGGGGATCGGCCGGCCCCCGGGATCGCCCGGAGCCCGGAGCCGGGGGATCAGCCGACGCCCGGCGACCACACGTCCTCGGCGGCCAGCGCGCGGACATGGTATTTCCCCACCGCGCTGGTCAGCATCTGCAGCTCCAGAGACAGGCACTCGACGAGGTTGACCAGCCCGTTCTCAGCGTCGGTATCCACCGCGATCAGGGCCGCCCGGCCGAGGCCGACGGCGTTCGCGCCGAGCGCGAGGCACTTGGCCACCCGCGCGCCCTCCCACATCCGGCCGGAGACGAGCAGGCAGGACGGGTGCGCCCCGATCCGGCGCAGGCACTCGCTCAGCGGCAGCCCGACGTGCTGGAGGAACGCCACCGGTGCCCAGCCGGTGCCGCCCTCGGCGCCGTCCACGGTCACCGCGTCGGCGCCGGCCTCCCACGCCACCAGCGCCGCCTCGCGGATGTCACGGGCCGGCGGCAGCTTGACCCAGATTCCGGCCCGCGGGTAGTTGTTGCGCATCAGCCGGATCTGCTGGCGCAGGATCTCCTCGGTGAACGTGCCGGGGCTGCTGCTGCGCATCACGGTGGCGCTGCCGGCGCCGAATACCGGGTCGATCGTGTACATGTCCGCCAGCCGCGCCGCCGCGGCCGTGTCGATCAGCGTTATCCCGCCCAGGCCGGGCTTGGCCCCCTGGCCCACCTTGAGCTCGAAGGCCAGCCGGCCCGACTCGAGTAGCGGCTGGACGTTCGGGTCGCTGTAGACGAGGTTCCATACCTCGGCGTCGGCGTCCTCGGTGCTCTGCTGGACCACCACGCCGCCGAGCCCGTCCGGCACCTGCTTCGCGTAGGCGCTGATCCGGCCGAGCATCGACCGCTCGGCGTCCTCGTCGATCCGGCCGTAGCCGTTGACCGGCGCGATGTTCTCGCCGATCACCATTGGGATGCCCAGCCTGCCCGCCTGCCCGCTGGCGGCCAGCCCGAGGTCGACGCTCGCGACCCGGGTGGAGCCGAACGCGGACAGGTAGAGCGGCAGCGTGGACCGCAGGCCGCCCACCTGCGTGTCCAGCTCCACGTCCCGGTACACCGGCTCCCTGGCCAGGTCGATGAGCTTCTCGAGCCGCTGCGGCACGAACACCGGCGGCACCAGCCTGAGCTGGTCGATCAGGTCGTCGGCCGGGACCGTGGAGCAGCCGAACAGCACCCGCCCGTATTCGTCCGGGTCGGGCATGGCGCAGGCCGCGCCGGCCCGGGCGCGTTCCCTGACCGCCGCCTCGGGAAACCCGTCGGCTCGCAGCGCGCTCAAGGTGAGGCCACGCCGGGGATTTTGGGGTAGGCGCTGGCCTGCCAGACCGAGTCCAGCCCGGCGATGTAGCGGGTCAGCCGCTCCAGCCCCATGCCGAATCCCGCGCTGGCCGGGATGCCCTCCCGCAGCATCTGCAGGTACCAGGCGTACTTGGCTGGGTTCTCGCCGGTCTCCCGCATGCGCGAGATGATCGTGGCGTAGTCATGCTCCCGCTCGCTGCCGCTGCACATCTCGCCGTACCCCTCCGGGGCGATCAGGTCGAAGTTGCGCAGGTAGCCGGGGCGGTCGCGGTTCTCCTTGTCGTAGAACCCGCGCGAGCCCTTGGGGTAGTCGATTATGAAGAACGGCCTGCTCGCCTTGCGGGACAGCATCGCCTCGCCGGCCCAGTCGATCTCGGCGTCCGGGCTCTGGTCGTGCCCCAGCTGGTGCAGCTCGGCGACCGCGTCGGAGTGGGTGCGGCGCTCGAACGGCTCGGACCGCAGGCCAGCGAACACGCCGGCGTCCCGGCCGAGGCTCTCCAGTTCGCCGGGCAGCGCGGCGACCACCTGCTCGGCGATCCGGCCGAGCAGCTGCTCGGCCAGCCGGGTGATGTCGTCCCGTGACGCGCCGGCCGCCTCGACGTCGATCTGGTGGAATTCGGCGAGGTGACGGTCGGTGTTCGCGGTCTCGAGCGGTTCCATCCGCACGTTCGGCGCGATGCAGAAGATCTTGTCGAACGCGGTCAGCGAGGCCTGCTTGTAGAGGATCGCGCTGGTCATCAGCTTGTACCGGTGGCCGTAGTAGTCCACGTCCACCTGCTTGGCGCCGCGCGCACCCGGGTCGGTGACCGGGCCGATGATCGGCGGCAGCAGTTCGATGAAGCCCTGCTCGCCCAGGAATTCCCGTGCCGCGGTCAGGATCCGGTTCTGGATCCTCAGCACCGACTTGGTGACCGGAGAGGTCAGGTGCTCACGCGGGCTGGCCGGTAGTGCGGGCCGGGCAGTGGGGGTGACGTCGATCTGGGCCATCTCCTTCGATCCTCGGGCTACCGTTCTGCGCTACCAGCAGGCCGGACCGGCAAGGCTAGGTACTCCCCAAGGCTAGCGGTATCGAATTTCCGCTCCACGTAAGACAGCGAGGAGATCAGGCCGGCCGAGGTGAGCGCGACGGCGCCCGATGGCTTGATCATCGGGTGGATCGGCATGGACCCGATACTGGACCATTGCAGCCGCCCGGTGGTGTCGATGTAGCTGCGGGCACGGCGGGCGTTGTCAGGGTGCAGGCAGTAGGGAATGTCCAGGTAGCCCGCCTTGAACGCCTGGGCCAGCGCCGCGCCGAGGTCAGGCCCGAGCTCGATCACCGCATCGATCAGCGCGCTGGCCTCGGCGTAGATGCCGGTGTCCTCGGCGGAACCGCGGGCCGCCCCCCGCCGTCCCGCCGCCCCTCGCCGTTCCGCCCCCGCGGCGGCCGCGGCCGTCTCCAGCGCGCCCACGTTGTCGGCGATGGAGGGGATCCGGTACGCCTCGGCGACCGTCTTCACGATCAGCCGGGCCGCCCCGGTCCTGACCGCCAGCCGGGCGGCCTCGGTCAGCAGCCTGGTAGCGCCGTCCGGGGTGCGCGGGTACACGCCCATGTACGCGTAGATCACGATGTGCGCGTCGACGCCGTGCAGGCGTTCGGCGGCCAGCCGCCGCAGCGCGAGCACGGCCTCGGTGTCCTGGTCCGCGTTGGTCTGCTGGGCGTAGCTCAGCGAGACGCTGCGCAGGCCGTGCTGGACGAAGAACATGCACTCGAGCACGCTCAGCGCGACCAGCAGGCTGGGCGGGCAGAGCTGGCCCATCATGCAGCCGCCGAACGTCTCCAGGTGCGGCTCTACCGCCCCGCCCTCGCCCAGCTCGGCCAGCAGATCGCAGGACCGGACCCAGCTGCTGATCGAGGATTCGAGCGGTTCGCGGCTGTAGGGCAGGCAGTAGGAGACGGGACCGCCCTCGGTCGCGTGCATCCCGGCGGCCATCAGCGCGCGGAAGATGTGCTCGGGCCGGGCCGATCCGTGCCGGACCTGGACCGGGAATTCCGGGCCCGCGATGCCGTCGAGCACGGCGCGGGTGGTGGCCAGGTCGTGCGCGACGATCGGGTAGCCGTTCAGCTCCGCGCCCGATTCCACCGCCGCCTTCGCGCTGGCGTTGTCGCCCACCCGGGTGTAGCTGTCCAGCGTGATCGTCCCGACCGTGGTCGCGATCGCCCGCTTGGTGGCCAGCAGCCCGGCCCGCATGGTGACCGGGCTGCTCATGCCCATCCGCGGCTGGACCACGAGCTCGCCCGCCGCGTACGCGCGCGCCACGAACGCGCCGAAAGAACGGGGCGAGCCGCCGAAGGAACCGGCCTCGGCGCTCACCTGTCCGCGCCCGCGGTGAGCCGCTCGGTGAAGGCCCGGAAGGCCACCATCCCCGTGCCCTCCTCAAAGACGGCGTCGAATCCGGCGGACAGCAGCTCGTCGCGGCTGCGCCGCCCGCCGGGCCCGGCGATGCCCAGCTTCCCGCCGATGACCACCCGGGTGGCGGCCAGCTCCGGGCAGGCCCGGATCAGGCCGATCAGCCGCCTGCCATCGAAGAACCCGTGGCCGTTCACCGTGCTGACCACGACGAGGTCGGGCCGGGTCCGCAGGCACTCGCTGACCAGCAGTTCGTCCGGCACGCAGGGACCGAGGTTGAGCACCTGGTGGCCGAGTTCCTCCAGGTGCAGCTGCAGGAAGACCAGGTTCCAGTTGTGCGAGTCCGACGCCACGCTGGTCACGATGACCGACAGGCTCCGGCTGGCGGGCCGCGTCTGCGGCCCGGCCGGCACCGGGTCGCGCAGTTCGAGCGTGCAGCACTTCACGCCGCCGCCCGCGCGCAGCAACTCGGACACGTCCACGCCCACCGGCTCGAAGCCGCGCGATCGCAGCTCCGCCGCGAGGTGGGTGGCGCCGGCCGGCATCACCACGTGGTGGCCGTCGGAGGTGGCGTTCACCCCGAAGGCCGTGGCGTCCTCGTCGGTGACGATGATCGCGTCGGGGAAGAGCCCGCGCAGGATCTCCTGGCTGCCCAGCGAGAACGCGGCCGGGTAGTACATGATGGTCTGCTCGTCGAGCACGCCGAGCGCGGTGTCCAGGTGGTAGTAGTTGTCGTCCACCAGGGTCAGCCCGATGACCGGGCGGCCGAAGAACTCCTCGCTCTCGACGTGCGAGCGCCGGTCGGTCCGAAAGCCGCTGCCGGCCAGCACCCAGCCGCCCGCCGCCAGGCAGTCGCCCTCGCCCTCGTTGGTCCAGGCGGCCTGGCGGACCTCGAACCCCTGCGACACGAACCAGTCCGTGTAGGCCGCCGCCTCCGCCGCGCGCTCGTCGTGCATGAAGCGTGAGACCAGGGCGCGGCCGTCCATGACGGTCGCGCCGTTGGCGGCGAAGACCATGTCCGGCAGCCCGGGCACCGGCTCGATGAGCTCCACCGTGTGCCCCAGATCGGCGTACAGATCGCGGATCCGCTGCCACTGCAGCGCGGCAAGTTCCGGATCGATGGGCTTGCTCGGATCCATCCACGGGTTGATGGAATAGACGACGTCGAAGTACGTCGGCGGGCACATCAGGTACCGCCGGGTGCTGGCGGTGCGGCGTACGTCCACCGCGCCGCCGGGCGAGGGGCTCATGAAAGGAATGAGAGCTGCAGCGCGGCCGATAGATACACCTATCGACCTACCGGCTGGCCATGATGTCGGGGCCGACCGTGTAGTCCCGGTCCACGATCCGGCCGTCACCCGGGCGGTCGCCGCAACTGCGCGACAGGTCCCTGGTGATGAAGGTGCGCAGCAGCCACCGGTCGTCGGGGCTCTGGTGGAACTTGAACGGGGTCCGGCCGTGGAACGCGTCGTGGTTGTCGATCAGCAGCAGGTCCCCGGCGTCCAGCCGCACCTCGATGAGGGTGGCGCACGCCGCCTGGTACAGCGCGTCCAGCGCCGTCTGGGCCGCGTCGTCGAGGCCCTTGGTCTCGGCGAAGTCGCAGCGCAGCCGGGGCCGGAGGTTTCCGCCGTCCAGCACCTTGATCGGCCCGACCACGATCGGGTGGTCGATCTTGCCGCCGCGCAGGAACGAGCCGTCGACGGTGGTGGAGAACCGGGGCTCGTGCAGGATCGCGACCGTCTTGTCGTCGAGCAGCGGCAGGAACATCGAGGTGGAGGTCAGCACGGTGCCCGCGATGTGCTCCGGGTCGGGGCGCAGGCAGAGCAGCCCGATCACGTCGGCCCGGTTCTCGGTGAACACCGTCTCGCAGTGCAGCTCAAGGGGCGCCCGGCTGGAGATGGACTGCTGGGTGTCCTCGAAGCCGGCGACCGGCAGGATGTCCTGGACGATCCGGCCGCGCAGCTCGGCCAGGAACCCGTACTGCTCGCCGACCAGGGCCGCGGCCAGCGCGAACACCCGCGCCGCCGGCGTGTTGACGCCGAGGGCAAAGTCGGCGTGCTCGGGCGTCGGGGGCACCGGGTCGACCGGCAGGCCGCGGACCAGCATGCCGCCCGCGTCACCGCCCATCCGGCGGAAGTGCGCCATCGCACGGCGGATTCGCTCGGGCAGCCGAGCGCTCTGGATCTGTGCGTTGAACACGAATTCCTCGGCGCGGGTGACCGGGTCGAACTCTTCCAACGACGTGGCCACCTGCGCGAAGGCGTCTCGTTCCTCGTCGGTGAGGGTGATCTGCGACGGGGTGATGCTACTCATTTGGCTGCTCCAACTGATCAGCGTGAATTGTGCCGAAGGCGGCTTATGCCTAGTAAGAGCAGCCAGAGGAGGCGAATAGATACACCCTCGTCACACCCGCCGCCTCCGCCCGCGCGGTAGCGCGGTCAGCCCTCGCAGCCGAGGCGGCTCGGCCCTGTGCTGTGCCCGCCCCTGCCAGTTCAAAAGCCAGTTCAAACCCGGTATTTACCGAACGGTGCGGGGCGTGTCCGTTGCCATCGCCGGTCCCCGCACCGGTGAGAGCAAGACATGCTGGCGGTCGTTGGCGTCCGCCGGGCTGTCGGTCTGACTGTCCTGCGCCTGCAGGCCAGGTGCCGGTCCGCCGGATGCGTGGGCCGGCTCGTCCTCGGGCGACATTCGCACTTCGATCTGCTCGGCCAGCTCGTAGGCGGTCTTCAGCGCGTCATCGAAGGAATCGCCCGTGGTGCAGAGGAAGCCGAGGATGTTGTTGCCGTACGGCGGCCGCTTGATCACATCGCCGGGCTTGGCCGTGACCTTGAAGAAGAACACCCGGTCGGACTCCGACACCTCGGCCGGCACGGTGATCTCCTCGATCCGGCCGGGCCCGCTGATCAGGCACGTTCCGGCCGTGTGCACGTCGGTCGGATGGTAGTGCGATACCTGCGGCCGCACCCCCCGGGCGACGTCCATCAGCACCTGGATCGGCGAGTAGCCCGCGCTGATCCTGGCGAAGTAGTCCAGGCCGCCGCCGCCGGGCCGGATGGCGATCTCCAGGATGTGCGGCTCCCCGTGGTGGAACCGGACCTCGGCGTGCATCACGCTGCGCCGGATCCCCTGCGCGTGCGCGGCCGCCTTGATCGTGCGCTGCACGGCCGCCACCTGGTCGGCAGACAGCGAGGTGGGTGCCTGGTGCACGTCGTCGTCGAAGGTGCCGCCTTCGATCGTGACCCGATCCACGATCGAGCCGAGATAGACCTCGTCGTCCCAGGCGAGCGACTCGGTGAGGAATTCGCGCCCGTCAAGGAACGACTCGACCAGCAGGCCGTGCGGGCCGATATCCACGCCGTCGGCCTCCATGGTGAACCAGCCCATCTGCTGGATCCCGTCGTGGGCCTGGGGGAACCGCAGCCGCATTTCCTCGGGGCTGTCCACGCGGAACACGAAGTTGCTCGCGCCGCCCAGGGTGGGCTTGAGGATCACCGGGTAGCCAAACTCCCAGGCCGCCTCCAGCGCAGTGTCCAGATCGGGCACCAGCTGGAACTGCGGGCGCGGGACGTCCCCCCGCTCGTGTGCCTGGCGCATCAGCAGCTTGTTCCGGCTCATCCTGGCCGCATCGACGTCGACGCCAGGCAGGCCGAGCGCCTCGGCCACGATGGCGACCGTCATCACCGCGGACTCCGAGAACGTGAGCACGCCGTCAAAGCGCTCCTCGGCGTGCCAGGCCCGCGCCGCCGCCACGATGTCGTCGATGTGCTTGGAGCCGGCGATCCGGTACCGCCCGGCAGGCCAGAAGTCTTCGGTGCCCAGGCCGTTCAGCACGAACATGTCGGCACCGAAGTCCGCTACCTGGCGGTAGCGGGACTGGTAGTAGGTCTTGTTCTGCACGGCTTCCAGCCCGAGCAGCTTCATGATGTTCTCCTCCTTGAGCCGGCGTCGACGCCCTCGCGGGCCGCCGCCGCGGCGGCAAACTGCCGGGGCCGGTCTACCGCCGCCAGGCCGGCCGGGCGCGGCGGCCGGCCGGTCGCGCGGTCGGCCAGGGTGCGGGCGATCAGCGGGGCGAACTTGAACGACATCCCGCCGCAAGCCGCATAGGCCCAGACCGCCCCGTCGCCGAGGCCGACGAGCAGCGGCTGGCCGTCGGCGGCGCCGGCCAGGTAGTAGCCGTCGGCCGCGCCGGTGACAGCGGCCGGGTCGAAGCCGGTCAGCAGCTCGCTGAACCGGCCGGTGAGGTGGCCGAACCATTCGGCGGCGGTGTCGCGGCCGGTCATCTCGGCCACCACCCGGCAGGCGCTGGCCGCGCTGAGCCGGGCGGGCGTGCCGGCCACCGGCGGCATCAGCCACGCGTCGTGGCCGGCGCCGAGGCCGAGGATGGCCGGGGTGCCCGCCCCCCAGGCCCGGGCCGGCGGCGCGTAGGACAGCATGGTCTGGCGGTACAGCGTCAGGTCCCCGCGCAGGCCCGGCGGCATCAGCTCGCCGGACCACGGCCCGGCCGCGACGACGACGCTGTCGCCCGCCAGCTCGGTCCCGTCGGCGAACCGCACCGCGCCGTCCTCGTCGATCGCCGTTACCCGGTGCTGCGGGTAGAGCCGCACGCCGGGCTGCCGGCCCAGCCAGCGGGCCAGCTCCAGCAGGGCCTGCCCGGCCAGCACCGCGCCGGCTGGCGGCTCGAAGATGGCCTGAAGGTCGCCCTCAGCTCCGCCCTCAGCCCCTCCGGCCGGGAGGCGGATCTGCGGGTACCGGGCCGGCAGTTCCGCGGCGGACACCGCGCGGGCGGCGGCGCCCGCCCCGGCGAGCAGCGCGAGGTTGGCCGGCACGCCGGCGGCCGGCATCACGGTGAGCACGCCCACTTGGTGGTAGAACCTGGCCCCGAGCAGTTGCTGCACGTCCAGCCAGCCCTCGATGGCGCGCGCTCCGGCCAGGGTCAGCGCCGCGTCGCCGCGGTGCAGCGCGCGCACGACACGGTGCAGGTCGTTCGAGGTGGCCCAGGGGGACGGGATGTCGTCCTTGTCCACGACGTCGACCTGCGTCCCGGCGCGGACGCACTCCACCGCTGTGAGCAGGCCGATCACGCCGCTGCCGACGACCACGATCCGCAACGGGATCACCGGCCCCCGGCGCTGCTGGCCGTCGCCAGCATCGGCGGCGTGAACGGCCTGACCTCGGTCACGTCGAACGCCCCGGCGGCGAGCACGCCGTCGAAGCCGCCGGCCTGCCTGGCCGCCTCGCCCAGGTCGATGAGGATCGGGGCGGCCAGCGCGAGCAGCGCCTTGACCTCAAGGAAAAGGTCACCCCAGGCCTCGGGCTCCGTCTCGATGCTCGTGCCCTCCAGCCGGCCCGCGTGCCCGGCCAGGCGGCCGATCTGGACGCAGATCGCGTCGGCCGACCGGTTCAGGCTGTACGTGGGCATCTCGTAGTAGGTGTCGAAGCGGGCCCGCAGGGCCTCAGCCCGGCCGCGGCCGGCCGCCGATACCGGCAGCGGCGTGTCGCTGCGGGCGTTGGCGACCGCCTTGCCGAGCGTTCCGGCTAGCTGGTTCCACGGCCCGGTCAGCCGCCCTTCGCCGACCTTGTCCAGGCCCGCGCGGCTGAAGGTGGTGCGCTGGTACTCCGGCGAGGTGAGCGCCAGGTAGAGCCGGCCCACGTCCCTGGGCACCTCGCGCAGCAGGTCCTGGACCGACACCACGTGCCGCTTGCTGGTGGAGAACTTCTCGCTTTCCAGCTCGTAGAACTCGTTGGTCATGATCCACTCGGGCCGGATGTACGCGTCGTCGCCGTGCGCCATCAGCAGCGCCATGTGGGTCAGGCAGAAGTAGTACGCGTTGTCGAAGCCGAGGAAGTGCACCAGCCGACGGTTCTCCTGCGGACGCCATAGCTGTCCCGGCTCGGTCTGGCGGCCCAGCCGGGCGGCGCAGTACGCCGAGGTGTACATGCCGGCCGGGATCAGCTCGAGCCACGCGTTGAGCACCTGGCCGGGCGTCTCGGCGAACGGCGCCTGCATGCCCCAGCTCAGCGGGTAGGTGATCGGCAGGTCGTCCATCGGGCGGGACAGCACCTCGCGGCACATCTGCACCATGTGCGGCCGCCAGTACGACGCCCACTTCTCGTGGTAGGCGGTGAGCTTCTCCCGGTATTCCTCCATCGGGAACACCATGATCGTGGTTTCCCTGGGCACCGGTATGTCGTTTTTGTCCACGGTGGAGTGCGGGTCGATCAGCTCGAACCAGTTGTTCGGGTGGCAGCACGTCTCGCACAGGCCGCCGCGGCTGGACGACAGGCAGACCGGGCAGTCGCCCTCGACCATGCCCTCCACGATGAACTCGCCGGTGCGCTCCAGGTAGGGCATCGAGACGGTGCGCAGCCGGAACTTGCCGGCCGCGTGCAGCCTGCTGAAGTAGTCCAGGACCGTGGCCTTATAGGTCTCGTCGAACGACCCGAAGCCGTCGAACGAGATGCCGATCTCGGTCAGCGCCTCGCGGATCGCCACGGTGGAGGTGTCGCACAGCTCCTGCGGGTCGGTGCCGAGCCGCCGGGCGGAGGCCACCACGAAGGTCTGGCTGTCGTCGGTGCCGGTCGAGAAGATCACGTCACGGCCGCGGGCCCGCTGGTACCGCGCGTAGACGTCGCCGGCCAGGTACGGGCCAGCGATATGGCCGAGGTGCATGCCCCCGTTGGGCGTCGGGTTCGGCCCGAGCACCGTGACGGGACGGTTGTCCTCGGACGGTCTCGGGTGGCTCATGCCTCACCCCGCGCGACCTGCTCGGTCTCCTCGACCTCGCCGCCGGCCCTGGCCGCTTCCTCGCGGGCCTGGGCGCGGCCGCTGGACAAGAAGCCCTCGGCCATGTCCTTGTCCCACCAGATGCTGTAGAACATGAACTCCTCGTCACCGTCGTTGAGCAGCCGGTGCTTGCGGCCCGGCTTGAAGAAACAGACGTCACCGGCGCGGAACGGAGTCTCCTGCCCGTCGCACTCGATCACGGCCGAGCCGCGCACCGCGACGAAGATCTCGTGCTCGTGGTGGGAGTGCAGGGTGGACCGGGTGCGCGGCTTGGCCAGCGCCCACGAGCTCTCGAACGGCGCGTTCAGCGCGCCCCATGGCATCAGCCGCTGGGTGTGCAGCCCGTACTCGTACAGGAGGTTGTCGGCGTCCATGTGGACGACTGGTGCTGTCATGGCTACCTTCCAGAGATCTGCTCGAGGGTGTCCGGACCATCCGGTGCGTGCCGGGTGCGGATGACCGCCTTGTGCGGGTCGCCCTCCAGCACAGCGTCGATGACGTCCGTCCCCGCGCTGCTGCCCAGGCGTCGCACCGAGCTGCGGTAGAGCACCCGCAGCTGGAACAGCTCAAGCCCGCTCACCTGCTCCAGGGCATCGGTCAGCGCCTGGTCGCCGCGCGCCTCGTCGGCCAGCAGCTCGGGGGTTCCGGGGGTCGTCCCCCGGGCTAGCAGTTCGGGGGTTCCGGGGGTCGTCCCCCGGGCTAGCAGCGCGTGGATGTCGCTTACCCGGCCGGCCAGCTCAGGGTGCTCCCGGCTGAAGAACTCCTCGAGCCCGGCACCCTTTTCGGCGAACGGGGAGTAGGCCATGCAGATGAGCTGCTGCTCGGTCAGCCCGAACGTCTCCAGCGCGTACTCGGCCGCGGCACCCCGCATCCTGGCCGCGGCGTCCGGACCCTCGTAGCGGGCCCGCATGTGCTCGATGAGCGCAGGCGGGAAGTCCTTCTTGCGCATCAGGCCGAGAGCGAACTCGACGTACTCGCTCAGCCCCTCGTCGTAGGACCGGCGGAACACCCGCTCGCACTTCAGCGCGCGCAGGTGCGCCATCAGGGCCGGGTTGCCGCAGTCGGACTCGGTGAAGCTGAACGCGAGATCGTCGAACTGGAAGCCGAGGAAGCCGGTCAGCATCTCCATGTGGTCGCCGGCCGCGTAGGCGGTGTCGGAATAGACCGAGAAGAACCGCAGCCCCTCGGGCACGTCGGTGGTGACCCGCCGCTCGGCGAGCACGTCGGTGGCATCCGGGCCGTGGATGTCGGTGAAGTACGACTGCGCGATCCGGTCCAGGTGGGACAGCAGCCGCCCGAGCCCGCTACCCTGCGGGGGCTGGCCGGCTCCGTTGGGGCGCCGGGCCCGGCCTTCGGATCCTGGCCCCTGCACGGCGGCGAGCCGGCGGGAGAGCCGGCCGACCCAGACGGTGTACTCGCGCTGCTCTTCCTTCGAGTCACCGGTGATGATCAGGTCGGCGCCGTTCCCGAAGGCGGCGGCCAGGCCGAACGAGTTGAAGACGCTCAGGTTGCAGGCGTTGCAGAACGTCGGCCGGCCGTCGCCGAACGTGCGGTGGCCGGTCATCAGGATGTCCAGCCGGTTGCGCGCGATGACGGCCTCGCGCTGCGGTGAGTCCACGTCGAACGGCGCCACCTCGTTGCCGTCGATCAGCAGCAGCTCGCACTCGGGATCGCTGTAGAGCCGCAGCGCCTGATACTCCCGGTCGACGTTCTCCAGCACCGCTCGCGGCATCCCCGCGTGCCGGTTGGTCGCTACCCGCAGCCGGAACGTGCTCCCGTAGACCCGGAACAAGATGAGCTGCATCGCGCGGACGAAGGCCAGCATGTACGAGCTGTCCTTGCCGCCGCCGTAGGCCACCAGGACCAGGTTGCGCTCCAGTTGGTCCGGGCGCGGCAGCTCGGCGTGCAGCTTGGCACTGCAGCGCAACGCCGCTTCCAGGTTGGCCGCAGGCATGGCTGCCCGCAGCTCCGCGAAGGCCTGGTCGCGCAGGCCGGCGACGCTGGACTCCGTTTCGAGCGTTGCCATGCGGCGGCTCTCCTTCGGCTCGTACGGGCGGGCGGTTCAGGCGGACTGCGGGCTGGCCGCGCGGGCCTGGCCGTTCGCGGCCGGGGCCGCGTCGTGGCCGTCGTGGCCGCCACGGAGGGCGAGGATGTCCTGGGTGATGTCCTGGGCCCGGTGCGCCAGGACGCTGAGCAGCGCCTCGCCGATGCCGTGCGTCGCCTCGTTGATGCCCTGCAGGTAGCAGGCGGCGGCGGACTGCTCGCCGAGGATGAGCCGGTAGCGGCGGGTGACCTCGATCTTGTCCAGGCCGATGGCGTCGGTCAGGCCGCGGATCAGCCCGGGCGCCTCCCAGGAGAAGCCGGTGCCGAGGAAGATCAGGTCTCGGTGTAGCTCGGTCACCGCCCCGGTCCTGCGGTCGGTGAGCTCGAGCACGACCTCGCCGTCTTCCTCGCGGGCGGCGGTGATGTCGGTCATGGTGATCAGGCGCCGGCCGTTGCGATTGCTGAGCTTGTCGAGGTACTGCTGCTCGTAGAGATGCGCCAGCATGGCCGGGGTGATGCAGGAGTAGTTGGTCTTGTACATCTCCTGCAGCAACTGCTGCCTGGCCTCGGCCGGGGTGTCGAAGAACTCGTCCACGTACGAGGGGTAGTACAGCTCGTTGCTGAACTTGCTCGACTGGTCGGCGGTGAGGCTGAACGCCCGCATCAGCCAGGTGACCTCGCTGTCGGGCAGGTCTTCGCGCAGCGCGCGGTACACCTCGGCCGCGCTCTGCGAGCTGCCGACCAGAGCCAGCCGGTAGGGCATCTCCCGCGACAGGCCGGCCACCCGCGGCTTGTACTGGGTGCTGTGAATGACCCGCTCGGGCGGCAGGCCGGCCAGGACCTGTGGGATGTTCGGGTCACGGCCGATGCCGATGACCAGGTACCGGCTGGCGATGACGCTCCCGTCGGCGAGCGTGGTGAGCCATCCGGTCAGCGTCCCGGACGCGTCCCGCCGCGGCACGATCGAGACGCAGCCCCGGCCTAGCTCCAGGCTGACCTTGCTGAGCGAGCTGGCCACCCAGTTGAGGTATTCCGAGATCTCCACCCGGTAGGGCGTGAAGCTGCTCATGTTGATGAAGCCGTCGAGCCGGCCGGTGGCATGCAGGTGGCTGAGGAAGGTGAACTTGCTGCGCGGGTTGCGCAGCGTCACCAGATCCTTGAGGAAGGACACCTGGCTGGTCGCCCACGGCAGCAGCATTCCCTGCTGCCACTGGACCGTCTGGTTGCGCTCGATGATGAGGGAGTTCTCCGCCAGATCAGGCGCGAGCTCCTCCAGCGCGACCGCGAGTCCCAGATTCGACGGGCCGCCGCCGACCGCAAGCAGCTCGACTTCACGCTGTGTCATCCGCTCTCCAATGTCCTGCGGTCACGGGAAGACAGCCCGGCCGACCCGTCTATGACAAAGGAGAGACCCGGGCGGGCATCATCTAATACAGATCCGGCGAGGAAGTCCGGGTATCAACCGCGACCTCCCGTTTCCTCTTGATATGCAGACAGTGCGACAGTCAGTCTGCGCCGGTCGAAGGCCGGCGCCCGGAGCTCGAGGATGCGGTCACAGTGGAGCGAAGCGGCGACGGGGTAATGCTGCTGATCAGCAGCGGGCGGCGGGCCTACCGCGAATACCTCATGAAGGGCCTGGCGGAGCGCGTGCCCCTGTGGCTGATCGACAACTCCCCGCCGACCTGGCAGTTCGAGCACATCGTCGGCCACAGCGTGGTCAAACTGCGCAACCAGTCCCGCTTCGAGCCCGATCACGAGGCGCTGACCCAGGCGGCGGCCGACGTCGCCCGCGAGCGGCCCGTCCTGGGCGTGTGCAGCTACGACGAGGGCTTCGTCATCGCGACGGCGGACATCGCGCAGCGGCTAGGGGTGCCCGGCCTGACCCCGGAAGGGGCGGATGGCGTCAGAAACAAGCACCGCACCCGGTCCGTCCTCACCGCGGCGGGCCTGCTGCAGCCGCAGTTCGCGCTGGCGCACTCGCTGGCAGAGGCGGCGGACGCGGCGGAGCGCATTGGCTATCCGGTCGTGCTCAAGCCGCGCGGCATGGGCGCCAGCGTCGGCGTGGTCGGCGTGGCTCACGCCGACGAGCTGGCGGCGGCGTTCGCGCTGGCCGCCCGCGCCGGTCACGCGGGCCCGCCGGACTTCGAGCAGGGACTGCTGGTCGAGGAGATGGCACAGGGCGTCGAGATCAGCATCGACGGGGCGGTCGTGGGTGGCGAGTTCCGGACGTTCTTCGCGGCGCACAAGCGGTTCGCCCCGCCGCCGTACTTCGAGGAAATCGGCCACATGGCCGACGGGGACGACCCGCTGGCCAAGGACGCCGAGCTGATCGGCATGATCGCCGAGGCGCACCGGGCCCTGGGCGTGGCCGACGGGATGACCCACACCGAGGTGAAGCTGACCCCGCGCGGCCCGCTGATCATCGAGGTCAACGGCCGCCTGGCCGGCGACCTGCTGCCCTACGCGGTCAAGTGGGCCACCGGCATGGACGCCGGGCACGTCGCCGCCGATGTGGCCATGGGCAAGAGCCCGGACCTGACCCCGGTGCACCCCGGGGCGGCCGGCGTGCGGTTCCTCTACCCGCCCGAGGACT
This sequence comes from Streptosporangiaceae bacterium, assembly GCA_036495825.1. Taxonomy (GTDB): domain Bacteria; phylum Actinomycetota; class Actinomycetes; order Streptosporangiales; family Streptosporangiaceae; genus PALSA-505. Next base: position 35,318 of record DASXME010000218.1, read on the forward strand.
GCCGGATCCTCGACATCTCGCTCCCCGAGCCGGGCGCGGTGCCCGGCCTGGTCGAGGTCGGCCCGCTGGCCAAGCCGGGCACGGAGGTGTACCTGCCGCCGACGGCGCACCTCAGCCGGTACGGGTACATGATCGCGACGGCGAGCACCCTGGAAGAGGTCGACGCCCGCCTCGACGAGGCCACCACGCTGGCCAGCGTTCAGTACGAGCCGCTGAAGCCGTCCGAGTCCGGTCCCGAGCGGCTCTTCTGACACGCGCTAGCTCGAAACCGAAACAAACCGGCTGGCTGAGCGCGTCCAGCAGGTACAGCGTCGCGTTGATCAGGCCGAGCCGGTGGCCGGTCCCGGCGTCGTCTGCCTCGGCCGCTAGCGACTCTTACAGCGCGCTCAGGGTGTCTGCGGCCAGGCAGGCCGTGGGGCAGGGCCAGGGCTGCTCGCAGCGGCTGCAGGTGCCATGATCGCCGAGGTGACGGTCAAGCTCCCGCTGGGCGATGGCCAGGAGCTGCATCAGCTCGGGGGTGATGTATTCGGTAGCGGCGGTCGTGGGGGACATGAGCCCGGGCTTCCTGGGGTTGGCTACTGCTCCGGCGCGCAGCCCGGCCGGCCTGACCGTTCAGCGCCTACCCTTATCAGAGCCCTCACCACCAGGAAAAATACTCTCACCACGCGAATCAGATGCCGTGCTGGGCGCGCTGGTTGATGAGCCGGGCGGCGTTGCGCATGGCCAGGGCGATGACCGTCTCCATCGGGCGAGCAGCGCTTCCAGGTACGCCTCGGCCGCCGGCCGGGCCGGCCTGACCGAGACCAAACTGGCGCGAAGCGAAGCGGACGCCAAAGAACACCAAATTCACATCGACGGTCATAGAGGAACACCAAATTCACATCGACGTTGATCAACTTGGCTGTACGCGTGGTGGTGAAGTCAGTGAACAGGGAGTTTATCAACTTGGCGGTGCCGACGCGGCGGGAGGTCAGTAGCTGCCGATGTAGCGGTAGTGGGCGTTCAGGCTTCCGCTGGCGGGCTTGACCGGGGCGAGGGCGTTGTACGGCTGCACCACTTCGCGCATCGTGATCTTTTTCGTGGTCGGCGAGTAGGTGTCGGCCGCGATCGTGCCCGGTGCGACGCCGCGCTGGACCCAGGAGATG
>DASXME010000219.1:0-2375 GCA_036495825.1 Streptosporangiaceae bacterium
CCGACTCCGGCCCCGGCCACGCCGGACCCGCTGGAGTCGGCCCCGGTTCGGGCTCCGGCCACGCCGGTCCTGGCGTGGGCTCCTTGCCTGCCCGTAGCGCTACGCGGGCGACTGCGCCTGATGCGGCGACCAGGGCCAGCACGCTGAGCAGGACAACTGGTCCGGGGCGCTGCTCCCAGGCCACTTGCTGCACCTGCGTCACGTCCAGCCAGATCAGCGGGGAGACGACGATCAGGGCCGCCGTGGCGGCGGCCAGGAAGCCCCGGCGCCGGGGCCGCAGGTCCGGCGCGAGCAGCAGCGTCACGGCGTGGGCCAGCACCACCATCAGCGCCAGGACCTCCACGCACCCGGTCGCGGCCAGCGCCGCCGCGTACCCGATGGCGTGCCGCCGCAGGCCGGTCTGCGCGTACCTGGTGAACAGGTAGCAGGCCGTTACGGCCAGCGCCGTGGCTAAAGCGAACGGGCGGGCGTTCTGCGCGGCGCCGGTCACCGGCGGTGCCACCGCGAACAGCAGGCCGGCCGCGGCGCCCGCCCGCAGGCCGGCCAGCCGCCGGCCCAGCGCGGCCAGCACGCCCGCCGCGACCGCGGTCGCCACGACCGAGGGGAAGCGCACCGCGGTCTCGGACGTGCCGAACGCCAGGACCACGCAGTGGATCAGCAGGTAATACGCGCCGTGCACGGCGTCGATGTGACCGAGCATCCGCAGCAGGCCGGGCAGCGGCCGCCGGGTGGCCGACAGCGTGGCCGCCTCGTCCTGGGTGAAGGAGCGCGCCGAGATCTGCCACAGGCCGAGCAGGAAGGCGACCAGCGCCGGCCCGCCGCAGCAGGCCAAACGGGCGATCCGTGACGTTCGCGCGTCGCGGCCGGCCTGCTGGGACGCGGGTCTCAGCGAGGGCTTGAGACGCGTCTGCTGCTCGCTCATCGTCGGCGAAGCTATCCGCCGTCAGCCGTCCTGGCCCCTGATCACGCCGGTGTTCCAGCTTCCTGGAAGCAGCTTCCAGGAACCTGGAACGGGCGCAGCGCTTAACGGGACCGGGCGGCCCGCGCGTGGCGCGATAGCGTGGCAACGTGCGGACAGGTGTCGCGGGCGTGCTGCTCGCCGCAGGGGCCGGGACCAGGCTCGGCCGTCCCAAGGCCCTGGTGGAGCTGGCCGGGCAGAGCCTGACCAGCCGGGGCGTCGCCCTGCTGCGGGACGGCGGCACGGCGCCGATCGTGGTGGTCACCGGCGCGGTCATCGCCGAGCCGCTGGGCGCGCTGATCGTGCACAACCAGCACTGGCGCAGCGGCATGGGCTCCTCGCTCGCGGCCGGGCTCACCGCCCTGCCCGACTCGGCCACGGCGGCCGTGATCGCCCTGGTCGATCAGCCGCTCGTCGGCGCCGAGGCGATCAGGCGGCTCATCGCCGCCTACCACGACGGCGCCAGCGTGGCCGTGGCCGGCTATGGCGGCGAGCCGCGCAACCCGGTCCTGATCGCCCGGCCGCACTGGCCCGAGGTGATCTCCAGCGCCGTCGGCGACGTCGGCGCGCGCGAATTCCTGCGCGCTCGCCCAGAGCTAGTCACGCTGGTCGAATGCGGCGACACCGGCCGCCCCGACGACGTAGACACCCCCGAAGACCTAGCCCGCATCACCAAAGCCGCAGAATCTCCCTGACCCCAGGGGCGCGCATCTCTTGGGGTGATCCGGGCAGCGGAGCCGCTCCGGGCGAGGTCCGGCTGGAACCGCAGGGCCGCGCATCTCCCTGAGCCCGGCCGCGGGCCTGGGGGTGATCCGGGCAGCGGAGTGGTGCCGAGCGAGGGATCTGACTGGAACCGTTCGGGAAAATGGGGGTTTACGCGGGCTGCGCTTCGATGCCCCAGGCGTGCCGGACGCTGCCGCCGGGCTCGATCGTGATCAGGTCGGTGCCGGTCACGAACGCGTTCGGCGGGCAGGTCATCGGCTCGACCGCGAGGGCGCGGCGGCGCTGGGCTGCCGCGAGCGGGTCGCCGGTGAACACCTGCAGCCAGCCGTAGCCCTCGCCCGCCCAGAGGCGGACGCTGCCGTGCGGCCCGGCCAGCCGGACCCAGGCCCGGCCGTCCTCGCCCCGCTCCAGGGTGGTCAGCGCGTGATCCAGCCGGGTGCCGCCGATCGCGCGAGGCTTCCTGAAGTCGAACGGGGTGCCGTCGATGCCTTCGCGCGGCCCGGCCGGGATGCCGCGGTCGCCGATCGGCAGCCAGCTCGCCGCGGGCAGGGTCAGCTCGCACTCGTCGATCAGCCGCGGGCCGGCGGTCAGGTACGGGTGCGATCCGGTCCCGTACGGTGCCGACCTGGAGCCCGGGTTGCCGGCGGTCACGCTGACCTGCAGGCCCTCATCTGGGTGCAGCCGGTATTCGGCC
>DASXME010000220.1:0-6596 GCA_036495825.1 Streptosporangiaceae bacterium
TGAACGCGCTGGGCACCGGGTACTTGCCGAGAACGAACGACAGGATCGCGGCGTGCTGGAACTCCACCGGCTGGATCGACGCGGCGGTCTTGATCCCGGCTGCGCTCTTGATGACCGACAGCCCGTTCTGGTACGTCTCGCCCGCGATGTTCTCCACCAGCAGCGCCAACTCGGCCAGGCCGCCGACGGTTGTCACCTTGGCGAAGGCCTTGTTGATCGTCGGCTGGATCACCGGATCGACGGCGGTCACCGCCTCCTTGCCCGACGAGGTGAGCACCGAGTTCCACGCCGCCTGATGGTCCTTGTGCTGGGCCATCGCGGTCTGCGCGAACGTGACGACGGCCGGCGGCACCTTGCCGAGCTTGCCGGCCGTGGCCGCCTTGATGCCCGCCATGTAGGTGGCGATGCCGGAGTTCTCCAGGCTGGAGGCCATGGCGACGACCTGCAGGTCACCCGAGAGCTTCTGGCCCTCACCGCCGGCCATCGCCGAGCCGGAGCCCGGCTTGGCCGGGGAGGAACTGCAGGCGGCCAGCACCGCGGCGCCGGCCAGGCCGCCCGTTCCGATCAGGAACTTGCGGCGGTCGAAGAACATGGTCCGCTCGGTCTCGTCCTCCTGGCCGGAGGCGGCGCGCTCGCGGATCTCCTCGGTCCACTCGCCGAGGCTCTCCTTCAGGGCCGGCAGCGTGAGGTCGTGGTGCAGCGAGTCCAGGTCCCTGGTCATACTGCGGAGTTCGGTGTCGGACAGGTGCGAGGCCGGGTCTATGGCGCTCATTACATTGCCCCCTGGGTCGCCGGAGCAGCGCTGCTCGTCGGGTAGAAGGAGTGGGGGAAGCCGACCATCCCGGCGGCGGCCGGGAGCTTGGCGGCCGGCGGAGGCAGCGTGATGTCCGCTCCGGCGCCGCCCTTCAGCAGCGCCTGCACGGCGTACAGGATGGCGACGTGCTGCGCCTCGACGCCCATGATGCTCGCGGTGACCTTCTTCGCGTTCGCGCTGGTCAGCAGGCTCATGTTGTTGACGTAGGTCTGAGCCGCGATGTTCTCCAGCTCGAGGGCCAGGCCGACGACCAGCAGCGCGCCGTCCGCGGCGGACGCCTTGGTGATGGCCGAGACGGCCTTGTTGACGACCGGAACGAAGGCGGGATCGGGCTTGGTCTGCTTGGACCCGCCCAGCGCGGTGGTCGCGGCCTGGAATGCCGTCAGGTGGTCGGCGTGCTGGCCCATGGTCGTGGTCGCGAAGGCCTTGATGACGCCATTCGCGGCGCTGCCGCCGATGTACGGCAGGGTGAGCGCTGTCTTGTACGTGGCGACGGCCAGGACCTCGATCGACGATGCCGTCTGCAGCACCTGCACGTCGGTGGCTGACGACGCGAAAGCCGGGCTGCCGATGAAGTCGGCGACCGCCGCGATAATGCCGGTCCCGGCGAGCAGGCCGCCGACCCGCCTGGCGGTCGATGACAGCCGGCGCCCGTTCTCGCGGGCAAAGGCACGGTTCTCGTCCGGGTCCACGTCGCTGGCCGCCCGGGCCTGGTGCCCGAGGTCGACCATGTCGGCCAGCGGCTCTTTCGCCGCGCGCAACGCGTCGGCGTGGGTATCCCGCGACTCCTCGATCAGGCTGCTCATCGCAGTCTCGTCAAGTTCCACGTGCTCTCCTCCTTGATGAATCACGCTCATGCGGCGGCTACCTGACGACGAGAGCGCCGGCCATGAACTGGTGAATGGTGCAGATGTACGGGTAGCTCCCCGCCTTGCCCGGCGCCGTGATCGTTTTCGTCTGGCCGGGACCGACATCACCGGTGCCGAAGAGCGTCGGGTCAGCCTTGTCGGTCAGCGTGTGCGTCGTCGGATCCTCGTTGCGGATCGTGATCGTCGCGCCGGGGGACACGGTGAGGCTCATCGGGTGGAACATGAAGTTCTTGATGACGATGGTGCCGGCGCCGGCAGCAGCAGGGCTGGAGCCGGCGTGACCAGGCACGGTACTGCCGCCGCAGGCGGCCAGGGGCATGATCGCAGTCAGGCCGGCCGCGGCGAGAACCCGTCGCCGGTTATGCAGTGTCATCGCTTACCTCCGTGGCGTGTTCGGCCGTGCCTATGATTCGGTTCACGCTGAACACGGTTGGTTACTAATTCCGTTACTGTGTGCCGGACCGACGAGGCCGGCGCGGCGGGTCAGGAGCCGGAGTTCAGCCGGTCGTCGAGCGGCGCGGGCTCGTCGTCGCGCAGGTCGCCGTAGAGCGACGCGCGCCGGGCCAGGCTGCGGTCGTGCCCCCAGATGATCAGCTCGGCCACCTCGACCAGGAACACGCACGGCGCGGCCAGCAGCAGCATCGTGATCGGGTCCGGGCTCGGCGTGGCGATCCCGGCGAACACGAACACCGCGAAGATCATCACCCGCCGCCACTTGCGGAACCGCTCATGCGTCAGCACCCGGGCGAAGTTCAGCACCACCAGCGCCAAGGGCAGCTCGAACGTCAGCCCGAACCCCAGGATCATCGCCGTCACATAGCCGATGTACGTGCCGATCTGCGGCAGCACCGTGACGTGCGCCGGGGCGATGCCCAGGAAGAACCGCAGCCCCCGGCTCATCACCAGGTACGCCAGCGCCGCGCCGATCGCGAACAGCGGCGCCGCCGCGCCGACGAACGCATACGTCCAGCGCTTCTCCCGGGAGTACAGGCCCGGCGCGATGAATGCCCATAGCTGGTACAGCCAGACCGGCGCGGTCACGATCAGCGCGAAGTAGAACGCCACCTCGATCCGGATCGTGAACGAGTCCAGGATCCCGCTGACCACCAGCGCGTAATCCAGCCCGCCGCAGCCGGCCGTCTTCGGCTTGCTCGCACAGATACTGTGCACCGCCGACACATACGGGTGGACGGTGAAGCTCCACAGCCGGTTGAACACCGACGGGATCAGCCCGATGCCGGTGCCGATGACCAGGGCCAGCAGCGCCCGGATGATCCGCGACCGCAGCTCGCGGATGTGCTCCATCAGCGGCATCCGGCCGTCAGGGTCGGATGCACGCTGCGCGGCGACCATCCGGCTGCCGAGCACGCGCGCTCCGGCGAGAGTGTCAGGCAGCTTAGTCATGGCCGGTTAAAGGGTCAGGGCTCAGCTGACCTGGTGTGCCGGCTGCACCTCGGCCGGCGCCTGCTGCCTGCGCAGCTCGTCGAGCTGCTGCTGCAGCAAGTCCACCTGCTGCTGCTGCGTGATCTGGGCTGGGGCCGGCGGGACCGTGCTGGCGGTCGGCGCGGGCTCATCCTCGTGGAGCTCGTGAATCTCGGTCTTCAGGATGCGCATCGACTTGCCGAGCGACCGCGCCGCGTCGGGCAGCTTCTTCGACCCGAACATCACCAGGATCACCGCGGCCAGGATCAGGATCTTCCACGGGCTGTCAAACAAGTCGCCAATCATTTCTGCCCTCCACAGCGATCTCCGATTTCCGCCGGGTATTCGCCGGTCCGCCCGTCCCGGTTCGATCGCGGTCGGGCCTACCTGCTCAACAGGACCGCGGTGGCGTCGTCATGCTGCTTACCGAACGGATGCGGATACCCGTGCTCGGCCGCCCTGACCAGTCCGATCAGCCCGGCCGGCCCGGTGTCGCGCAGTCGGGCGAAGATGTCGGCCCAGGCGTAGCCGTACCAGTCGGCCAGCCGGGTGACCCCGTCGGTGAGCAGCGCCACGTCCGTCACCGTGTCGAGGCTGACCGCCCCGCGCACCGCCTGGTAGGCGGCGTCAGGGTCGGTGCTGGCCACCCAGAACCCGCCCGGCCGGTTCCGCCCCTCCCGCACCAGCCCCGCGCTCAGCGGCCCACCGCCGGCCAGCCGTTCGAGCCGGTCATCGGCGAGCAAGGTGAGCCGTCCGCCGGACCGCCGCAGCAGGATCGGCGAATCGCACAGCACCAGGTACTCGAGCGCGTTCTCGCGGATCCTGGCCACCGACACGGTCGACGACGGGCTATCCGGGTGGTCAAGGTCGCACGTTCCGGCGTGCGCCGCCATGGTCTCGCCGATCGCGCCGGCCACGATGTCGGCCAGCGACGCCGCGCTTGCCGGGTCGGCCAGGGCCAGCCGCGCGGCCAGCGCGGCCGCGAGCCGCCGGACCAGCCACGGCACGTCGTGCCGGCAGCCGCTGGCCACGCCCGGCACCGGGGTAGCCCCGTCCAGCACCAGCGCCCACCCGGTCCCGGCCGCGGCGTAGTCCTCGTTGGCCCGCCCGGGAGCGCCCTGCGTGGCCAGGCTTGTCTGCACGACGGTCCGCCGGGATCAGGCCAGGAACTCCTCCAGCCAGGCCGTGTGATAGTCACCGGACCTGACGTCGGGCACGTCCAGCAGCCGCCGGTGCAGCGGCGCGGTGGTGGTCAGCCCGCCGATCTTCAGCTCGTCCAGCGCCTGGGCCGCCCGGCCGAGCGCCTCGCTCCTGGTCGTTCCCCAGGCGCACAGCTTCGCCACCAGCGAGTCATAGAACGGCGTGACCGCCCCGCCGGGAAGCAGCGCGTGATCAATCCGGACGCCAGGGCCGCCCGGCAGCTCCAGCGTGGTCACCGTGCCCGGCCGCGGCAAGAATCGCTTGGCCGGGTCCTCGGCGTTGATCCGGCACTCGACCGCGTGCCCGCGCACCGTGATGTCCTGCTGGCCGGCCGACAGCGGCTGGCCGGCCGCCACCCGCAGCTGCTCGGCCACCAGGTCCAGGCCGGTGATCAGCTCGGTGACCGGGTGCTCCACCTGGATCCGCGTGTTCATCTCCATGAAGTAGAAACGGTCGCCGTCCACCAGGAACTCCACCGTGCCCGCACCGGTGTAGCCGACCTGGCGGGCCAGCCGGATGGCCGCCGCCGTCATCTGGTCGCGCAGCCCCGGCGCCAGCCCGGGGGCCGGCGCCTCCTCGAACAGCTTCTGCCGCCGTCGCTGCAGCGAGCAGTCGCGCTCGTAGCAGTGCACGACGTTGCCGTGCGCGTCGGCCAGCACCTGCACCTCGACGTGCCGCGCACGGGTGACGCACCGCTCCAGGTAAATAGCGTCATTTCCGAACGATGCCGCGGCCTCTCGCTGCGCGGCCGGGATAACCGACCGCAGCTCGGCCTCGTCCGCCGCCGGCCTGATCCCGCGCCCGCCGCCGCCCGCCGCCGCCTTGACCAGCACCGGGTAACCGACCCGCTCGGCCGCCGCGACCGCGTCGTCCTCGGTCTCGACGAGCCCGCTGCCCGGCACCAGCGGGACGCCCGCCTCCTGCGCCAGCACCCGGGCCCTCGCCTTGTCGCCCATCGCCGCGATGGCCGAGGCCGACGGCCCGACGAAGGTCAGCCCGGCCGAGGTCACCGCCCGGGCGAACCCGGCGTTCTCGCTGAGGAACCCGTAGCCCGGATGGACGGCATCCGCCCCGGCGTCCTTGGCCGCCCCGATCAGCGCGTCGATGTCGAGGTAGCTCTTGGCCGCCTGCGGCGGGCCGATCAGCCGGGCGTCATCCGCCTTCCGCACGTGAGCGGCGTCGGCATCCGCCTCGGAGTAGACGGCCACCGCCTCGGCGCCGAGCAGATGGCAGGCCCTGATGACCCGGACCGCTATCTCGCCCCGGTTGGCGACCAGCACCCTGCGAAGCGGCTTCGCGACCTCCGGCGTCAGGTCCATCTGCGCTGCCCTTCCGCTGCATGTCCACACGCGTGCCCGCCCGGTCCGGCGGCCCGGTCAACCATACAGATCAGCAACACGCCTGACTCCGAGCCGGGTCCGTCGGGCCCGGAGCCAGCAGCGCCGGAGCCAGCAGCCCCCGGAGCCAGCAGCCCCGGAGTCAGCAGCGCCAGGGCCAGGCCATGGCGGTCACAGGCACATCGACACCCACCGATGGCGGTCAAAGCGCCCATCGACCACCTGCGGCGAGCGGGACAGCGACGACGGCCAGCCAGGCCATGGCGGTCGATGTGCGGTTTGCTGCCCACCGGTGGGCAGCGATGGCGCTATCGACGCCCTTGCTGCGTTGGGGTTGGCTGGCGGAGGCGGGCGGTTAGGGGGCGGTGGCCGGGCCGGGCTGCGGCGCATAGACGCCCGCCGATTGGTGGCGGTCGAGGGTGCATCGACCGCCTTGGGGAGGGGCCGTGGCGGTGGCCGGGCCGGGCTGTGGCGGTCTGCGGCGCATCGACACACGCCGGCAGCGGTCCAGGTCCAGGGCGCATCGACCGCCTTGGCGTGTCTATCGCGCGGAGGCGGTCCCTCGGCCCCGCGTCACCGTGATCGATGGACCTGGTGGGCCGGCTTTCGACACCGCAAGATCAGCTGGTTGCCCGTTCGCCCGGATATGGGCATGACTGCCGGGGCGGCACTGTGGGGTGGGCGGCACTGTGGGGTTGGCGGCACTGGCGGGCGGGATGACGCCGGACGGGACCGTGTGGCGAACGATGGTCAGGACGCCGCGACGACCACGGTCGGGGCGGGTGGGATCTTCCGGCCGTGCTCGAGGCTGACCGCGAACACCGTGCCGCGGTACGGCGCGGACAGCTTGCCGATCTTGATGGCCGCGGTCGAGCCGCTGTGCACGTCGAACGAGCCGATGGCCCGCGGCGGCAGCTTCCCGATGATCTGCCACAGCACGTAGATCTGATCGGC
>DASXME010000221.1:0-7072 GCA_036495825.1 Streptosporangiaceae bacterium
CACCCGAGGTGGCGGGCCTGGCCCGCGCCGTCGCGGACAGGTACGCAGGCACGCTGGCCGACGTGCTACGGCTCGCGATACCGCCCCGGCACGCCACCGTCGAGGCCGCGAGCACCGTCAAGCCGGGCGTCAGCGCCGCAGAGCAGAAGAGCAGCGCTGCCGATCCAGGAGCGAGTGAGGCCGGGCCACGGGCCAGCGCCGCTGCGGGCGGGACCACCGCGGCGTCGGGGGTCGGCGGCGGCATCGCGGTCGGCGGCGTCGGCGGCGGCGGTATGGCTGGCTCGGTCCTGCCGCGGCCCGGGCCTGGGCCGTGGGCGCGGTATCCGGCGGGGGAAGCGTTCCTGGCGGCCGTCGCCGATGGGCGCGCGCCGCGCGCGGTCTGGTCGGCGCTGCCGGGCCCGCGCTGGACGGAGGAGATCGCCCGCGCGGCGGCCACCGCGGCCGCCGCCGGCCGAGGCACCCTGATCGTCGTCCCCGACGCCAGGGACCTCACCTTGCTGGATGAGGCTCTCGGGGCGGAGCTTGGCGCCGGGCGGCACGTCTGCCTGGCCGCCGGTCTCGGGCCGGCCGAACGTTACCGGCGCTGGCTTTCGGTCCTGCGCGGCGAGGTCCGGGTCGTGGCCGGCCTGCGGGCCGCCATGTTCGCGCCGGTCAGGGACCTCGGTCTCGTCGTGGTCTGGGACGACGGCGACGACCTGCACGAGGAGCCGCGCGCGCCGTACCCGCACGCCAGGGAGGTGCTCGCCCTCCGGGCACACCGCCGCCGCGCCGCCGCCCTGATCGGCGGGTTCGCCCGGACCGCGGAGGCGACCCAGCTGGTCGCCAGTGGCTGGGCCCGGCCGATCATCGGCGACAGGCCCACCGTGCGCAGCTTCGCTCCGCTGATCCGCGGCACGGGCGACGACGCCGAGCTGGCCAAGGACGAAGTGGCCGGGGCCGCCCGGCTGCCCAGCCTGGCGCTGCGCACCGCCCGGGACGCGCTCAGCCGCGGCCCGGTGCTCGTGCAGGTGCCCCGCGGCGGCTACCTCGCGGCGCTGGCCTGCGGGCGGTGCCGCGAGCAGGCTCGCTGCGCGACCTGCGCCGGCCCGCTCGCGATGGGGGCCGCGCAGGCGCCGCCCGTGTGCGCCTGGTGCGGGGTCGTCGCGGCCGGCTGGCACTGCGCGAACTGCGGGTTCGCGCGCCTAAGGTCGATCGCCACCGGGGCCGCGCGCACGGCCGAAGAGCTGGGCCGCGCGTTTCCCTCGGTGCCGGTGCGCACCTCGGGGGGGCAGGCCGTTCTCGCCTCGGTGCCGGCCACGCCGGCCGTGGTGGTCGCCACGACCGGCGCCGAGCCCGTAGCCGGCGGCGGGTACGCGGCGGCGCTGCTGCTCGACGGCCGGGTGCTGCTCGGCCGGGCCAGCCTGCGGGCCGCCGAGGAGGCACTGCGCCGGTGGCTGAACGCGGCCGCCCTGGTCCGGCCGGCCTGCGACGGCGGCCGGGTGGTCGTGGTGGCGGACGCCGCGCTGACGGCCGTGCAAGCCCTCGTGCGATGGGATCCGATTACGCATTCCGAACGGGAACTCGCCGAGCGACAGCAGCTGAGGTTTCCTCCTTCGGTGCGGATGGCCGCCGCCTGCGGACCGCAGGCCGCGGTCACTGAGCTGGTCGAGGCGACCGAGCTCCCGCCGGGCGCCGACGTGCTCGGGCCGGTGCCCAGCGTGCCGGTGCCTAACAACGCTGCCGGGCCGGCGGCCGGCGACTCCGACGCCGATGAGGTGCGCGTGTTCTTCCGGGTGCCCAGGGCCCAAGGGACCGACCTCGCGCGGGCCCTTCAGGCAGCTCAGGCGGTGCGCAGTGCTCGCAAGGCCGGCGGGGGCGTCCGGGTCCAGATGGACCCGCTTGAGCTCATCTAGATGACAGCTTTGCCCTCAGGACGCCGTATCGTGCATGGGTGGCTATCTCGCCGAGGACCGCTCACGGTACCCCGCGCCCGCCTGCGGTGCGGCTCGCCTCCAGGGACGAGCTCGCGGCGGCGGCCAGGGTCGCGCCGTTGCTGCGAGCCGCCAGGGACCTAGCGGGCTGGGTCGTCGCGCGGCAGGCCGGGCGGCCGGAAACACGACCGGAAGCACCGGGAACGCGACCGGAGACGCGACCGGGAGCACGACCGGGAGCACTGTGCGAGCCGGTCCTGCCCTCCGTGGATGCCGCATCGGCCGCCGCGGACCTTGACCTGTCGCTGGAGGAGCTGGAGACAGCCTGGCAGGTGGCCACGGGCACCCGGATGCTCGGCCGCCTGGAGTCCGGCCGGCTCGCGGACATCCTGTCGGCGGACGACCCGGATGCGGTGCTGGCCCTGTGGGATGACGCGCTGGGCGTGACGCTGCGCACGACGGAACTGGACGGCCTGGCCACCGCGCTCTACACGGTCGGCGGACCGGTAGGGATGGATGCGCTGTTCGAGGCGTACGAGACGGCACGCCAGCAGGCCCCGCCCGGCGATTCGATACCCCTGGAGCTCGCCGAGCAGGCGGGCCGCGGGCTCACCGACGTCGTGGGGCTCTCCGCGGCGCTCGAGACGCTGGCCGACCTCGGCGTCGTCGATCTCGGCAGCGACGAGGAAGCCGGGGTGCTCACGGTCGTGCTGTCCCGGCTGGGCATCTGGGGGGTGCATCGGCGGCTGCGGGACCGCGGCTGGCAGGTGCCCGTCGCCGGCCAGCTCGCGCAGGACCGCGCGGCCGTGCTGCTCGCCGCGCTGGCCGACTACGACCTGGAAGAAGGCGAGGCGGAGATCGCCGCCTGGCTCGCGCTGCGCGAGGCGCAGGACGCCGCGACCGAGCTGATGGAGGCGGCCAGGCAGGGATCACCGGGGCTTCGCGGAGCGGCTTTCGCGGTGCTCGACCGGGTCGGCGACGAGGCCATTCCCGCCGTGCGGGACAAGCTCAGCGACGCCGTGCTCCGCCCGCACGCCGCGGTCTGGCTGCGGGACCACGGCGAGCAGGCCGAGCTGTGCCCCGGTGACCAGGAGTGGCTGCTCGTCGACCTCGGCGCGGGCCTGCTGGAGGAGGCCGAGGCCGAGGACGTGGTGGCCGAACTGCTGCCCGACCTGCCGTCGGGCGGCCAGGCCAAGCTGGTGACCGGGCTCTGGCGGGTCGCCCATCCCGACCTGATCGGGCTGCTGACCGCGCTGGGCCAGCATCATCACGATCCGGCGGTGGCCAAGGCGGCGCGGAAGGCAACGCTCAAGGCGCGATCGCATGCCGCCGTTACCGGGTCGCCGGAGGACCGGCCATAGACTGGATGGCGGCGCGCAAGGCAACGCTCAAGGCGCGATCGCATGCCGCCGTCACCGGATCGCCGGGCGACCGGCCATAGACTGGATGGCGACTAGATGAGCGACGCTGCTTCTCGCGTTTCGGAGGACCCTGGTGAGCGTTAGGCCGATCCGCCTCTTCGGTGACCCTGTGCTGCGTACCCCGGCCGAGCCGGTGCACGACTTCGACGCCGAGCTTCGCCGGCTCGTACAGGATCTCACGGACACCATGATGGAGGCACCCGGCGTGGGTCTGGCCGCCCCGCAGATAGGGGTCGGGCTGCGCGTCTTCACCTACCACGTGGACGACCAGCTCGGGCACCTGATCAACCCGTCGCTCAAGCTCTCCACGGAAGAAGAGACCGACGACGAAGGCTGCCTGTCCTTCCCCGGCCTCGCCTTCCCGACCAAGCGCGCGGCCCGGGTGGTCGCCACCGGCTTCGACATGCACGGCGAGCCGGTGACCCTGGAAGGCGCCGAACAGCTGGCCCGCTGCGTGCAGCATGAGACCGACCACCTGGACGGCGTGCTGTTCATCGACCGGCTCGACCCCGAGCAGCGCAAGCTCGCGATGCGCGCGATCCGCGACGCCGAATGGTGGAATGACTCGATCCAGCAGGTCAAGGTGTCGCCGCATCCGACACTGGGTGCTGCCCGCTAGTGCGCCGGACCGGATAGCCGATGCGCGTCGCGTTCGCGGGTACTCCGCGCGCCGCTGTTCCCTCGCTGGAAGCGATCCTGCGCTCACGGCACGAGGTGGTCGCCGTGATCACCCGTCCCGACGCGCCGGCCGGACGCGGCCGTCGGCAGGTCAGCAGCCCGGTTGCCGAGCTGGCCAGCGAGGCCGGGATCGAGCTGCTCAAGCCGGTCAAGCCGCGGGATCCCGAGTTCCTCGACCGGCTGCGGGCCATCGCGCCGGACTGCTGCCCGGTCACGGCGTACGGAGCGCTGCTCCCGCAGGCGGCCCTCGACATACCGCGGCACGGCTGGGTCAACCTGCACTTCTCGCTGCTGCCCGCCTGGCGCGGCGCGGCCCCCGTGCCGCACGCCATCCTGCACGGGGATGACCTGACCGGCGCGACGACCTTCGAGATCGTGGCGGCGCTGGACGCCGGGCCTGTCTACGGCGTGGTCACCGAGCCGATCCGGCCTTCCGACACCGCGGGCGACCTGCTGGACAGGATCTCCGTATCGGGGGCCGAGCTTCTCGTCGCCACGCTCGACGGCATCGAGAGCGGCGAGCTGCGCGCGCAGCCCCAGCCGGCCGAGGGGATCAGCCTCGCGCCCAAGCTGAGCGTGGACGACGCGCGGGTGGACTGGAAGCTTCCCGCGACGGCCATCGGGCGGCTGATCCGGGCCTGCACGCCGGCCCCGGGGGCGTGGACGGAGTTCGACGGCGCCCGGCTGAAGCTCGGCCCGGTGACCGAGGCTGGCCCGGTGACCGAGACCGGACCGATGACCGAGGCTGGCCGGGTGACCAAGACGGGGCCGGTGACCGAGGCTGGCCGGGTGACCGAGACCGGGCCGATGACCGAGCCCCAGCAGGCCGGGCCCGGCCTGTCCACGTCCGGCCTGTCCCCGTCCGGTCTGCCCCCGCTCGCCCCGGGCGAGCTGCACGTGACGAGGCGGGACGTTTTCGCCGGAACGGGAACCGGCCCGGTCAAGCTCGGCGCGGTGCAGGCCGCGGGCAAGCGGCAGATGACCGCCGCGGAGTGGGCGCGCGGTCTCCGGCTGGCGGACGCGGCACCGGGGCGGCCGGCCCCGATGCTGGGCTGACGTGGCAGGCTCGGCGGGGCGCGGCCGCCCGGCGCACGGGGACCCGGCCCGGGGGCCCGCGCAGGGAGATCCGCCCCGGGGGCCCGCGCAGGGAGATCCGCCCCGGTGGGCCGCACACGGGGACCCGCCCCCGGGGCCCGCACCTGGAGGTCCGGCCCGGCGGCCCTCGCACGGGAATCAGGCCCGGCGGCCCGCGCACGGGGATCCGGCCCGGCGGGCCGTCTGCGACGTGCTGCTCGCGGTGGCCAAACGAGACGCCTACGCGAACCTGCTGCTGCCCTCGATCCTGCGCGAACGGCAGCTGACCGGGCGTGACGCGGCGCTGGCCACCGAGCTCTGCTACGGGACGCTGCGCGGCCAGGGCACATACGACGCGATCCTCGCGGTCTGCAGCGATCGCCGGGTGACCCGGATGGATCCGCCGGTCCGCGAGGTGCTCCGGATGGGCGTGCACCAGCTGCTCGCCACCCGGGTGGCCGCGCACGCGGCCGTGGCTACCTCGGTGGACCTGGCCAAGGACGTCGCCGGGATGCGGACCGCGGGGTTCGTCAACGCCGTGCTGCGCCGGGTGTCCATGCGGGACCTTGAGGCCTGGATGACCGTAGTGGCGCCGGACCGCCAGGCCGATCCGGCGGGATACCTGGCGGCCAGGCACAGCTATCCGCGCTGGATCGTCGCCGCGTTCAGCGAGGCGCTGGGGGAGGCGCCCGGCAGCGACCTGGCCGAGACCGAGGCGGCGCTGGCCGCGGGCAACGTCGGGCCGCGGGTCACCCTGTGCGCGATCCCTGGCGTGTGCGACCCGGCCGAGCTGGCGGCGGCGGCGCCGGGCGAGCCGGCTCGCTGGTCACCGTTCGGCGTCTACCTGACCGAGGGCGACCCGGCGGCGATTGCCGCGCTGCGCGAGCGGCGGGCGGCCGTCCAGGACGAAGCCAGCCAGCTGGCGGCGCTGGCGCTGACCCGCGCCGAAGTCAGCGCATCAGGTCGCCCCCGGTCTGTCGGGCCCGGTTCCGGTGAGCTGGGATTCGCCCGGCGCGGTTCTGGTGAGTCCGGTTCCGGCGTGCCTGGCTCCAGTGAGCTCTGGCTAGACATGTGCGCGGGACCGGGCGGCAAGGCCGGCCTGCTGGCCGGGCTCGCGGCCGGCCGCGGCGCCCGGCTGCTGGCCGCCGACGCCAGGGAACGCCGGGCCGGGATGGCCCGGGACGCGGTGGCCGGGCCGGGACTGACGGCCGCGGCCGGGACAGCGCCCGGAACC
This sequence comes from Streptosporangiaceae bacterium, assembly GCA_036495825.1. Lineage (GTDB taxonomy): Bacteria > Actinomycetota > Actinomycetes > Streptosporangiales > Streptosporangiaceae > PALSA-505. Next base: position 6,318 of record DASXME010000221.1, read on the forward strand.
GTGGTGGCGGACGGGACGAAGCCGGCCTGGCGCCGGGGAGTGTTCGACCGGGTGCTGGCCGACGTGCCGTGCTGCGGGCTGGGATCACTCCGCCGCCGGCCGGAGGCGCGCTGGCGGCGGTCGCCGGGGCAGGTGGCCGAGCTGGCCCAGCTGCAGCGGTCCCTGCTGGCCACTGCGCTCGATTCGGTGCGGCCCGGCGGGGTGGTCGGCTACGTGACCTGCTCGCCGCACCTGGCCGAGACCCGTGAGGTTCTCGCCGATGTGCTGGCGGGCAGGCAGGACATCAGCGTCATAGATGCCCCCGCGCTGCTGCCCGAGGTGCCGGCCGTGGCCAGCCCCGCACCGTACGGAAGCTATGTTCAGTTCTGGCCGCACCGGCACGGCACCGATGCGATCTTCCTCGCCCTGCTCCGCAAAGAGGGCTAGTAGAGCAGCCCTTACCTGGTCAGCGCGCGACTCCTGGTGCCGCCGACCCGGGCCGCGCCGACGTCGGCGCGCTGGCCCTCGCTGTAGCCGTCCTGGTAGCCCGAGCCGGTGTAGGTGACGCGCATCTTGCGGGTGACCGGGTAGGCCTGCTCGCACTGGCGGCGGATCACCAGGGCGCGGTCGGCCAGCACGAGCGCGGTGCTCTTGCCGGTCACCGGCTCGGCGGGAGAGGCCGCCGCCGCGCGTTCCTCGGCCGCGCGGACCCGCGCGATCACCGCCGAAGCGTAGCCGAGCAGCCAGCTGCGCCGCCACGCCCGCACGCTGCGCGC
>DASXME010000222.1:0-1588 GCA_036495825.1 Streptosporangiaceae bacterium
GCATCCTCAGGCCGGCTAGTTCTCGTCCAGCTCGTCTTCCATACCCCCTCGTAGGTGGCGGACGTCGGGGAACAGGGCGAGCTCCGCAGGCCGGTGGGTCACCCAGAGGACCGAACGACCTCGCGCGTGCTCCAGCACCGCTTCGAGCACAACCTTGGCGGTCGCCTGGTCCAGGTGACTGGTGGGCTCGTCGAGCACGAGCACGGGTCGGCCGGTCAGCACCGCCCGGGCCAGGCTGAGCCGCTGCAGTTCGCCGCCGGAGACCGGATGCTCCCACGGCGCGAGCACCGTGTCCAGGCCGCGTTCCAGCCGGTCCAGCCACGGCGCGAGCCCGAACCTCCCGAGCAGTTCCGTCATCTCCCGATCGGTCGCCTGCGGCGCGCCCAGCCGCAGGTTCGCCCGCAGCGAGGCGGGGAACAAGACCGGCTGCTCGGGGCTCCAGGCCAGCAGGGCCCGGATCCGCTCCGGCGGCAGGTCCCGCGCGTCCGTGCCGTCGATGCTCAGCGTCCCGGCGGCGAGGTCGGCGAAGCGCAGCAGGGTGTAGACGGCCAGCGTCTTGCCCGAGCCGTTCGGCCCGGCCAGCGCGACCGGCCGCCCCGGGGCGAGTTCCAGGTCGAGCCCGCGGAACACCAGCCGGCCTCTCCCGTCCGGATAGCAGGCCGCCGCCCCGCGCAGCGCGACGACGGGCGCCCGGTGCGTTCGCCCGGTCCCGGCCGGGCGGCGGTCCGGGCCGGGCGCCGTCACCGGCACGGGCACGGGCACTCGGCCGATATCGGCCAGCCGGTCCAGCGACGCCCGGCTGACCGGCAGCCGCCCGGCCGCGTCCGGCAGCCCTTGCAGCAGCGCGGCCGTGCCCAGGGCCAGGAAAACCAGCACGCCGAGCTCGATCGGGCCGACCCGCCCGGACCGCACTGCCGCCGCCCCGACCCAGGCCACCCCGGCCAGGCCCGCGCCACCGGCCAGCGCGCACGCCGCCCGCCCGAAGCCCACCGCCGCGGCCGCCGCCCTGGTGCGCGCGCCGAGCGCCCGCTCCCGCGCGGCGAGCTGGGCCAGCGCCCAGTCCGCGGCGCCGAGCGCCGCCAGTTCCTCTCGGGCGGCCAGCACCCCGTGCACCCACGAGCCGATGTCCCCCCGGGCCGCGGGCAGCGTCGCCGCCGACCGCCCGGCCAGCAGCACGGAAACCGCGGTGCCGGCCGCCGCGAGTGCCCCGGCGGCCAGGATGACCGCCCCCGCCGCGGGGAGCAGCGCGCCGGCGGTCACCACCGCTGCGGCCCAGGTGAGCGCCGCGGCCAGCAGCGGCACCGCGGTCCTGACCACGATGTCCTGGGCTTCCTCGGTGTCGCGGACCAGCCGGGCCAGCAGGTCGCCGCGGTCCCCGCCGGGCAGTCCGGCCGGGACCAGGTGCTCCAGCCGGCGGTACAGCCATCCGCGCAGCCCGGCCTGCACCCGGAGCCCGAGGTCGTGGCTGGCCAGCCGCTCGGCGTAGCGGGCGGTGCCGCGCAGCAGCGAGAACAGCTGGACCGCGCCGATGGCGATGGACAGCAGCAGGATCGGCGGCCGGAGCGAGGCCGACAGCAGCAGCCAGCCC
>DASXME010000223.1:0-18651 GCA_036495825.1 Streptosporangiaceae bacterium
CCATGTGCGTGAGCACGATGCGGCGGCTGGTGAGCAGGTGCCTGCGGGCCGCCAGGTCGGCGTGCCGGAGGTGAAAGGGGACGCCTGCGTCCATCCGGTAGGCCTCGGCGATGAGCAGGTCGGCGCCGGCCGCGACGTCGAGCAGGGTGTCGGTCCACGCGGTGTCGCCGGTGTAGCCGATGACCCGGCCGCCCAGCCTGAGCTGCAGCGCTAGCGCCGGGGCGCCGCTGGGGTGATCGACCGCCTGGCTCGTGACCTGCACTCCGGCCACGGCGCAAGCCGCCGCCTCAGGCCCAGACCCAGGCCCAGGCCCAGGCCCAGCCCCGGGCCCAGGCCCAGGGGACAGTTCGGTCACCGGAATGTCGAACCGGCGGGACGCGGCGGACGACCCGGGGAACAGGCATTCCATCGCGTCGGTGAGCCTGCGGGCGATCCCCGGCGGGCCGGCCACGGCCAGCGGCCGGGTGCGGCGGGTGAACTGGCCGTCGAGGATGAGGAACGGCAGCCCGCCGAAATGATCCCCGTGCAGGTGCGAGACGAAGACCGCGGCGATCTCACCCGGGTCGAGGCCGAGGCTGCGAAGTGCCGTGAGCGACGTGGCGCCGCAGTCCAGCAGCACGGGCTCCTCGCCGCCGCCGGGTCCGCCGGGGCGGAGGTGGATGCATGCCTGGTGACGGCCGCCGCTGCCGAACGCGTCGCCCGAGCCGGCGAAGGTGACCGTGACGCCCGCGGCTAGCCGCCTACGCGGAGGGCGTCCAGCGCGTCCCTGAGCCGGCCGACCCGGTGCTCCAGCCTGGCCGTGCAGTCGGTCATCACGGGGTCGTTGCCCGCGGCGGCCTGTCCCGAGACCACCGCGACCAGGTCCTCCACCGCGGCGAGCCGCCCGGACAGCTCGGTCAGCAGCGACTCTGCCGCGGAGTCGCCCGGCTCGCCAGCGGACCCGTCGGCCGACTCGTCAGACGGATCCATGGCCTCGCCCCCGGCGCCCCCGGCGGCCGAGTTCCCGGCGGCCAGGCTCGGTACCGTGCCGAGCTGGGCGCGCATCAGCTCTGCCTGCTCGTGCAACTGCAGGTTCTTCAGGTAGAGGTCTACGAATACCGACACCTTCGCCCGCAGCACCCACGGGTCGAAGGGCTTGGCGATGTAGTCCACCGCGCCGGCCGCGTAGCCGCGGAACGCGTAGTCGGGTTCCGCGCTGGCCGCGGTCAGGAAGATGATCGGGATGTCACGGGTCTTGGCGCGCCGCTTGATGTGTGCCGCGGTCTCGAAACCGTCCATGCCCGGCATCACCACGTCGAGCAGGATGACGGCGAAATCGCCGGTCAGCAGGGCCTTGAGGGCTGCGTCACCGGACCGGACGGGGACCAGGATCTGATTCAGCGAGGACAGGATCGCCTCGAGCGCGGTCAGGTTCTCCGCGCGGTCGTCAACCAGCAGGATCCTGGGCTTGGTCGGCACGTCACGAGCTCCCTTCTGAGCGGACGGCCGCGCTTCCTTAGCGGGCAGCCGCGCGCTGCAGCCAGCTTCGCATGACACTGAGCAGATGTCCGGTGTCCACCGGCTTGGTGATGTAGTCCGAGGCGCCTGAGGCTATCGTCTTTTCCCGGTCGCCCTTCATCGCCTTCGCGGTGACCGCGATGATCGGCAGGTCGGCGAACTGCGGCATGCCGCGGATCGCTTCGGTGGTCGCGTAGCCGTCGAGCTCCGGCATCATCACGTCCATCAGGACCAGGGCGATGTCCTCGTTCTTCTCCAGCACGTCGATGCCCTCGCGGCCGTTCTCGGCGTACAGGACCTCCGCGCCGCAGCGTTCGAAGACGCTGGTCAGCGCGAAGACGTTACGCACGTCGTCGTCAACGATCAGCACCTTGATGCCCTCGAGCGCGTCATCGGGAATGGGCATCGAGTCCGGCGTATCGACGACAGTCGCGGCGTCACCGTTCGGAATGCTGCCTGAAGACCCGGACCGGATGGCCTCGTGGCCGGTCGGGCGATGCCGGATCGGCAGGTACAGGGTGAACGTGCTGCCGTGCTTCGGCAGGCTGTCCACCCGGATTTCGCCGCCGAGCACGCGGGCGATGTCCCGGCTGATCGACAGGCCGAGGCCGGTGCCGCCGTAGCGGCGGCTGGGGGTGCCGTCTGCCTGGCGGAACGCGTCGAAGATGAGCTTGAGCTGATCCTCGGCGATCCCGATGCCGGTGTCGGAGACTGAGAACGAGATCACTTCGGGCTCGGCGCGCAGCGGGCCGGTGAACTCGACGCCCTCCGGCCTCGAGATGCGCAGCAGCACGCCGCCGGTCGAGGTGAACTTGACCGCGTTGGACAGCAGGTTGCGGACGATCTGCTGCAGCCGCTGCTCGTCGGTGTACATCAGGGCCGGCACGTTCGAGGAGACCTCGACGTCGAACGTGAGGCCCTTGTCCGCCGCCATCGGCCGGAACGTGGCGTGCACGTACTCCACCAGCGTGCTGAGCGCGAGCTCGGTCGGTTGGATGTCCATCTTGCCCGCCTCGACCTTGGACAGGTCGAGGATGTCGTTGATCAGCTGCAGCAGGTCCGAGCCCGCCTCGTGCACGGTCCTGGCGAACTCGACCTGCTTCGGCGTGAGGTTGCCGTCCGGGTTCTCCGACAGCAGCTTGGCCAGCACGAGCAGGCTGTTCAGCGGCGTACGCAGCTCGTGCGACATGTTGGCGAGGAACTCCGACTTGTACCGCGACGAGGTGGCCAGCTGCTGCGCGCGTTCCTCCAGCGTCCGCCGGGCTTGCTCGATCTGGAAGTTCTGCACCTCGATGGCGCGGTTCTGCTTGGCCAGCAGCGCCGCCTTGTCCTCCAGCTCGGCGTTGGACCGGCGCAGCTCGGACTGCTGGCGCTGCAGCTCGTCGGAGCGTTCCTGCAGCTGGGTGGTGAGCCGCTGGGACTGGGTGAGCAGCGCCTCGGTGCGCGCGTTGGCCATGATCGTGTTGATCGTGACGCCGATCGTGGGCACGAACTGGTCGAAGAACGCCAGGTGCACGTCGTCGAACCGGTGCAGCGACGCGAGCTCGAGCACGCCGAGCACCCGGTCCTCGAAGGCGATCGGCAGCACCACGATGCTGACCGGCCCGGCCTCGCCGAGCCCGGAGCCGACGGTGAGATAGCCGGGCGGCGCGTCCTGGATGAAGATCCGCTTGCGCTCCAGGGCGGCCTGCCCGGCCAGTCCCTCGCCGAGCGTGAAGTGGGTGACGCCGCCCTGGCGGAAGCCGTAGGTGGCGATCCTGGTGAATTCCTGCTCGCCCTCGGCGACCGGCCGGCCCGGCTCCGCCGTCGCGGGCTCGGCGCTCTTGTGCCGGCCGGGAGCGGACCCGGGCAGGTCGCTGCTCGGCGGGGCGGACAGGTAGAAGGCGCCGTACTGAGCCGACGTGATCGGGGTCAGCTCGCTCATGATCAGCCTGGCCACCTGGAGCAGGTCGCGGTGCCCCTGCATCAGGCCGGAGATCCGGGCCAGGTTGGTGTTCAGCCAGTCCTGCTGCTGGTTGGCGCTGGTGGTCTCGCGCAGGTTGGCGACCATCAGGTTGATGTTGTCCTTGAGCTCGGCCACCTCGCCGCGCGCCTCGACCGCGATCGCCTGGGTCAGGTCGCCTTCGGCCACCGCGCTGGCCACCGCGGCGATCGCTCGCACCTGCGTGGTCAGGTTGCTGGCCAGGCCGTTCACGCTCTCGGTCAGTCGCTGCCAGGTACCGGAGGCCCCCTCGACCTCGGCCTGGCCGCCGAGCATGCCCTCGGTGCCGACCTCGCGGGCCACCCGGGTCACCTCGTCGGCGAACGCGGAGAGCTGGTCGACCATCGTGTTGACGGTCTGCTTGAGCTCGAGCACCTCACCCTGGGCGTCTACCGTGATCTTCTTGCTCAGGTCGCCGCCGGCCACCGCGGTGGTCACCTGGGCGATGTTGCGGACCTGGCTGGTCAGGTTGCTGGCCATGAAGTTGACGTTGTCGGTGAGGTCTTTCCACACGCCGGAGACGCCGCGGACGTGCGCCTGGCCGCCCAGCCTGCCTTCGGTGCCGACCTCGCGGGCCACCCGGGTCACCTCGTCGGCGAACGCGGACAGCTGGTCGACCATCGTGTTCATGGTCTGCTTGAGCTCCAGCATCTCGCCCTGCGCGTCCACGGTGACCTTGCGGGTCAGGTCGCCACGGGCCACGGCGGTGGTCACCAGGGCGATGTCACGGACCTGCGCCGCCTTCTGGGTGACTTCGGAGTTGAGCGAGGCGAGCTGGGCCGCGACCTCGTCCACCAGCTCGTTGATCTGGGCGAGCATCGCGCTCTCGCTGTTACGGAGATCCTCCGCGCGCCGGGCGCGCGGCCGGTAGTTGCCGTCGCTGAGCGCGGTGAGCGCGGCGCGGACCGGCTCGAGGTCGGCATCGCCATAACGTTCTTCGGGCGGCAGGGCGCGTCCTTCCGAACGTGCCTGCGGCGCGATCCTGGCCATCCGTGATCTCCCTCCACGCAACCTGGCCGTGGCCTTAGGCTATGGGATGTCACAAGTCTGTCACGATGGATGCGTTGGTCGTGACCGAAGGCAACCATTCCGTGAACCGATAAGACTGAACCGATAAGACAACGAGGTCATGTGCAGGAGCGGGACGACCGGGTAGCCACCGCCACGTATGCGCCCGAGCCCTCCGCCGCCGCGGAGGCTCGCCGCTTCGTGCGCGAAACGCTGCGATCGTGGGGCGTGCCCGGGCCTGCGGCCAGCGCATCGGTCCTGGTGGACGACGCGGTGCTGCTCACCAGCGAGCTGGTCACCAATGCCGTCGTGCACGCGGGCACCCAGGTCCTGCTCAGCTGCCGGATGACCCAGGACGCGGTCGAGGTGGCGGTCAGGGACCGGCATCCGTCTCGCACGCTGAGCAGCGAGATTCCGCCGCCGGTCACCGACCCCGGCGAGAAGACGAGCGGCCGCGGGCTGATGCTGCCGTCCGCGCTGGCCTCGGCGTGGGGAGTGACGTACACGCAGAGCGCGAAGGCGGTCTGGTTCAGGATCGCGTTCGCCGACGACGCGGCGGACACCCCGGCGGACACCCCGGCTGGCACCCCTGAGGATGACGGGCTGGCGGTCAACGGGGTCACGCCCGGCATTCCGGCGGCGGGCGGCGGCCTGCTGCGAGAGCCGGACGAGATGCCGGCCTTCGCCTCCGGGGCGGGCGACGCCTACGGCGTGCCGCTCGACGGGCATGCCGCGTCGCTGGGCGGCCCAACGGGCGGGCGGCTGGATCCCAGCGGGCTCAGCTACGACGAGCTGCTGCGGCACACGGTCGAGACGGCGCGCGACGCGGCGGACGCGGACGCCGCGTACGCCCTGGTCGCCGACGAGGACGGCGAGCTGCGGATGCGCGCCGCGGCCGGGCTCGGGCCGCCCGCGCTGCTGGAGGCGCTGGCCGATCCGGCCGGACACGCCCGTAGCGATGCCTCGCAATCGGTGATGACGGTCCCGTTCCTGGTCGAGGGCAGGGTAACCGGAATCCTCGCCGTGGCCTCGGGCGAGCTGGACCAGTTCAGCCCCGACGACTCGGCCCGGCTGCAGCAGGTCGCCGACCGGATGGCGCTGTCACTGGAGCGGGCCAGGCTGGGCGAGCTGGAGCGGGCCCGCAGGGGCCGGGTCAGCTTCCTGGCCGAGGCGAGCGACCTGCTGGCCGGGACGCTCGACCAGGAGAAGATCATCGCGCTCGCCGCGCAGCTAATCGTTCCCCGGCTGGCGACCTGGTGCGGCGTGCTGCTCGGCGGCGACGACGGCTCGGTCCGCCCCGCGTACGTCTGGCACGCCGACGAGTCCCGGCTCGACGCGCTGACCCTGCTGCTCGGCAGCGTCCCGCTGCCCGCCCTGCCCGGCCTCGGCGGCGGCCACAGCTGGTCGCTCGCCCTCGCCGACCCCAACGAACTGCCGGACGAAGCGCTGGATCTGGCCGCCGATTCGGCCTGGTGCTTCCCGCTGACCGCCCGCGGCCGCAGCCTGGGCGTGCTGGCGATCGGCCGGCCGCGCGGCGGCACCCTGCCGCGGGAGGTGGCCGAGCTGGCCGAGGACCTGACCCGCCGGACCGCGCTCGCGCTCGACAACGCGCAACTGTACGAGCGGCAGCAGCAGACCAGCCGGGCCCTGCAGCGCAGCCTGCTGCCACCCGAAATCCCGCACATCCCCGGCCTCGACCTGGCCGTGGCGCACGAGGTAGCCGGCGAGGGCAACGAGGTCGGCGGCGACTTCTACGACGTCTTCGCCGTGGGGGACGGCCGCTGGCGGTTCGCCATCGGCGACGTGTGCGGCACCGGCCCCGAAGCCGCCGCGGTGACCGGCCTGGCCCGGCACACCCTGCGCATCCTGGCCGGCGAGGGCTACGGCATCGACGCGGTGCTCGAGCGGCTGAACCAGCTGCTGCTGGCCGACGGCGGCGGCGGGCCGTTCATCACGCTCATCCACGGCGAGGTGCGCGTCCTCGCCGCGGCCGAGCGGCCGGCCGGCGATGCCGACCCCGCAGTCCTGGTCTCGCTGGTGTGCGCCGGGCACCCGCTGCCGCTGCTGCTGCGCGCGGCCGAGCCAGGCTCGGCTCCGGAACCGGCCGTCGAGCCGCAGCCGCTGCTGGGGGTGGTGGAGGAGCTGAAATTTGCCGCACAGGAGATCTCCCTAGCCGCGGGTGATCTGCTGCTTTGCGTCACAGATGGAGTTACCGAACGCCGCAAGGGGGGCCGGCTGCTCGACGATGATGACGGGCTGGCTGGGTTGCTAACAGACTGCGGCGGGCTGAGCGCCGGTGCCGTCGCGGCCAGGATCCAGCGAGGCGTCAGCGAGTTCGGCAGCGGCCCGTCGGCCGACGACATGGCGCTGCTGGTGCTGCGCGCGGTCTAGGCGCCCGGGTGTCCGCGCAGCGACTGCTCCACGACGTCCACCGCGCGCGACGCGGCGACCAGCCGCTTGCCCTCCCGCCGGTAGGCGGCGAGCACCGCGTCGACCGCATGCGGCGGCAGCGTGGTCAGCTCTGTCCGGGCCGTCCTGTACCCCTCACGGGCCCCCTGCACGGCCGCGGCCAGGTGATGGCGGGCCATCACGGCCAGCGCCAGCGGGTGCCTGCGCAGCACCCCGTAGAGCCGGTAATCCGGCGGGACGACGTCGAGCAGCCAGGCCACCGCGCTCGCCTCGAAGCCCTCGCTGCCAGGCGGATGCACCCCGGTCGGCCAGCCGGGCGGAAGGTAGGCAGGCATGGCCATAGGGTAATAGTTATCGAACGAATATTCTAGTATGATCAGCGCCTGCGGCCGCGCTGCGGGGCGGATATCATTCCGGTGCTATGGCCGGGAATCCTGCACCCGCCTGGTACCCCGATCCGGAGAACCCCGCCATCATGCGCTGGTGGGACGGGGCCAGGTGGTCGGGCGAGACCCGTTCCGCGGCTGGGGCCGGGAGCGGCTCTGCCGGCCTGCCGCGCGGCGGACAGGCGTTCACAGGTGACACCGGCCCCGCTCCGTTCGGCGGAATGAATTTTCCTGACGCCACGGTCACGGGGGAGAACTACCCTGGCCCGAGCGGATCTGGGGCCGGCCGCGATCCCGGCGGTCCCGGCGACGCGGCCGACGAGCACGCGTCGTGGCGCGAGCCCGCGGTGCAGGCGTGGGCCGCCGCGTATAGCGCGGCCGAGCCCGCTACGCGGGAGGATGCCTTCCCGGTCAGGGCCTGGCTGATCGGCGGGGCGGTGGCGGTCGTCATCGTCGCGGTGGCCGCCTGGTTCATCGTCGGGCTGCTGGGCCACTAAGCGCCGTCCGGACCGCCGGGGTCGGGGTGGGAGCGGAGCGGGCCGCCGGGTTGCGGGGTGCCGGGCTGCATGGGCTCGGTGCCGACGGGGATGTAGGGAGGCGTGGCCCGCAGGCGTTCGGCTAGCTCGGCGACGATATGTTCGGCGGCGCTGGCCAGCCGCCTGTTCCAGGCTTCGAGGTCCGAAGTCCACTCCTGGCCGGCGTGGCCCGTCCAGGTCTGGGGGTCCCTGACCGTCCTGCGGGCGGGGCGCAGCGCGTGGGCCAGGCTCTCTTCTGCGCCGTAGACCTTGGCGTACAGGGTGAGCAGATCCTGGTAGGCCGGGTTGGGCTGGGTGCCGTGCGGAGGCGTCATTGGGGTGCCGATCCGCTGCATCTGGTCGGCGAAGGACGCGGGTGCGGGGTGGTTCATCGGGCGCTCCCCTCGCCGCCGGACGGCACCAGGCGCAGCCGGGGCTCGGCCGGGTCGCCGGCGAGCTCAGGTTCCGGCTGCGGTAGCTGAGGCGTTCCCGCGGGAACGCCTCCGGCGGAGGCGCCGTACTCCCCGGCGTTCCGTAGCAGCTCATCCAGCGCGGCCTGCCTGCGGTCCGCCTCCGCCTGGTCCTTGCTCTTCTTCCTGCTCCTGGCGACGGAAGCGCCGAGCAGGGCGAGGCCCGCGGCGCCCAAAGCGGCCAGCAGCGCCCCCGCGTACTGCGGGTCAGCGGCATTGCGCTCGATGTCGTCCCAGACGCGTTCGGGCAGGCTCTGGCCGTGCTGCGCCGCGTGCGAGACACGTTTCGCGTCCAGGGCGGCGTGCTGGCGCGCGCTGGCGGGAGGCTGATGGGCGGCGGCATGGGGCGCGGGGCCGTATGCGGCGGGTGGGCCGGCTCCCGTGTACGGGTACCCGCCTGCGGCCGCCGCGCTGCCTCCGGCGGCGGTACCGGCTCCGGTGTCTGTGCCGGTCCCGCTCGTGTCGGCCCCGTTCGATGCGGGCTTGCCTGCATGACCGTGGGCGACGGGCGTCGAGTTGCCGGGTCCGCTGCCCGCGCTGACCGGGGGGCTGACGACACCGGCCGGGGGAGCGCCCTGGCCATTCCCGCCCTGGCCGCCCTGGCCGGCCATCGGCGGTACGGTGTGGCCCGCCTCGTGCAGTTTCTGCAGGCGCTCGGTGAGCTTGGTCACCTGATCGGTCGTCCAGTGCTCGGCCTGGTGCACCGTGTTGAGGCTTATCCCCTGGGCCGACAGCGGCGCGGCGAACTCGGCGGTGAAGGCAGCGATCGTGTGCTGCGTGGACTTCAGCTCGTTGATGAGCGCCTGCATCTTGTCCGGATCCATCCCGACAAGATCATGATCTCGGCTGTGCTCCATATCGCCTCCTGGGCCAGGAACGGCGAGCGATACCCCCCTTGGGGCGGCCGTGGCCGACGATAGCATGATCCGGATGTCACCCCGCAGGGTCAAGACGAGAGTCAGGGCAGGCGCGGCGGTCGTGTGCGGCCTGCTCGCGTTCACCGCCGCCTGCAGCAGTTCGCCGAGTCACCCGCACGGCTCTGCGCCGAGCCGCCCGGTCAGCGGGAGCAGCAGCCCGGCCGCCACGTCCGGGTCGGCCGCGGCCCAGCTGACCCAGGCCCAGGCCAAGCAGGCGTTCGGCGCCTTTCTGCTGCGCTACAACGCGATGGTGAAGGCCCACCAGGCGACGCTGGTGCCGCAGCTGACCCTGGACGCCGAGGAGCAAGTCAGGGCGTTTGGCACCAGAAACACGACGGGCCTGCCCGCGGCGGCCCAGGTGACCGAGCGGTTCTACGTCCCCCGGCTGGCGACCTATCCGCGGTGGTTCGTCGAGGTCGGCGGGACAGGGGCCGGCGGCACCAGCGGGGGAGACCTCTTCGTCATGGTCCAGTCGGCGCCGGGCGGCCCGTGGCGGGAGGCGGACGCGCTGACGTTCGGCACGCCGCCGGCCCAGCTCGCCGGGATCGAGCTCGACTCGGCCGGCTACGCGGCCGCCGTCGCGCCGGGCGACGCGTCGCTGGTCACGCCGCCGGGGCAGCTCCCGGCGCGCTACGTCCAGCTCCTCGGCGGAACCGGGGGAAGCGGCGGAACCGGGGGAAGCGGCGGCACCGGCGGCACCGGACTGTTCGCCGCGGGAGACGCGACGACCGGCTGGATCGCGAACCAGCAGAAGGTGCGCAGCGGCGCGCCATCCGACGGCTGGAGCGTCAGCTTCGGTTACGCGGCCCCCGCCTTCCCCGTCTATGCGCTGCGCACTACCGGCGGCGGTGCGGTGGTGTTCTTCGCCTTCGACCAGGACAGCGCGTGGACCGCCACCTCGTCCTCGCCGCGGTTCTCCGCCAGCCTCAGCTCCATCGACGGCCGGATGCCGGTCGTCGTGGCCGTGGAGGCCGGGCTCAGCAGCGTCCACCTCACGCCGGGCACGAAGATAAGCAGCACCTGGCTGTATGAGAGCGTGGCGGCCGACCCGGCCCGCAGCCAGGGGGAAATCAGCCTGCTGCCGTCCGAGTTCAACGGCGGCGGCGTGACCCGCGCGACGAAGAGCTAGGAAAGACGCCCGGACAGGATCAGGTCCTCGACCCTGGCCTGCTGCTGGGTGCAGGTCGCCGAGGTGGCGGCCAGCGCGCTCGCGACCTCGGCCACCGCTGAATTAATGCTGCCGGACAGGCTGCTGGAATAGCCGGTCAGCTGCGAGCTCCAGCCGGAGGCGGCGCTGCCGACCCACACCGAGCTGCCGCCCATCTGCTGGCAGGTGCTCTTCAGCGCGTTGGCCATCGTCGACTGGTCCGCCTGGATGCTGGCCAGAAGCTCGCTGAGCGCCTGGTGCATGGGACTCGCTACCTGCGGCTGAGGGGAACTGGTCAAAGGAACCTCCGATCGTGGCGCGGCGCGCGGGTTCAGGGGGACGGCAGCGGGCTTGGGTGGGGCAGGGTGAACTGACTGCTGTGCCGGCTCAGGCTGCTTGCGTCCGAGCCGGCGTCAAAGCAGGTGCTCTCGACCTCGATGAGGGCGGAAAACCTGTACGACCCGGTACGGCCCGGGGTGCTGGACACCGAAATGTGGCCGTCCAGCGGGCCCTTTTCCATCTGGTACGGGAAGATGTTCCCGTCGCGTGAGCCCTGGATATTTTTCTTGAACGTCCAGCCGTCGGCCTTGGCCGCGTTCACGACATCCTGGAGGTACGCGGCGGACGTGACCGAGCTGCTGCGCGGGTACAGGTCGTACACGATGCCGTGGAAATCCAGCTCACTGTGATTGCTGTTGGTCAGGCACTGCTCGTACTGTCCGCTTAGCGCCGTGGACCAGCCAACATGGGAATCGTAAATCCGCTGGTAGAGCGCGCGGACTACCGGCACTACCTGATTCTCCGCGGTAGTGGCAGAGGCGTGCGCGTTGCTGCCGGCCGAGCCGCCGCACCCGGCCACCGTGGCGACCAGGACGGCCGCGGCGCCCGCCGTGGCCAAGGAAAACGCAGAACGGAACCTCACGATCAGCCACCGTAGCTGTTCGCGTACTGGGACATGAGCTTGCCCAGCTGAGTGTCACCGAACTTCGCCTCGTTGGCGTTGACGATCGCCGGATCCTGCAGCCAGGCGTTGTAGGCGGCCAGCGCCGCGGGATTCTGCGCGATCGTAGCCGGATCGTCGACCTGCCCGTCCTTGTTGATGAAGTACCCGTTGAACTTCTTCTCGTAGTACGTGGGGTCGCCGGTGTAGGTCTGGCCCAGGTAATGCACGGTATCGATGGACGGCGGCGGCAGCGGGTGACCGGGCGGGCCGCCGTACCAGAGGTTGACCGTGCTGGCCCAGGACTGCTGGACGCCGGTCAGCTGGCTGAGCGCATCGCTGCTCTCCGAGGGCTTGGGGTCGCTCGGCCAGACGCCCTTGATGGCGTTCTCCGAAGCGGTCTGGAAGGCGTCCTTGCCGGCGTCAACTGCGAGGTTCAGCAGACCCCCCTCCGGGCCGAACACCAGGCCGGTGAGGAACGAGGACCCGGCGGCCGCGACCACCTCCGCGATGCCCCCGGAGCTGTCCCCGGCCGGCGCGCCCGCGGCCTGGTAGTTGTGCGCCATGAAGTCGTCGAGCAGGCCGACCGAGCTGTCGTTCCAGAATCCCTGGTTGCGCGGGACCTGCTCCTGCCCCTTGCCGCGGTCGTCCGGCGGCAGGTTACCGACCCACGCGCTGTAGAAGGTGAGCAGCTGCGCCGAGGTGGTCTTGTCCCGCATGGCCTCCTCGACGAAGTTGCCCCACTGCGACTGGGACGCGGTGACCAGCCATCCCGGCATGTTCACCCCGTTCGTGCCGACGTAAGGGGCGGCGGCCCGGACGCTGTTGGCCAGGCTGTTGAAATAGTTCTCCGCGATCGACCCGAATACCGCCCGCACCGGAGCCGAGGTCCGCGCGCTCGAATCGTTGCCGAAGAACTGGATGGTCATCTGGGCGTTGCTGGCGTACGCGCCGGGCGGGGTGATCGCGTCGGGCGGGATGGTCGCCGACTTGACCATGCCCGCGAACGCGGAGTCGCAGATGTTGCCGACCCCGTACATGGTGCTCATCAGCCCGCTGAGGCTGTCGTCCGGGTTGGCCTTGTTGTTGAAGTTCTTCTGGTAGAACTGCGCGTCCACGGCCGGGTTGTTCGACAGCGCGGTCCAGATGCCGTCCAGGCTCGGCCCGGGGCCCATCATGCCGGGATCCCGGGTCTGCATGTAGTCCTGCTGCAGCGCGTACTGGCCCAGCGGGTTCAGCCAGCTGGCGGAGTAGACGCCGTGCTCGAGGAACGGCTGGATCAGGTCCAGCTGCGGTATGGCTGGGTCGTCCGCGATGTTGTTGGGCAGCTGAAGGTTACTCAGCCAATTGTTCGAGAACGGCATCTGGTACGAAGCGGTGGCAAACGCGGTGCCGACCGTGCTGGCCCAGTCCTGGTACTGCTGCTTGTCGCCGCCCTGCTGGTAGCCGGTGACCTGCAGGCCGAGCGCGGTCAGCCCCTGCGGGCTGAGTGACTGGAAGAACGCGGCCAGGTAGGCCGGGTCGTCGGAGTACTGCTTCAGCTCGCTCAGGATGAAGTCGTTGTTGCTGTGGTCCTCCAGCGCCTGGAGGGCCTTCGCGCCGTCCGACTTGCCGGCCGCCTGCGCCGCCGAGTTCGTGGCGAAGTCGAGCGTGCCGGCGCCGCCGGACACCATCGGGCCGAGCGCGGGGTCCTGCTGCTCCATCGCCTGGGCGAGCGACTGCCGGCGGTTCAGCATCGGCACCTGGTCCTGGGCCCAGGTGAGGTCCTGCACCGCCTTGGACAGGCTGCTGGTGTCGATGCCGAACTCCGAGAACCGGCTGATGTACCCGTTCACCATGGTGAGCACCTCGCCCGCCGACGAGTTCATCGAGTTGATCATGCTCTGCAGCAGCTGCGGGTTGATCGCTACGTAGTCCCCGCCGCCGCCCGATTCTGCCAGCACCATGACTACCCTGCCCCACGTGTCAGCCGGCCCGACGCCGACATGAATAAGTTTCCGGCAATCCTATGATCATGGATGATAGCGTGACTCATTCACGGCTTACGCTACGATCACGGGCGAGTGCCCCAGCATCGAAAACAACGGAGGGTGACGTTCCATGGCAGGTGAACAGCGGTACAACACCGGGGGAATGGGCAGCGGTGCGTCAGCTCTCGGCGCCGACTCGCAGAACCTCGCGGACGTCTGGAACAAGGTGAACTCCGACATCAACGCGCTGTCGGGCAACTGGGTGGACGCCAGCTTCACCAAGCTCCAGGAGACCGTCCACCAGGCCACTCCCACGGTTAACAAGGTGGTCGAGCTTCTCCAGCAGGCCAGCAAGGCCACATCCAACCAGCAGAACCTTGCGGAGCAGCTCAACAGCACCGTCAGGTAGTACTCCGCAGTACACGCCACGTACCCCGCAGTACAGACGCGTGATAGGCCCCGGGCAGGTACCCATTCCGCCCGGGGCCTTCAGCGTGCCGGGGGTTACCCGGGGCTAGTCGCTGATCGCCAGCTGGATGGGCGCGATGGCGCCCGGCCTGATCAGCAGCCCGCGGCCGAGCGGCCCTGGGCCCGCGTTGCGCGGCAGCCGGACGCCGAACAGGTCGCCGTCGGCCGGCGAGGCGACCGCGACCATCACGCCGCACCGGGACTTCAGCGCCTGCGGGATGAAGCCCGAGTACGCCCGGCCCAGGTCGCCGGTGGCGCCGGCCATGATCAGCCCGTGCTCGGCGTCGCGGCCGCTCAGCAGGATGTCATCGAGCGGCTGGGACAGCTGCCCGTTGAAGAGCAGCTCGGCGTCGTCCACCAGCGCGACGTAGCGCGGGTACTCGTCCAGCTTGTCCATCAGCGCATTCGGGTCCGCGTCGCCGCCGTACACGCCGATCACCCCGGCGGCGCCCTCGATGGAGCGCAGCGGCGACCGCCGTGGCGTGATCGCCACCACCGGCGTCCCCTGCGCCAGCAGCGACCGGGCCATGGTCAGCAGCGTGGTGGACTTGCCCGACCGCGGCGGCCCGGCGATCACCAGCCCTGGTCCTTCCTCGCACACGTCCAGGCCCTGCGGCACGAGCTCGTCGCCGCCCACGCCGACCAGCGCCCACATCGGCGACGGCGGCGAGAAATCGGCATCGAGCGCCATCGTCTCGGCCAGCGTGATCCTGGCCGGCAGCGTGTCCACCCGCAGCGGCCGCCGTGCCGCCGGCGGACGACCCCAGCGCTCCAGCGCCGCGTCGGCCAGCCGCCGCAGCGCCGCCACCTGAGCCGGCCCGGACGGGTCGGGGTCCAGCAGCGCGATCTGCGCCTCGAACGGCTGCGGCATCCCCTCGAACATGACCCGGCCCGGCGGCTGGTGCGTCGGCAGGCTGCGCTCGCGGATGCCCACCATCGTGGCGTCGGACCGGTCGGCGAGCCGCAGCACCATCCGCTGCCCGAACACCGTGCTCGCCTGCCCCACCAGCGCGGACCGGTCGGTGGTGACCACGGCCCGCAGCCCCACCGCGGCGCCCTCGCGCAGCGTCTGCAGCATCGTGTCGACCAGCCGCCCGTAGTCGTACTGCTCGTACGCCGCGAAGTAGCCCTCCCACCAGTCGAGCAGCAGCAGCATCCAGGGCAGCTTCTCGCCCCCGGTTGCGGCGGCCGCGGCGCGCTGCTCGGCCACCCCGGCGAACCCGCCGGCGGCGAGCAGTTGCTGGCGCCGGGTGATCTCGCCGCGCAGCTTGTCCAGCAGCCGCTCCACCCTGTCGGTCTGGTCGCGGGTGACCACCGCGCCGCAGTGCGGCAGCCCGGCCAGCGGCAGCAGCGCCCCCGTCCCGCAGTCGATCCCGTAGATGTGCACGTCGGCCGGCGAGGCGTGCGCGGCCACCGAGCCGGCCATCGTGCGCAGCACGGTGGACCGGCCGGTCCGCGCGGCGCCCGCGATGACCAGGTGGCCGCCGTGCGAAAGGTCGAGCGTGAGCGCCTCGTGGGACTGGCGGGCCGGCAGGTCGGTCAGCCCGAAGGGAATCGGAGCGATCTCGCCCCCCGCCTGGGCAGCCGGGGCCGGAAGGTCGTTCAGGGAAACAATGTCGGGCAGCGGAGGCAGCCATGGACTTGGCTGCTCCGGCACGCCGGTCTTGACGGCCGCCCCGGCGATCGCGTCCACCAGCACCGACAGGTCGGTGACCAGGGTCTCGTCGTCGCCCGAGGCGGGTCCCAGCGGCGGCAGCGGGCGGCCCAGGCCGCTCCACGGCACCGGGATGACCTGCGCGGACGCCTCGGCCGGCCCCGCTCCGGGGCGCCGCCCGCCGATCCTGGCCGACTGCACCGCGACCGGCGCCGCCGCGCCCGACCTGACGTAGCACCGGCCGGGGGTGGACTTGGCGATGTACGCGGCGTCGCGCACGTCGATGACGTCGGTGGACTCGTCGGCGTCGGTCACCCGCAGCGCGATCCGCAGGTTGGTGTTGGCCCTGATGTCCGCGCTGACCACTCCGGCCGGCCGCTGGGTGGCCAGCATCAGGTGCACGCCGAGCGACCGGCCGCGCTGCGCGATGCCGACCAGCCCGGTGACGAACTCGGGCAGCTCGGCGACCAGCGAGGCGAACTCGTCGATGACCAGCACCAGCCGGGGCAGCGGCGACAGCGCCGGGTTGACCCGCCGCGTGTCCCAGTAGTCCTCGATGTCCTTCGCCCCGGCGTGCAGCAGGATCTCCTCGCGCCGCTTCAGCTCGGCCGACAGCGAGGCGAGCGCGCGTTCGGTGAGATGCCCGTCCAGGTCGCTGACCATGCCGACGGTGTGCGGCAGCCGGGCGCAGTCCTTGAACGCGCTGCCGCCCTTGTAGTCGATCAGCACGAACGTCATCGAGTCGGGCCGGTTGACCACGGCCAGCGACGCGATCAGCGTCTGCAGCAGCTCCGACTTGCCCGCGCCTGTGGTTCCCGCGATCAGCCCGTGCGGACCGTCAGTTCTCAAATCGATTCCGAACGGTCCGTCGGCGGCCACTCCGATCGCAGCCGCCGTGGTGCGCCCGAACCGTTTCCAGGCCTTCGCTACCTCGTCGGCCGCCGGATCGGGCATCCCGATCAGGTCGAGCAGCCGGGCCGACGACGGGATGGCCGCGTCGGCGTCGTCACGGCTGACGTCCCTGACCGGCGCCATCGCGCGCGACACCCGGTCCGCCCAGGCCACCCCCACCTGGTCGGCGAGCACCTCGCCGAGCACGTCGAAGCCGCTGCCGGCCATCGTGATCCGGCTCGGCCGGTCGGGATCCCAGGAGGCGACAGTGGCGCATTCCTCGGGCAGTACTCGCTGCGATTCGTCCAGGCAGATCGCGTAGATGCCGGTCTTGCGCGCGGTGGCCAGCACCTGCGGCATGCCGGGGATGCGGCGCAGCGCCCGCGCGCCGTCGAGCACGAGCAGGATCCGCGGGCCGAGCCCGGGATCGGCGGTCGGCTCCCTGTTGCCCTGGTTGAAGTTCAAGCTGAAGCCGTGCGCGTCGCTGGCCTGCTTCATCCGCTCGCTGACCTCGGCGACCAGCTCGGCCACCCGCCGCGCCGCCGAGTCGGGGTCGGTGCCCACCAGGGCCACGCATTCCTCGCCGTTGCGCGGCGCGCAGTGCGGCAGCCAGCGGACCCAGTTCCACTGCGAGCCGGCCGACGCGCTGGCGGCGAGCACCACGATCTGCAGGTCACCCGGGCTGTGCAGCACCGCGGCCTGCGCGACCAGCCAGCGGGCCAGCGCGCGGGACGTGTCCGGCGGGCCGGCCAGGCCAATCACGCCGAGCTCGGGCAGCGGCAGCGCGACCGGCACGCTGCGCGCGGCCGGCACCGGCGGCAGATCGGCGTCCTGCGAGGAGCCCTTCTCCGGCACGAACTCGAGGTTGGCGGGCAGCTCGGTCAGGCCGATCCGCAGCGCGAGCGCGTCCGGGTCGGTGGCGCGCCGTTCCCACAGCCTGCGCCGCGGGCCGGTCGCGGTGAGCAGCACCGCCGCCGGGTCCGGCGCGGCGTCCCGCCGCTGCGCCTCGTCGGCGGCCCGCTGCTGGCCGATCTCGCCGTCGAGACCGGCCATCTTGGCCTTGTACTCCTTCATCCCGCGCTTGTAGGAGACCTTGCCGTGGCGCCGCTCGCTCATCCACTGCCCGACCACCATGATCGGGCTCATCAGCATGAACAGCGCGAAGATATAGGAGTGCAAGACTTCGATCATCACCGCGCCGAAGATCAGCGGCAGCAGCGCCGACAGCAGTTGCAGCCGTGCCTTGTCGGCCCGCTTCGGCTCGACCGGGATCGTGATCCGGCGCGGCCGGCTGGACGGCAGCAGCCGCGGCGGCCGGTTGAACGCAAGCCCGCCGTCGCCGATCGGCGCCAGGTGCGCGTCTGGCTGCTCCGGGCTGGCCAGCGCGAGCACGTGCGGCCCGATCTGCAGCAGCGATCCGTGCGGCCACGGCCGCGGCCCGGTCAGCGGCTCGCCGTCGAGCAGCGGAACCGGCCCGCTGCCTGGAGATCCGCCATTGGGCTGGCCGGTCAGTGGCTCGATGATCGTCTGCCCGGCCGGGCCGCCGGGGCCGATCACCATCCGGGCCGCGTAGGCGGGCAGGCCGATGCCGGTGATCCGGACCGCGCAGTCCGGGGAGGCGCCGATCATGACCGCGCCGAAGCCGAGCCGGTGCACGGTCCCCGCGGTCGGCCCGCCGACCACCCGCACCTCCGCCAGGCCGGCCGGCTCGGCCAGCGAGGTCGCGGCGGCCGCGCGCGGATCGATGGCGACCAGCGCGCCGTCCCGCAGCGCGGTGGTCGCCCGGTCCCGGGGGTCGAGCGGCCGCCCGTCCAGCCACAGTGTTTCCTGCGCGGTGGCCAGCGGCGGCGCCTGGTGCCGGCTCGGCCCGTGCTGGCCCTGGCCGCGCTGGCCTGCGGGCAGCGTGATGACCGGCGCGAGCCGCTGGCCGCCCGGGGCCGCCCCGCGCAGCGCGGCGGCCACCTGCCCGACGACGGCGCCGTCGTCCCCGCTGACCACAAGATCCTGCGGCCCCTGCGGGGTGAGCGCCGTCAGCGCGATCCGCATGCCTAGCCTCCGCGAACGCCTCAGGGGATGCCCGCCATGCTATCCGTCGGGCGCAGGGTTAGAGAACCGCGTGACCCGCGTCACAGCTGTGACTGAAGTGACTGGGGTGTGGTCGCGCACGCATGGCAATCACCCCTGCTGCCAGGCATAATGATCACGGATCGTGGTTGTGTCGTGGCGGTACGGGCAGGAGGGTGAGTCGTACCGGTCGCAGGTTGATTACAGCCGTGCGCAACGGACCTTTGGCAAGATAGATTCGCATAGCGCCCGCGGGACCGCTGACGGCAAGTCGCGTCATAGAGGAGTGTCGGGAGCGTCCCTAGAGGAGATGCCGCAGGCAGGGAGACACTAA
>DASXME010000224.1:0-2349 GCA_036495825.1 Streptosporangiaceae bacterium
GATGGCCAGCGGGTCGCTCTCGCCCGGATCGCCGTGCCCGCCGACCTGGAGCCAGGCTTGCTGGCGCTGGTGCCAGCGCAGCAGCACCTGTCCGCTGGCCGGGTGCACGATCAGCGCGGACGCGGTGACGTGCAGCGGGATCGCCCGCAGCCACGGGTCATCCGCCGCCTGGACCAGGGCCCGCAGCCGCCCGACGTCGGCGATCTCCGGTTCGCCCTCGGGCCGGTAGCGGTCCAGCAGGTCGAGACGAGGAGCGGAAACCATGGACCCTGAACCTACCCGCCCCAGCACAAGCGCCGGCCGGCGAACCCGCCCCCCGGTCCGCAGTACCGGCAGCGGACACCGGCCGGCGGCCAACCACCACGCGGGAACTGGAGCGGCCGGCGCTGAGCAGGGGCAGGCTGCTGAGCCCGATGCCGGCGATGATCGCCGCGCCGCCGACGGCCAGCGTGGGCCCGGCCGGGTCGCCAAACACCACGACGCCGGCCAGCGCCCCCACGAGCGGCTCCAGGTTGATAAAGGCCCCGGCGACCTCGGCCGATATCCGGCTCTGCCCGTAGGCGAACAGCGCGAACGGCAGCAGCGTGCCGCCGGTGGCCAGCGCGATGACGGCCAGCAGCGGGGCGGCGCCGGCGGGGACGGCCGGGATGCCTTCGGTGACCGCGGAGACCGGCAGGACGGCGAGGGCCGCGCCGAGGAACTGCACGGCGGTGACCGCGATCGGGTCGCGGCCGCGCAGCAGCCGGGTCTGCGCCACGGTGAACGTCGCCGACACCAGCAGCGACGCGAGCACCAGGGCGTCGCCGGCGACGCTGGCATCGCCGCCGCGCCCGGCGGTGACCAGGCCGACGCCGGCCAGCGAGACCGCGAACCCGGCCCAGGCCACCGGGCGGGCCACGCTGCGCTGCCAGAGCGCCGCGATGACCGCGACCAGCACCGGCACGGCGCCGATCAGCAGCGCCGCGTGGGTGACGCTGGTGCGGGTGATCCCGGCGTTCTGCACGATGACCGACCCGCCGTACCCGGCGGCGCCCGACGCGAGCAGCCGCGGGCTCCAGGCGGCCCTGACCGCGGCGCGCGGGGCGACGGCCAGCAGGATCGCGGCGGCCAGGCCGAAGCGCGCGAAGGTGAGCCAGCCCGGCGGCAGCCACTGAAGGGCCAGCTTGGACAGCGGCACGGTCGTGCCCCACAGCAGCCCCGCGGCGGCGAGGGCGGCGACTGGGCGACGGCGGTCAGCGTTCATGTAGCCATGGTTACGCCCGTGCTGCACAGAATTTGCTGCTAGTCCCCAGTAGCCGAATAATCTATGGTGATATGGCCATTGAACTTGACGAAGTTGACGTAAGACTGCTGACCGCGTTGCAGGCGGACGCCGACCGCACGAACGTCGAGCTGGCCCGCATGGTCGGGCTGTCGCCGGCCGCGACGCTGCACCGGGTCCGCTGGCTCAAGGAGTCGGGCGTCATCCGGATCATCAGCGCCCAGCTCGACCCCGCGGCGGTCGGCTTCCCGCTGCAGATGTACGTGACCGCCACCCTGGCCCGGCATGACCCGCGATCGAGCCGCATCTTCGAGGACCACGTCCGGGCGCTGCCGCAGATCGTCGCGGCGGATAACGTGGCCGGCGAGATGGACTACCTGCTCACGGTCGTGGCCCGCGACGTCGCCGAGCTGCAGAACGTGCTGGCCAGCCTGGCCACCAGGGGCGGGCAGCGGCTGGTGACCTACCTGCGGCTGGCCGAGGTCAAGCCCCCGTCGCGGCTGCCGCTGACCGCGACCGTGGCCGACCCGGCCCGCCCGCCGCGCAAGCGCCGCCGACCCGGGCCGGCCGCCCGGCCGCCCGCCTCGTAGACCCCCGCGGCGGGCGTCTGGCAGGCTGGGGCCGTGAAACTGACCGACTTCGACGCGCTGAGCTTTGACTGCTACGGGACGCTCATCGACTGGGAGGCCGGCATCGCAGCCGTGCTCGCCCCGTGGGCGGCGTCCCGGCAGGTCAACCTCGACGACGAGGCGCTGCTGGCGGAATATTCGGTGCACGAGGCGCTGGCCGAGTCCGAGTCGCCCGGCGAACTCTATCCCGGCATCCTGGCCCGCAGCATGCGCGATCTCGGCGGCGAACTCGGCGCCGAGGTCAGCGACCAGGATGCGGAGCGGCTGGCCGGGTCGGTGCCGGACTGGCCGGAGTTCGCGGACTCGCACGACGCGCTAACCGCGCTGGGCCAGCGGTACAAGCTCGTCATCTTGTCCAACGTGGACCGGGACTCGTTCGCCGCGAGCCGCCGGCGCCTCGGCGTGGAGTTCGCCAGCGTGCTCACCGCGCAGGACGTCGGGTCGTACAAGCCGTCGCCG
>DASXME010000225.1:0-3248 GCA_036495825.1 Streptosporangiaceae bacterium
CAGCTCTCTGGTGTAGGTGGTGCGGTACTGCCGGACCGCGGCGCTGAGCGCCTGCTGGTTGGCGTTGACGAGTTGCTGCTCGTAGCTGGCCAGGACGGCGAAGTAGATGCCGGCCAGGTCGGTGGACAGGCTGCAGTCCGAATCCGTGACGGCCGTGGCGAGCTGCGCCTGCCTGGCGCTGTTGCTCACCGCGGCGCCTGGGGTGATGTCGAGCGGCCCTCGCTTGCCCCCGTTGTAGATGTTCTGCAGTTCCTGGCGAAACACGTCACTCGGCTGGTCGAAGCGGTAACCGCTCTTCGACATGCAGGCGGACCAGGCGTGGCCGGCGGCCCGCACCGCCGGGTCGTGCTGCACGTCGTTGAAGATGTCGTTGGCCAGCGCTCTGATGCCGGCCAGCGCCCTGGATTCCGCTCCGTCGGTGAAGTTCTGCACGATCGTGGAGCACTTGCCGCCCGCGGTTTGCTCTGCCTGGGGAAGGCTGGTGAAGGCGTTCGGTTGGAAATCGACGCCCAAGGTAGCCAGAGCGGAGCCGGGAGAGGCCAGGAAGCCGTACTGCTGCGCCGCGGCGGCGCCGAGGTATCCCCACGCTCCCCAGGGCTGCGAGAACGCCAGGGCGGTGGGCCCTCCGATGCTGATGCCCACCGGGACGTCGCCCGCATTGGCGCCCGGATAGCCCGCGGCGCTCATGCACGCGTTGCCCAGGGCGAATATCGACTCGCTGGGGGCCAGCCCGTCGTTGTCGGACAGGCCGAGCGCGGCGTAGGGGGTGAACGCGTCACGGGACAGTGCCGCCTGGGCGGAAGAGGGCGGCTGTGGCCGGCCGACATGGGGCGTGGTCACAGCGGTGTTCGGTCCCTGGTTCGGGCCGGCGGTGCAGGCGGCGAGGGCGGCAAGCGCCGCACAGCAGGCCAGCACGCACAGGCCGATGCGGATCTGCATGATCGTTCCTTTCACGCGTGCCGCAGCGCGGCCAGCGGGCTGGTCCGCGCGGCGCGGAGCGCGGGGTACGCGCCGGCCAGCAGGCCGACGACGCTGCCGATCAGCGGCGCGGGCAGCGTGTACACCGGGTTCAGAATCGCGGTCCAGTTCTTGGTCGCGGCGAAGATCACCACGATGCCGACGCCGATGCAGGTGCCGATCAGCCCGCCCAGCGTGCCCAGCGCCGTGGACTCCGCGAGGAACTGCGCGGCGATGTGCCGCGGCCTGGCGCCCACGGCGCGGCGCAGGCCGATCTCCTCGGTGCGCTCGAGCACGGCGACCAGCGTCGTGTTCGTGATGCCGACCGCGCCGATCAGCAGGCTGATCAGCGCGAGGATCAGGAACAGTCCGGCCAGGTCGCTGGTCACCTCGCTCTGCAGATTCTGCGGGTTGGGCGGGGACGTCACGACCAGCCGGCTCGGGTCGGTCGGCAGCTCGGCCGCGGCGATCTGCCGTGACACCGCCTGCGCGGCGCCGATCCTGGTCGCGACGACCATCTGGGCCTCGTCCTGGTTCCCGATGCCGGGTGCCGGGTTGCCGTAGTCGGCCAGCGCCGTCTTCTCGGGGATCAGCATCGCGCTCTCGTCGGTCACCACCCGCTGCGCGGTGCTGTACACGCCGATGACCGTGTAGGCGATGCCGTCGACGAACACCGCGGGATGGCTGGGCAGCCGCGCGGCGGAGATGCCGATCGCGGCCGCCGTGCTGGTGTCGATCAACGCGACGTGCTGGGTGGTGTCGTTCTCGTACGTGCTCAGCGGCGAGCCCGCGACCATCGTCAGCCCCATCGCCCGCACCGCGCCCGGCGAGGCGGCCAGCAGGTTGATCGTCTGCGAGGCGGTGGCCGACAGGGCGAGCGAGCCGGTGAAGCCAGTGCCCTCGGGCAGCGGGACCGGCCACCACACGCCCGCGGCGGTCACCCCGTTGATGCGGCCGGCGACCGCGTCCGCGCCGGCCGGGAAGCCGATGGCGGGATTGCTGCCCGGCGGGGCGACGTTGTTGGCCGGGCCGTTGTCCTCCACGCTCACCGTGGTGTCGGCCAGGACCGTGAACTGGTGCGAGATCTTGCCGGCCCCGGTAGCGGTCAGTCCTAGCACGGCGACGAATGCGCCCACGCCGAGCACCGTGCCGAGCATGGTCAGCACGGCCCGCCCCGGCCGCTGCACGATCCCCGCGATCGCCTCGGCGGTCGCGTCCCGCGCGGTCAGCCGCGCCGGCGGCAGGCTGAGCTTTCCCGGCCGGAAAGACACCCTACGGCTGGCGGAGCTACGCATGATCTGCCTCGATTCGTTCCGACAGCACCCCGTCGCTGATCGCGACCGTCCGGCTGGCGTGCTCCGCCACCCCGGCGTCGTGCGTGATCACCACGATCGTGAAGCCCGCCTCGTTCAGCTGGTCGAGCAGTTCCATCAGCGCGGCCGCGTTCTGCGAGTCCAGGTTTCCCGTCGGCTCGTCGCACAGCAGCAGGCTCGGCCGGTTCACCAGCGCCCGGGCGATCGCGACCCGCTGGCACTCGCCGCCGGACAGCGTGGTGGGCAGCGCGTCGAGCCGGTGCCCCAGCCCCACCGCGTCCAGCGCGTCGATTGCCGCCTGCAGTCTGCCCGCTCGCGGCGTTTGGTTGTACAGCTCGGCGAGCAGCACGTTCTCCAGCGCGGTCCGGTAGGGCAGCAGGTGGAACGACTGGAAGACGAACCCGATCCGCCGGCCGCGCAGCGCGGACCGGTCCCGGTCGTTCAGCGTGCTGGTGTCCAGCCCGTCCAGCAGGTAGCTGCCCCCGGTGGCCGCGTCGAGCAGGCCGAGCAGGTGCAGCAGCGTCGACTTGCCCGAGCCGGACGCGCCGGTCACCGCGACGTAGTCGCCCGCCTCGATGACCAGGTCGGCCGGGCGCAGCGCCGGTACCGGCGGCGGGCCGGGGTAGGTGCGGGCCAGGCCGCGCAGTTCGATCACCGGCACGGCCATCAGCCGCTCACCACCACACGGTCGCCCGCGGCGAGCGCGCCGGACTTCACCGGGGTCACCTCGACGTAGCCGTTCTCGGACAGGCCCGGCGTGACCGTCACCTCGGTCTGCTTCCCGCGCGCGCCCACCACGGTGACGTGGCTGGTGCCGGACGCCGTGGTGACGATCGCCGCGACCGGCACCGTGAGCACTGGTCCTTCGGTCTGCCCGGTGTCCACCGTGACCAGGACGTTCTCGCCGTTCAGCGCCGAGGCCAGCGACTTGGACGGCCGCACGGTCAGCGGGATGAACGGCGTGGCGCCCGTGGCGCC
>DASXME010000226.1:0-3319 GCA_036495825.1 Streptosporangiaceae bacterium
CGGCGCGCTGGGTCCGGGGGGCCGCTCGATGATGTGCAGCGCGTGCTGGGCCGGGTAGCGCAGCGCCCACAGGTGACCGGGCGCGGCGACGACCGTGTTCAGCGAGGAGACCGGGAGGCGGGCGCCGATCCAGCGGGCGGCCGCCGTGATGCCGGCGCCGACGTCACCGCCGTGCGCATCGGCCTGCTGCGTGATCAGGGCGAAGTAACGCTCGGAGTCGGTATCGCCGCGCACCAGGTCGCGGTACTGGCGCAGTTGCGCCTCGATCTCGTGGAGCTCGCCGAAGCCGCCGTTGTGCGCCATGATCCGGCCTGCCATCGCGAACGGGTGCGTGTTGCGCGCTGTCCGGCTGCCCGCCGTGGCCCAGCGCACGTGGGCCACGAACGTCGCCGACCTGGCCTGCTTCGCCGCGCGGATGAAATCCTCGTCCCGGTAGGCCGGCTCCGGCTCTTTGTCCAGCACGGGCGTCCCCGCCGGGTCGAAGAACCCGATCCCGGTCCCGTCGACGTTGCGCCTGCTCTGCACTTCCAGCGAGTCCGGCGCGTCCAGCAGCCAGAACGTGGCTTCAACCGGTGTCGTCCCTGCCGTCAGCCCGAACAGCCTGCACATGGCGCCACCTTCGCTCAGGAGATCAGCGTGGCATAGACGATGACGTTGCTGAGGTACGACCCGCGCGCCGGGTCGAAGGCGCCGCCGCAGGTAATCAGCCGCAGCTGCGGCGTCGGCACGGGTCCGTAGACCGCCGAGGTCGGGAAGCGGGACTTCAGGTAGCGGTGCACCGAGCTGACCCGGAAGACGGCGAGCCGTCCGTTGCCCTGCCGGATGAAGATCCGGTCGCCTCGGTGCAGCAGGCGCAGCCGGAAGAAGATGCCCGGGCCGACGTAGGAGTCGACGTGGCCGCCGATTACCGCGGAGCCGATGGCCCCGGGGCGCGGGCTGCCGCTGTACCAGCCGGCCACCGTCGTGCTGCGCGGCGCCTGCAAGGCACCCGAGGCGGTCAGCCCGAGGCGGACCAGCCGGGTGCGGACGCCGATCGCCGGGATCGTGAGGAACACCGGCGGCGGCACGCGCTGCACGGCCACGGTCTCCTCCGACGGCGCCGCCGCCCAGCGGCCGTGCGGCGCGGGCGCCGCCGCGGGCGCGGCGTAGACCGCGGGCCTGCCGGGCCGCGCGGAGACCAGGCCGGCCGCGGACGAGGCGGCGACGCCCAGGCCCAGCACCAGCACTGCCACGGCGAGCGTGCGCTGCAGCTTGCGGCCCGGGACCCGGATGCGCAGCGCGAGGCCCGGCACCCGGACGTGCACCGGGACCTGGACGTCCAGGTACGGAGGCTCGTGATGCAGCTCGAAACGGGCCGGGCTCACGTCAAAGCCGTCGCGCGTGTCCGCCGCAGCCACAGCCCGCCGCAGGCCGCGATCAGCGCGCCGCCGGCCATCCCGGCCAGCCACCGCAGCGACGACGGGCCCGGCCGCAGGGCGGTCCCGCCGAAGCCCATTTCGGCCCCGCCGCCGGGCATCGCCTTGCTGCCTGATCCGTCGGTCAGGCACTCGAGTTCGAGGTGACCGGTGCCGTCGAGCACGACCAGCGTGTAGCTGGTGCCGGCCGTCCAGGCATCCCGGGCCGTCGCGGTCATGGTCCGGCCGGCCGCGCGCACGTTCCAGCGGCCGGGCGGGACGGTCGCATAGGTGGTCGCGCTGCCGAACGCGAGGTCATGCGCGAGCACGTGGCCGCTCGCGGTCACGGTCACCTGGCTTTGGTGCAGCGAGGCCTGGATGATGCGCACCACCGCCCTGCCCTTCGGCGTGGTCAGCTGGTCGCTGAGCAGCTCGAGCCGGGGGTCGGAGGAGGGGCCGGTGCTGGCCATCGTGTAGGCGCGGCCCGTGCTCACCGCGACCGTGCTGGACAGCGCGGGCACGGCGCTGGCGGGCTGGCCGGCCATCCTGGTGGCGACCGTGTAGCTCCCGGCCGGGATGACCTGGTAGCCCGAGACCATGCCGTAGCTGATGTTCCTGAGCACGAGCCTGGCGTCGGTGCTGCCGACCGCGTACAGGTAGATGTCGAAGGTCGGCGCGCCCGGCGACAGGTTCGCCAGCCGCAGCCACCCCGACGTCGACGCGGTCGCGGCCGCCGATGCCACGGCCGCGGGAGCGACCGTGGCGAGCGCGCCGAGCGCCAGGACGCAGGCGGCGATCAGCCGGCCCGGCCGGCTGATCCGGCGCATCAGGCAGGCCCGTGCCCGGTGGGTCATCGTTCCTCGTTTCTCAGCCGCGGGCAAGCGAGCGCCGCGGCGTGCAGGTCATGGGGAGGAAATCTTGACGAGCTGCTGGTTCGCGTCGAGCAACCCCAGCGGGTCGGGCGCCGCGAACTCGATGCGCAAGGCACTGCGTCCTGCCGTCAGCCGCACGATCCGGACGCCTGCCGGACGGTACGAGGGACGTTGCGCGAGCAGGAGTGTCCTCAGCGAGCCGAGAACCGTGGTGCCGGCGGTCGCCCCATGCGCGACGCCGTAGAGCAGGACCGAGCGCAGCGGGACCTCGGGGCTCGCGCCCGGCGAGGCGCCGCCGAACGATACGAGGTGCACCGGATGCATCATGGCCATGATGCCGATCATGGCGATCAGCCGTGAATCGACATGTCCTTCGGATAGCTGCTGCCGGGCGGGCTGATCCGCTTCGACATTCGGATTGAGCAGCAGCTCGGTGCCGACCGATTTCCTGGCGGCGAAGTCGGAATTGAATTGGCTTTGGTATGCGGCCGGCCCGTCCGGGGCGCTGGCCCGGATCTCGATCCTGGCGTTTCCGGTGCCAAAACGTGCCAGCACGACCGGCGCATATTCGGAGTCCAGCCGGCTGCCGAGTTCGTTCCGCAGCGCTGCGGTCACCACGATCAGGCTGGAATCGCGGGGATCGAGTGCGCCGGGACCTGCGATGACCAGATTGCCGGCCGGGAATCCGCGCTGCTGCAAGGCGGCGCACATGGCCCGATCGCAGGACACCGTGACGCTCCGGCTGACCTGCCCGGCCACCCAGGCCGCGGCCAGGGAGCCGGCCGCTGCGACCGGCGTGAGCTTCTGGCCAGCCTGGCGGGAGCGCCCGGTCCCGTTCGGCGTGTGCCGGGTCGCCAGGACCACCGATCCGGCGATCAGCGCGAGCACTATGGCCAGGATCGCCGTGCGGGTCCGCAGGCCCGTTCGCGCCAGCCACAGCCGGACCGTCGTGGCCAGCACCCGGGGCCAGGATGGCTCGCGGCCCGGTCGGGGCGGCCTGGCCTGCGGCGCAGCAGGAGCGGGCGGGACCTCACGGCTGGCTTCGCCGGTAAC
>DASXME010000227.1:0-1725 GCA_036495825.1 Streptosporangiaceae bacterium
CCGGCCACGTGGGCGGCCCCGCTGAAGACCTTCGCCAGTTCGCGGAGCTGCTCACGATCGGTGACGAGGATGAAGTCCCACGGTTGCCAGTTCTGTGATGACGGGGACCGGCGGCCTGCCTCGAGGATCCGGTCCAGATCAGCCACCGGGATCGGGCGGTCGGCGAAAGACCGCACATTGCGGCGTGACTCAATGGCTTCCCAGGTCTGCATGATCGTCCCAACGCCCGCGCCGCCTGGTTCATTCTCGGCTCAGAATCCGCCCTGGTACGCGGGAGTGCACGCCGGCCCGTTCGGGCAAGATGACGGGGATGCCGGCGCTCCAGCCAGCGTCCTGCCGCTGTGCGGGCTGAGGCGAGGAGGGTGAAATGGGCCGTGACGCCGAGACTCGGGCAAGGATCGAGGAGCACTGGGCTGCGTCCGAGAGCGGTGACGCGCGCACCGAGCACGCGATCTACGCCACCGACGGGATCCTGGACTACCCGCAATCTGGCGAGCGCTTCCGCGGTCGCGAAAAGATCCAGGCGCAACGCGGCGGCCATCCGGCGGAGCGGCACTTCACCGTCCGCCGGATCAGCGGCCAAGGGGACTTGTGGATCAGCGAGTGCGTGATCACCTACGACGGCAAGCCCACCGATTCGGTAAGCATCATGGAATTCGCCGACGGTTTCGTCGCGCACGAGACGCAGTACTTCGCCGACCCGTTCCCCGCCGCGCCCTGGCGGGCGTCACTGGCAGAGCCGATCCCAGGGGAGACGGTTACAGGCGCGACGTGAGCTCGGCCACGATGTCGGCCGCCGACTGCGGCTGGCTGACGAGCGCGACGCTTTGGCCGGCCCACATCGAGAGCGCTTCGATGTCACCGGTGGTCCCGGCCATCGGCGGCGCCGGCTCGTAACGCACGATCGCTTCGCCGGAGGCAAGGTGCGCGACCACGTCGCCTTCTCCTGGCCGCTGGGCGTCCGGGGGTCGGCCCGCGCCGTTCCACGCCTCGGCCGTCGAGTTGCGGAGGGCACGGTGGGGAGAATCCGGCCACCCGACGTCGTACAGGTTGGGGTACCACTGCGCATCGGTCTCGGCCGCCGCTTCCAGCCGGCGCCGGTAGTACTCGTGGATCGGCATTTCCTCGGCCAGCAGGAACCGGGTGCCCAGCCAGGCGGCCTGAGCGCCCAGGGCGAACACCGCGGCGACACCGCGCGCGTCGCCGATCCCGCCGGCCGCGATCACCGGCACCGGCGTCACCGCGTCCACCACGGCCGGGACCAGCGGAAGCGTCGCGACCATGCTCCCCACGTGCCCGCCGGCCTCCCAGCCCTGCGCGACGATAACGTCCACGCCGGCCGCGACCGCCTTCCGTGCTTCCTCGGCCGAGCCGACCGTGTGCAGGACAACGCCCCCGGCGTCATGGACCTGTTTGACGTAGCTGCTTGGATCACCCAAGAAAAACGAGACGACCCGCAACCCGGCCTCAAGGGCCTGCTCCAGGCGATGGTGACGATCGTCGGTGAGGACGAGGTTGCCGCAGAATGGCCGCGCGGTGAGCGCTGCCGTCTCCCTGATCACGGCTCCGACATCTTCCGACCAGGTCAGCGTCAGCATGCCGAGCGCGCCGGCATTCGAAACCGCCGCGGCCAGTCCGGGGACGTCAACCATCGGCGCTAGGACGATCGGCTGTTCAATCCCGAGCAACTCGCACACCGGCGTGCGCGTCGCGTTCACCCTTTGC
>DASXME010000228.1:0-4133 GCA_036495825.1 Streptosporangiaceae bacterium
CCCGGCTGTCGAGATCACCGGCCTGGTCAAGCGCTACGGGCGCACGGCAGCTGTCGGCGGGCTGACGCTCGCCGCCGAGCGGGCGAAGGTCACCGCGATCCTGGGGCCGAACGGAGCGGGCAAGACCACCACGATCGAGATCTGCGAGGGGTACCGGCGGCCCGACGAGGGCACGGTGCGGGTGCTCGGGCTCGACCCGGCCCGCGACGGCAAGGAGCTGCGGCCCAGGGTCGGCGTCATGCTCCAGTCGGGCGGCCTGCCGCCCGCGGTGCGGGCGGGCGAGTACCTGCGCCTGCTGGCGCGATTCCACGCCCGCCCTCTCGACCCGGCGGCGCTTTTGCACCGGCTCGGCCTGACCGCCAGCGCGCGCACGCCCTGCCGACGGCTGTCGGGCGGGCAGCAGCAGCGGCTGTCGCTGGCCGCGGCCGTCGTCGGCCGCCCCGAGCTGGTGTTCCTCGACGAGCCGACGGCCGGCCTTGACCCGCAGGCGCGGCACGCGACCTGGGAGCTGATCGAGGAGATGCGCGGCGCCGGGGTCAGCGTGATCCTGACCACGCACTTCATGGAGGAAGCCGAGCGGCTGGCCGACGGCGTGGCCATCGTGGACAACGGCCAGCTGGTCGCCGCCGGCACCCCGGCCGAGCTCACCGGCTCCGACGGGCAGCTCAGGTTCCGCGCCCAGGCCGGCCTGTCCACCGACAGCCTGCTGTCCGCGCTGCCCGGCGGCACCGCGGCCAAGGAGTCACCCGAAGGGTTCTACGTGATCGAGGTGCAGGGCCGGGTCGACCCCCAGCTGCTCGCGGCCGTGACCGCATGGTGCGCCGAGCACGGCGTGCTGGCCAAGGACCTGCGGGTGGAAAGCCGCACGCTGGAGGACGTCTTCCTCGAGCTGACCGGCCGGGATCTGCGCTCATGACCGCCCGCGCGCAGGCCGGCGCAGCCGCCGAAGGCACCGCAGGGGCCACAGGGCCCGCACCGCAGGCGTCGTCGTTCACGCCCGCGCCCGGCGCGGCCCCGCTGCACCGGATGGTCGCGGCCCAGGCGGCGCAGGAGATCCGCAACATGCTGCGCAACGGCGAGCAGCTGCTGCTCATCATGGTCATCCCGGTGCTGCTGCTGGCCGCGTTCAGCCTGGAGGCGCTGGTCAGCGTGGGCGGGGCCGACACCAAGACCAACCGGGTGGACTTCCTGGTGCCCGGCATCATCGCGCTGGCCATCATGTCCACCGCGTTCACCAGCCAGGCGATCGCCACCGGTTTCGAGCGCCGTTACGGCGTGCTCAAGCGGCTCGGCGCCACCCCGCTGTCGCGCACCGGGCTGATCGCCGCCAAGACCACGGCGGTCATCGCGGTCGAGCTGGTGCAGGCGGCGATCATCATCGCGGTCGGGCTGGCCCTCGGCTGGCGGCCGCACGCCGCGGCCGCCGCGACCGCCTGGGTCGTGCTGCTCGCGGTGGCGGGCACGGCGGCGTTCAGCGGGCTGGCCCTGCTGATGGCCGGCACGCTGCGCGCCGAGGCCACGCTGGCCGCCGCCAACCTGGTCTACCTGGTGCTGCTCGGGCTGGGCGGCGTGCTGTTCCCGCTGAGCAAGTTCGGCGCGGGCGCCAGCAGCCTGACGCTGCTGCCGTCGGGCGCGCTGTCGGACGGGCTGCACAGCGTGCTGCAGCACGCCGGCGGCTTCCCGGTCAGGGATCTCGTCGTTCTCGTCGTCTGGGCGGTCGCGGGCATCGGGCTGGCCGGCCGCACATTCCGGTGGGAGTGAGCC
Source organism: Streptosporangiaceae bacterium (assembly GCA_036495825.1). Classification (GTDB taxonomy): domain Bacteria; phylum Actinomycetota; class Actinomycetes; order Streptosporangiales; family Streptosporangiaceae; genus PALSA-505. The sequence continues at coordinate 1,765 of DASXME010000228.1, forward strand.
CGCCCTCCCGCGTGCTCGGCGCCGCACCGCCCTCCCTGCTCGCCTGCACGGCCGTGGTCTCGCTGCAGATCGGCGCCGGCCTGGCCGGGCGGCTGTTCACCCAGATCTCACCCGTCGCGGTGACCGGGCTGCGGATGTGGTCGGCCGCGATCCTGCTCGGCCTGCTCGGCGCCCGTGGCCTGCCCGCCGCGGCGACCACTGGCGGCGTGCGCCGGCCTGTGCGTGACTGGGTGGTGGTGGCATCGTTCGGAATAATTCTTGCTTGTATGAATGTCTCGATCTACCAGGCGTTCGCGCGGATCCCGCTCGGGATCGCGGTCACGGTCGAATTCCTCGGTCCGCTCGCGGTGTCGATCGCGTCGTCGCGGCGGCTGACCGACCTGGTGTGGGCGGCGCTGGCGATGGCCGGGGTGCTGCTGCTCAGCCGCGGCGGGCCGGCCGGCAGCCACGTGCCCGGCGGCCCCCGGGGGCACGGGCTCGACCTGGCCGGCGTGCTCTTCGCGCTGGTGTCGGCCGCCTGCTGGGCCGGGTACATCCTGCTCAGCCGGGCTACGGGGCGGCGGTTCGGCGGGTCATCGGGGCTGGTCATCGCGATGATGGTCGCCGCCGTGCTGGTGACGCCCTCCGCGGTGATCAGCGGCGGCGGCGCGCTGCTGCGGCCCGGCATCCTGGCCGCCGGAGCGGGCATCGGCGTGCTCTCCTCGGTCATCCCGTACGCGCTGGAGCTCGAGACGCTGCGGCGCGTGCCGGCCCGGGTGTTCGGCATCTGGATGAGCCTCGAGCCTGCCGTGGCCGCGCTGGCCGGCCTGGTGATACTCGGCGAGGTGCTCGGCCCGGCCGAATGGCTGGCCATCGGCTGCGTCGTGGCGGCCTGCGCGGGTGCCGCGCGCGGCGCAGCCCTACGATGAGTAGTATGCCGCCCGCCCGCCTCCCCACCCCCCTTCACGGCGCTTCCACGGCTGCGCCTCCTGGCGCACCCGGCCGCCGCTCCGCCGTGCGCCGCCGACTGGCCGCGGCGCTCGCCAGGGTGCTCGACCCGGTGCTGTCCCCCACGCCGGCCAGCATGCGCGTGATCACGCTGGCCATGGTCATCGCCAACGCGGGCAGCATCGCGACCGGCGCGGCCGTCCGGCTGAGCCAGTCCGGCCTCGGCTGCCCGACCTGGCCGGAGTGCACCGGCGGCAGCCTGGTCGCCGCGGGCTCGGCCAAGAGCACGCTGGTGCACGCGTGGGTGGAGTTCGGCAACCGGCTGTTCGTGACGCTGATCATGATCGTGGCCGCGGTCGTGCTGGTGGCGGCCTGGCGGTTCAGGACCGGCGACGGTGTGGCGGCGGACAGCGGTTCTGGGCCGGGCAGCGGAGCGGCAGGGCGACGGCGGACAGCAGCGGGCAGCGGCGGAGCGACGGCAGAGCGGTGGCCTGCGGCTAGGCGGCGGCTGGTCTGGCTGGCCGCGGTGCAGCCAGCGGGCGTCGCGCTGCAGGCGATCCTCGGCGGCATCGTCGTGCTCACCAAGCTCGATCCGGCCACGGTCTCGATCCACTTCCTGGCGTCGATCATGATCCTGGCCGCGGCCGTGATGCTGCACCTCATGTTCGCCAAGCCGGCCGCGGCGCCGGACGCGGTCATCCGCGCGGACCTGCGCTGGCTGTCCGCCGGGCTGCTGGCCGTGACCGGCGTGATGCTCGCGGCCGGCACGGTGGTGACCGGGACCGGACCGCTGGCCGGCGCGGCTTCGGTGCCGCGCTATCACCTGCCGCTGGTCGGCGCGACGCAGTTCCACGCCGACATCGGCTGGCTGCTGACCGGCCTCACCGTCGCGATCGTGATCGCGCTGCGGGTGGCCGGCCCGCCGGGGGCGGCCGTGCGCCGCGGCTGGCTGCTGCTCGCGCTGATCGGAGTGCAGGGCGCCATCGGCTACAGCCAGTACTTCAGCGGCCTGCCGGCCGGCCTGGTCTGGGTCCATGTCCTCGGCGCTACCCTGGTCTGGATCGCCGCGCTCCGCCTGTTCTTCGCCCTCCGCCCCGCCGCCCTACGGCTCGACGCTCCGGAGCCCGGCGCGTTGCGGCCCGACGCGCTGCGGCCGGGTCCTCCGGAGCCCGGCACCCTGCGGCCCGACGTCGCACCGCTCCCCCGACACCCGCGGGTTCCATGATCATCTTGACTTATCACTCACTCTGACCATTTCGTGCCCGGATTTGCCCCAGTCTGTGCTCACCGAATGCGTGCTAAGGAATCGCAGAAAAATAACACGTGGGTTCCGGGTTTGCGGTTGGCTGGTGTGCTATGGACACCGTGGTGACCCGGGAGATGCTGGCGGCGAAGTTCGAGACGATCTTGCCGCATCTGGATGAGCGGCAGCGGCGGCTGGT
>DASXME010000229.1:0-2191 GCA_036495825.1 Streptosporangiaceae bacterium
CGGTCAGGTCAGGGGGCGTCCAGGGCAACGGGACGTAGGCGCCCATGCCGCCGGTGTTGGGCCCCCGGTCGTCGTCCCTGGCCCGCTTGAAGTCCTGCGCGGGCAGCAGCGGGACCGCGGCCGTGCCGTCGCAGAGGGCGAACAGCGACACCTCGGGGCCGTCCAGGAACTCCTCGATGACGACCTTGCCGCAGCGCTGCGCGTGCTCGCCCGCCGCCTTCCTGTCGGCGGTGACGAGCACCCCCTTGCCGCCCGCCAGCCCGTCGTCCTTGACCACGTACGGCGGGCCGAACGCGTCCAGCGCCTGGTCGGCCTGATCCTGGGTCAGGCAGGTGCGGGCGGCCGCGGTCGGGATGCCCGCGGCGGCCATGATCTGCTTGGCGAAGGCCTTGGAGCCCTCGATCATGGCCGCGGCCGCGTCCGGGCCGAAGCAGGCCAGGCCGGCCTCCCGCAGGGCGTCGGCCGCCCCGGCGACCAGCGGTGCTTCCGGGCCGATGACGACCAGCCCGGGATCGAGCCTGGCGGCGAGCGCGGTGACGGCCGCCGGGTCGGCGGCGTCCACCGGGTGCAGCTCGGCGAGCCGCGCGATGCCGGCGTTGCCGGGCGCCGCGTGCAGGCTGGTGACGGCCGGATCACTGGCCAGGGCGCGGCACAGCGCGTGCTCACGGCCGCCGGATCCGATCACGAGGACTCGCACGGCCGCGAGCCTATCGTTCCGGCGGTTTGCCGCTGTCTAGCTGCCGCTGGCTGCCGCTGTCCGGCTGCCGCTGGCTGGCTAGCTCGGCGGTGTCGGTCAGGCCAGCGGGCGGAGCTGGAGGGTCTGGTCGCGGCGCGGGCCGACGCCGATCGCGCTGACCGGCGCGCCTGCCATGTCCTCCAGGGTCTTGACGTAAGCCTGGGCATTGCGCGGCAGGTCGGCGAACTCCCTGGCCGTGGAGATGTCGTCGGTCCAGCCGTCCAGGTGCTCGTAGACCGGCCGCGCGTGATGGAACTCGGTCTGGGTCATCGGGATGTCGTCGTGCCTGGTGCCGTCGATCTCGTAAGCCACGCAGACCGGCACCTTGTCCAGGCCGGACAGCACGTCCAGCTTGGTGATGAAGTAGTCGGTGATGCCGTTGACCCTGGTCGCGTACCTGGCGATCACCGCGTCGAACCAGCCGGTGCGGCGTTCCCGGCCGGTGGTGACCCCGTATTCCGCGCCAGTCTTGCGCAGCCACTCGCCCTGCTCGTTGTCTTGCTCGGTGGGGAACGGGCCCGCGCCTACCCGGGTGGTGTAGGCCTTGAGTATCCCGACCACCTTGGTGATCCTGGTCGGCCCGATGCTGGACCCGGCGCAGGCACCGCCCGCGGTGGGCGAGGACGACGTGACGAACGGGTAGGTTCCGTGGTCCACGTCGAGCAGCGTCGCCTGGGCCCCTTCGAGCAGGATGGTCTGGCCCTCGTCGAGCGCCTGATTGAGCACCAGCCCGGTGTCGGCCGTGTACGGCCGCAGGCGCGCGCCGTAGGCCACGTACTCCTCGGCGACTTCGGCCGCCTCGATGCCCCGGCGGTTGTAGACCTTGGCGAGGACCTGGTTCTTCTCGCGCAGCACCAGCTCAAGCTTCTGGCGCAGGATGCCGGGGTCGAACAGGTCCTGCACCCTGATCCCCATCCGCGCGACCTTGTCGCCGTAAGTGGGCCCGATCCCGCGGCCGGTGGTGCCGATCCGCGAGCTGCCCAGGTACCGCTCGGTCACCTTGTCGAGCGCCCGGTGGTGCGGCATGATCAGGTGCGCGTTCGCCGAGATCAGCAGCCGCTCGCAGGAGATGCCGCGGGCCTGCAGCCCGTCGATCTCCTCGAAGAGCACCTTCGGGTCGATCACGACACCGTTGCCGATGACCGGGGTCACCTGCGGCGAAAGCACTCCGGAAGGCAGCAGGTGCAGCGCGTAGCTGTCATCGCCGATGACGACGGTGTGCCCGGCGTTGTTGCCGCCCTGGTAGCGGACCACGTAGTCGACCTGGTCGCCGAGCAGGTCGGTTGCCTTGCCCTTGCCTTCGTCGCCCCACTGGGCGCCGACGAGCACGATGGCCGGCATCGGGCCAACCCCTTCCTTGCGCTTGGCGCGGCCCGGGGGCCCGCGCGTTCAGAGGCTACCGGAACACATCTCGGTGATACCGTCGGCGCCGCCGCAGCATAAATGGCGCGTCGC
>DASXME010000230.1:0-17675 GCA_036495825.1 Streptosporangiaceae bacterium
AACCGCCCCGGCGGGAGCCGGGGGCTCGACGACCTGCTCCGGCAGGTCAGGGAGCGGCAGCGGGAGATCCGGCGGCGCGGCCGCCTCGACGGCACCCTGGACCAGGCCCGCGCGCTGCTGGACACCGCGATCGGCCAGGAGCGAGCCGAACTGTTCCCCGATCCGGGCGACGAAGCCCGGCTGCGGGAGGCCGAGCTCGATTCGCTGCCCGCCGACACGGCGCAGGCGATCAGGCGGCTGGCCGACTACGACTGGCGCTCCCCCGAGGCCAGGCAGACCTTCGACCGGCTCAAGGACCTGCTCCGCCGGGAGGTGCTCGACAGCCAGTTCCGCGGCATGAAGGAGTCGCTGCAGGGGCCGGACGCGGAGTCGATGCAGCGGGTGAAGGACATGCTCGCCGCGCTGAGCGCGATGCTGGACGCAGACGCCCGGGGCGAACACACCCAGCAGGACTTCGACCAGTTCATGGAGAGCTACGGCGACCTGTTCCCCGATCACCCGCGCGATCTCGAGCAGCTGGTTGACTCGCTGGTCCGCCGGATCGCGGCCGCGCAGCGGCTGCTCGATTCGCTCAGCCCGGAGCAGCGCAGCGAGCTGGCCGGCCTGATGTCACAGGCGCTGGACGACGCCGGCCTGGCCGCCGAGATGGCCCGGCTGGCCGAGGCGCTCAGGGCACGGCGCCCGGACCTGGATGCGATGGGCCGGCCGGGCGAGAACCCGATGACCGGGCAGGAGCCGCTGGGCCTCGGGGACGCGACGACCGCGCTCGCCGAGCTGGCGGATCTGGCCGAGCTCGAGTCGGCGCTGCGCCAGGACTACCCCGGCGCGAGGCTGGATGACATCGACGAGGAAGCGGTGCAGCGCGCACTCGGCCGTCAGGCGGTAGACGACATGGCGGCTCTGCGGCGGATCGAGCGCGAGCTGGAGCAGCAGGGCTACCTGCGCCATCAGGGCGGCTCACCGGAGCTGACCCCCAAGGCCGTGCGCAGGCTCGGCGAGACCGCGCTGCGGCGGGTGTTCGCGGAGCTGGGCGAAGGCGGCCAGGGTGAGCACGAGCAGCATGACGCCGGGCAGGCCGGGGATCTGACCGGGAGCACCAGGCCGTGGCGGTTCGGCGACGAGCTGGCCATCGATACGGCGGCGACCGTCCGCAAGGCACTGCTGCGCGGCGGCGGGACCGGCCTGGGCCGCCTCGGTACGGCACGGCCCGATACCGGGCGACCTGGTGCCGGGCGGCTCGGTACGGCCCGGCCCGGTGCCGGGCGGCCCGGGAGGGCCCGCGGGGTCAGGCTGATGGCGGAGGACTTCGAGGTCGCGGAGACCGAACGCCGCGTCACGGCCGCGGTCTGCCTGCTCGTCGACCTCTCGTACTCGATGGCGCTGCGCGGTACCTGGGGCGCCGCCAAGCAGACTGCCCTGGCCCTGCACGCGCTGGTCCGCAGCAAGTACCCGCAGGACGCCATTCAGGTCGTGGGCTTCTCCAACTACGCGCGGGAGTTGCGCGAGACCGACCTGGCCGGGCTCGGCTGGGACATGGTGCAGGGCACGAACCTGCACCATGCGCTGGTCCTGGCCGGGCGGTTCCTGGACAAGCATCCCGACCACGATCCGGTCGTCATGGTGATAACCGACGGCGAGCCCACGGCTCACCTGCAGCGCGACGGCCGGTCTTATTTTGACTGGCCGCCGTCACGGGAGACGCTGGAGCTCACCCTGGCCGAGGTGGACAAGATGACCCGCCGCCGGGCGGCGCTGAACATCTTCATGCTGGCCGACGACGAACGGCTCACCGCATTCGTGGAGGACGTGGCCCGGCGGAATGGCGGCAGGCTGCTGCAAGCCAACTCCGAGCGGCTCGGTGAGTATGTGGTCAGGGACTTCTTGAGGACCAGACGGCAAAGTCGGCGATAAGTTTCCGCTGCGTTTCTGCTGCGCCATCACTCAGCGTGGCGTTCCGTAGTAGCGTGCGGCAGGCAGTATCAGCCACCGGGCCGGACCAGTTGCCAACGGACGGGACCCGGCGGATCCCAGAGAGGAAAAGTGAGTTTCCGTGAGTGAAACGGCCGATCGGTCGCCCGCGCGGGTAGCGGCCGCTGTAGTGCTTGGGATCGTCGCGATCCTGCTGATCGTCGTGTCGATCCTGTACTTTACCCAGCCCGCGCATTCGCTGCCGAGCATCCTCGGGTCCATCAAGAGCCCCGTGCACCGGGCGGATGAGAAGCGTTCCCTGCGCGGCGTGATCACGCTCGTCGTGGCCCTCGTCTGCCTCGCCGGGTGCGGGTTCGCGTTCCTGTGGAAAGGCAGGGACCGCAATTAGCCGGTCGCGGCGCGCCTTTCCCGGTGCCCGTTGACAGTGCCCATTGACTGGGGCCCGTTGACGCAGGCACCGGGAAAGGCGCCGCGGCGCGCTAGCCGAGCGCCTGGCGCACATCCTCGACGAGATCGTCGGCGTTCTCGATTCCTACCGAGAGCCTGACCAGGTCGTCCGGCACCGCCAGCGGCGAGCCGGCCGCGGAGGCGTGCGTCATCTGGCCAGGGTGCTCGATCAGCGACTCCACCCCGCCGAGCGATTCGCCGAGCGTGAACAGCCGGGTCCGCCCGCAGATGGCCAGCGCCTCGCTCATCCCGGCCTTGACCCGGAACGACACCATCCCGCCAAAGCCGCGCATCTGCTTGGCGGCGAGCTCGTGACCGGGGTGCGACGGCAGCCCCGGGTAGTACACCTGCCCGACCGCGGGATGCGCGGTCAGCATCTCCGCGATGCGGGCGGCGTTCGCGCAGTGCCGGTCCACCCGTACCGCCAGCGTCTTGATCCCGCGCAGCGTGAGCCAGGCGTCGAACGGCCCGGCCACCGCGCCCATCGCGTTCTGGTGAAAGGCCAGTTGCTCGCCGAGGCCGGCGTCGGCGAGTACGAGCGCCCCGCCGACCACGTCGGAGTGGCCGCCCAGGTACTTGGTGGTCGAGTGCACCACCACGTCGGCGCCGAGCGAGAGCGGCCGCTGCAGGTACGGCGAGGCGAACGTGTTGTCCACCACGAGCAGCGCGCCGGCGTCGCGGGCGACCGCGGCCAGCGCCTGGATGTCCGCGATCCGCAGCAGCGGGTTGGTGGGCGTCTCCACCCAGATCACCTTGGCCTGGTGCTCGGCCGCAGCGGCGCGCACGGCCGCCGGGTCGCTGATCCGCACCGGGGTGTACTGCACGCCCCAGCGCTCGTACACCTTGGAGAACAAGCGGAAGGTGCCGCCGTACGCATCGTCCGGGATGATCACGTGATCGCCTGGCGAGCACACGGTGCGAAGCAGGCAGTCCTCGGCCGCCATGCCGGAGGCGAAGGCGATCGCGCGGGTCCCGCCCTCGATCGCGGCCAGGCACTCCTCCAGCGCGGCGCGGGTGGGGTTCACCGTCCGGGAGTAGTCGTACCCCTCGACCCAGCCGCCGGATCCGGTGCGATCGCCGCGCAGGCCGCCCACGCCGTCCTGCTTGTAGGTAGAGACCTGGTATATCGGCGGCACGACCGCGCCAGTGAGCGGATCGGGCTCCTGCCCGGCGTGGATCGCCAGCGTCTCGAACCCGTCCTCGTGCTGCCCGCCACCTTGCTGCATATTTCCCGCCCCTCTACAAAGTCCGCCGGTGATCAGTCTTCGTGATCATGGGTGTGAATCAGACATGAAGGCCAGCATGTCCTGCCGGGTGATCATCCCGGTGGGCTTTCCGTCCATCAGCACCAGGGTGGCCCCCGCCTTCTCCAGCGCCGCGACGATACTGCTCACCGCCTCGCCCGAGCCCACCATGGGGAGCGGCTCCGACATCAGCTGGTCCACCAGGTCGTCGGGACGCGCCCGGCCGGTGACCAGCGCGTCGAGCAGATCGCGCTCGAGGATCGAGCCGATCACCTCGGCCGCCATGACCGGCGGCTCCTCCTTGATGACCGGGATCTGCGACACGTCGTACTCGCGCAGGATCCCGATGGCGGTGGCGACGGTCTCGGTCGGGTGCACGTGCACGAACTGGGGCAGCTCACCCTGCTTGCCCGCCAGCACGTCCGCGGCGGTCGGCTCCGCCGTGGTCGTGGTCAGGAACCCGTAGTCGGCCATCCACTCGTCATTGAAGATCTTCGACAGGTAACCGCGGCCGCCGTCCGGCAGCAGGGCCACCACCATGTCGCCAGGGCCGCAGCGGGCCGCGACCCGCAGCGCCACCACCACGGCGAGCCCGCAGGAGCCGCCGGTGAGCAGCGCCTCTTCCCTGGCCAGCCTGCGGGTCATCAGGAACGACTCCGCGTCGCTGACCGCGATCACCTCGTCGCAGACGGACGGGTCATAGGTGGCCGGCCAGATGTCTTCGCCCACGCCCTCGATCAGGTAGGGCCGGCCGGACCCGCCCGAGTACACCGAGCCCTCCGGGTCGGCGCCGATCACCTGGACCCGGCCGTCCGACACCTCTTTCAGGTACCGGCCGACGCCGGTGATCGTCCCGCCGGTGCCGATGCCCGCGACGAAGTGCGTGATCTTGCCGTCGGTCTGCTCCCAGAGCTCCGGGCCGGTGGACTGGTAATGGGAGGCGGGATTCTCCGGGTTGGCATACTGATCCGGCTTCCATGCCCCCGGAATCTCGCTGGCCAGACGGCCGGAGACCGAGTAGTAGGAGTCCGGGTGCCCGGGCGACACGACGGTCGGGCAGACGACCACCTCCGCACCGTAGGCGCGCAGCACGCTGAGCTTGTCCTGCCCGACCTTGTCCGGGCAGACGAAGACGCAGCGGTATCCCCGATTCGCCGCGACGATCGCCAGGCCGACGCCGGTGTTGCCCGAGGTCGGCTCGACAATCGTCCCGCCCGGCCGCAGCTCGCCTGACTTCTCCGCCGCTTCCACCATCCGCAGCGCGATCCTGTCCTTCACCGATCCGCCAGGGTTGAAGTACTCAACCTTGGCCAGAACCGGCGGGCTGTCCGCGCCCGCCGGTAGATCCTTGGTCACCTTGGATAGCCTGACGAGCGGCGTGTTGCCGACGAGCTCGATCAGGGAATCGTGTATCTGCATGATCAACCACCTATGCGTCCCGGATGCAAGGACGGTATCCCACCGCCGCAACCCGCTGAAGAACCGGCCGCTGAAGAAGCGGCAGGCTGCTGTCGCGCCGGGCCGCCGGCCGACATAAGCTACTGCCAGGTAACCAAGCAGGGGAGAGGTCATGCCAGAGGCAGTCGTCGTCGCCACCGCGCGCTCACCTATCGGCCGCGCGTTCAAGGGCTCGCTCACCGGGATCCGGCCAGATGACCTGGTGGCCAAGATCGTGTCGACCGCGCTGGCCAAGGTGGAGCAGCTCAACCCCGCGGAGATAGACGATCTCATCCTGGGCTGCGGGCTGCCCGGCGGAGAGCAGGGCTTCAACATGGCCCGCGTGGTGGCCATCATGCTCGGCTACGACATGGTGCCCGGCACCACGGTCAACCGGTACTGCTCGTCGTCGCTGCAGACCACGAGGATGGCCTTCCACGCCATCAAGGCCGGCGAGGGCGACGCGTTCATCTCGGCCGGCGTGGAGTGCGTGAGCAGGTTCACCAAGGGCAGCAGCGACAGCTGGCCGGACACCCACAACCCGGTGTTCAGCGACGCCGAGGCCCGGTCCCAGCGGGCGGCGGCCGGCGGCGGCACCTGGCATGACCCGCGCGAGGACGACGCCATCCCCGACGTCTACATCGCGATGGGGGAAACCGCGGAGAACGTCGCCCAGTTGCGCGGCATCACCAGGCAGCAGCAGGACGAGTTCGGCGTGCGGTCGCAAAACCTGGCCGAGAAGGAGCTGGCCAACGGATTCTGGCAGCGCGAGATCACGCCGGTGACGCTGCCGGACGGCACCGTGGTGAGCACCGACGACGGGCCGCGGCCCGGCACCACGCTGGACAAGGTGGCCACGCTGAAGCCGGCCTTCCGGCCGGACGGAACCGTCACCGCCGGGAACTGCTGCCCGCTGAACGACGGCGCCGCCGCCGTGGTCGTGATGAGCGACCGCCGGGCGGCCGAGCTCGGCATCACGCCGCTGGCCAGGATTGTCTCCACCGGGGTGTCGGCGCTGTCGCCGGAGATCATGGGCCTCGGCCCGGTCGAGGCGTCGAAGATGGCACTGGCCCGGGCCGGCATGGCGATCAGCGACATCGACCTGGTGGAGATCAACGAGGCGTTCGCGGCTCAGGTCATCCCCTCGTACCGGGAACTGGGCGTCGAGGAGGACCGGCTGAACGTGAACGGCGGCGCGATCGCCGTCGGACACCCGTTCGGCATGACCGGAGCGCGGATCACCACCACGCTGCTGAACAGCCTCCAGTTCCACGACAAGACCTTCGGCCTGGAGACGATGTGCGTGGGCGGCGGCCAGGGCATGGCGATGATCTTCGAGCGCCTGAGCTAGCTACTGAGCTAGCTACCGCGTGGTAACGCAAACTTAACGGGTAATTAGGAAACCTGCCGCTCGGGGGGTTGTCAGGCAGCCGAGCGTAGTGCAGTCTCGCAGCAAGAGGAGTTCCACCCTGGAGGTGCCAATTGTCTCTGACCCACTCACCGGAGCTGCACAAGAACCTGATCGCGCGCATCCCTGACGTCACGGGACGCGACCTCCCTGAGTGGTTCAGAAGCCTCGAGTCGGGACCGGCCTTCCTGCGCTGTGAAGAACGGGCCCATTGGCTAGCCGACGAGCACGGGCTGACCCATGGCTACGCGAGCGCGATCGTGCACGAGTACGAGCTGCGCAGGCGCACCAGGCTCAGCACCTGACCTTTGAACGCGAGCGACGCCAGAGCGTTCATCGCTACCCATCACCGGGCCGTGCTGGCCACCCAGCGAGGTGACGGTCTCCCGCAGCTTTCGCCGGTCCTGTGCGCGGTCGACGACGCCGGACGGGTGATCATCAGCACCCGGGAGACGGCCGTCAAGACCCGGAACCTCCGGCGCAGCCCGCGAGCCTCGCTGTGCGTGTTCAGCGACGGGTTCTTCGGCGAGTGGATCCAGGTGGAGGGGCCCGCCGAGGTCGTCTCGCTCCCCGACGCGATGGATGGGCTGGTCGACTACTACCGGCGAACCGCCGGAGAGCACTCCGACTGGGCCGAGTACCGGGCCGCGATGGAACGCGACCGGCGGGTCATCATCCGGATGACGATCGACCGGGCGGGCCCGGACGTCAGCGGCTAGCCTCCGCCAGAATCGTTCCAATGGGACCGTGTCGGTTGCGGCACGCATGCGTATCAGCCTTCACGCGCTTCTTGTCGGGATTGTCGGTCCGTGCTAGACATGGCGTGCGGACTGTGCCGCTGGCGGGGCAGCCAGCGCGTTCACCGGTAGCAGGCGTCATGCGGGAGGATCACCGACTGGATCATCGCGATCATTTCCCTACCATCGTTACCGCATGGCACAGAAGATTTCGCGGATCGTTATCCTGCAGGCCACGACTATGTCGCGACTGCCCTTAATACGGTAGCTGCGCAAAGGATTGCAACGTCGACCGGAACACAAGCCCGATATTTGATCAGCGAACAAACGTATGCCTCGGCATGCACGTGCGTCACAGTGACCATATTTATCGGTGCCGGGACCCTCATCGTTACGATCTTCTTTCGCCGGGGAGCGGGCGTCTGGATGGCGCCCGTCGAGGGGGTGCCCAGTCGGCCCGCGGCGAGTACGCTGGCAAGTGGGCAGGCCAGCGGAGATAGCCTGAAGGGTACCGACTACACGCCGCTGACCTGCACAAACTCCCATCTGAGTGGTGCCCCCGGTCGGAGTCGAACCGACACTTGGCCCTTTTAGGGGGCCCGCCTCTGCCTTTGGGCTACGGGGGCGAGATGGAGATACCCAGGTGAGTTGCCATAACTCTTGATTTCGCCGTTATTGTACGACAATTCTTGGCCGCAGACTATTAGTCAAATCTGGCCGGGCGAAATGTATGCGGAGGGTAACCAACACGCCGATCAGATAAACGCTCGGTAACTGAATAGATGTTCAGAACCCGTTCATCTGGCATAGCCACGCGCGTGCTCGAGGGCCCGCGTGAAGACGGCATCCAGCATCGCCGGCGTCACCCGGCCGGTAAAGGTGTTTTGCTGGCTCGGGTGATAGCAGCCGATGAGCAGCACCGAGTGCCCCGGACCCTTCGCACCCTCCAGGCCCAGGGCCACGCTGACCTCGGCACCGTGACCGAACGCCGGCCGCGGCCTGGGCACGGCGAAGCCGACCGACCGCAGCGGCGGCCAGACGGCCTGCCAGGCGAAGGCGCCCAGGCAGACGATGACCCGCAGGCCGGGGAGCACCAGCGCGAGCTCGGCTTCCAGCCACGGCGCGCAGACGTCCCGCTCCGCCGGGGTCGGCTTGTTGGCCGGCGGCGCGCAGCGCACCGCGGCGGCCATCCGGGCGCCGATCAGCCGCTGCCCGTCGCCCGCCGTGACGCTCTGCGGCTGGGCGGCCAGGCCGCACCGGTACAGCGACGCGAACAGCACATCGCCGCTGCGGTCACCGGTGAAGATCCGGCCCGTCCGGTTGCCGCCGTGAGCGGCGGGCGCCAGGCCGACGATGAGGACCCCCGGCCTGGCCGCACCCCAGCCGGCGATCGGCCGGCCCCAGTAGCGTTCGGCGGCAAACGAGCGGCGCTTCTCCGCGGCGACCTGCTCGCGCCAGCCGACCAGCCGGGGGCAGGCCCGGCAGACCGACTGCCGGGCGGCAAGCTCGTCCACCGAGCCGGCCGAGCCCGCCAGCGCCCGCACCTGCGCGGCGTCGCGGGCAACCGGGGTGAACGCGGTGGCCGGGTCCTCGGGCCAGCCGGTTCCCGGCGGGACGGGGCTCGGGCCGTCTTGGCTCGGCCGGTCCCGGCTCGGCTGGACGGGGCTCGGCTGGTCCTGGCTCGCGCCGCCCTGGCTCGCGCCATCCTGGCTCGGCTCGTCCCGATCCGCCCGGTCCTGGCTCGGGCCATCCCGGCTCGGCTCGTCCCGGCTCGGCCGGTCCTGGCCCGGGCCGTCCTGGCTCATCCCGGCGGGACCATCGACCAGGCGATGCCGTCCAGGATGTCGTGCTCGCTGACGATGACCTCGGCAAAGCCGAACCGCCGCATCACCCGGTCCAGGACCAGCGCGCCGGCCCCGATCACGTCGACCCGGCCCGGGTGCATGGCGGGGATCGCCGCCCGCTGCTCCCGGGTCTGGGCCAGCAGGCTACTGGTCACCGACCGGATCTCCGCGGCCGTGATGTGCGCGTGGTGGATCCGGGCGGAGTCGTAGCCGGGCAGGTCGAGGACGATGGCGGCGACCGTGGTGACCGAGCCCGCCATGCCGACCAGGGAGCTGGCCGTGACGATGTCCACTTTGGCCGCCGCTTCGTCGAGCGCGGCGTCGATGTCCGCGGTCGCGGCGGCGATCTGCCGCTCGCTGGGCGGGTCCGCGTGCAGGTGCCGTTCGGTCATCCTGACGCAGCCGATGTTCAGCGAGATGGCCCCGGCCACCTCGTCGTGCCCCGCGCCCGGCCCGTGGCCGGCCGGGCCGGGGGCCGCGCGGCCGAGCACGAACTCGGTCGACCCACCGCCGATGTCGAGCACCAGATAGGGCCGGGCCGGCGGCGAGCTCATGCCGGCGAACTCCGCGGTCGCGCCAGCGAACGACAGCCGGGCTTCCTCGTCCCCGCTGAGCACCTCGGGATCCACGCCGAGCACCTCGCGCACGCCGCGGCTGAACTCGGCGGCGTTCGAGGCGTCCCTGGTGGCGCTGGTCGCCACCATCCTGACGGCGGCGACCTGGCTGGCCTCGATCACCCGCGCGTACTCGGCGAGCGCGGTCAGCGTGCGGTCCAGCGCCTCAGGTGCCAGCCGTCCGGTCTTGTCCACCCCCTGGCCCAGCCGGACGATCTCCAGCCGGCGGTCCAGGTCGGTGAGCGTCCCCGCGGCCGGGTCCACGTCGGCGACGAGCAGCCGGATGGAGTTCGTCCCGCAGTCGACCGCGGCCACCCGGCGGCTCATGACCCGCTCCGGCCGGCCGCAGCCGCAGCCGCAGACCCGCCCGGAGCGGCGGCCCCGGAGTCAAGCGCAGCCTCAACCGCAGCAGCGGCCCCTGCGGGCCCAGACCCAGAGCGGGGCACGCACGGCCCGGCGCGCCACCACTCGCCGGCCACCTCGACGGCCGCCTCGGCCGCCTCGCGGCCGAGCGGGTTGGCCCCGGTAACGAGCTCATGGGCGATGAGAGTGTGCAGGCACTTAACCCTGTCTGGCATCCCTCCTGCGCTCTGCGTACCTGCAGGCAGCGGCTCAGCACCGCACGCGCGGGCCACCGCCTCGCGCCGGGCCGCATAGTCGAGATGCGCGGCCGCGTAGCCGCGGCGCAACTCCTCGTCGGCCGCCAGCCGCTGCGTCATCGCCGCCATCATCCCGCTTGCCTCCAGCGTCCCGGCTGCCGCGGATGCTCGCGGGCAGGTGAGGTAATACAGCGTAGGGAACGGCGTGCCGTCCGGCAGCCGCGGCGCGGTCTGCACCACGTCGGGCAGGCCGCACCGGCAGCGGTGCGCGACGGCACAGCGGCCGCGCAGCGGCCGGCCCAGCTGCGCAGCGACCACTTCGGCGTCCGCCGGGTCAATGGCGGGGAACGGCTCCGTGTTCACCTGGATGTTTTCCGGCCGGCCTGGTGCACCGACTGCCAGAGCCGGTCATACCACGGCGTCGGCGAGACCGCATGGGGCTGGAGCAGGCCGACGGCGGGCTTCCCGTCGATGATCACGTAGCAGGTCTGCTTCGGCAGGCACAGGTGCAGCCGGTCCCTGGCCAGCTGCTCGATGTAGGCCGGCTCGTTCAGCCGCCGCTGCTCGGCCTGCAGCTGGCTCAGCTGGACCAGCAGGGACTGCTGTTGCGCGCCGAGCTGGCTGATCTGCGCGCGCTGCGAGATGTACTCGCGCACCGGGTAGGCCAGGCTCAGCGTGACCGCGCAGATCACCACCGCGAGGATCGCGGCGCGGCTGGTCAGCCGCGGCCGCGCCTTGCCCGCGGCGGACACCGGCTAGCTCCCGGCGGCCGTGAACCTGGGGAAGGCGCCGGTGCCAGCGTAGGCCGCGGCGTCGTCCAGCAGTTCCTCGATCCGCAGCAGCTGGTTGTACTTGGCCACCCGCTCGGACCGGCACGGCGCTCCGGTCTTGATCTGGCCGCAGTTGAGCGCGACCGCGAGGTCCGCGATCGTGGTGTCCTCGGTCTCGCCGGATCTGTGGCTGATCATGCAGCGGTAACCGTTGCGGTGCGCGAGCGCCACGGCCTGCAGCGTCTCGGTGACGGTGCCGATCTGGTTCACCTTCACCAGCAGCGCGTTCGCCACGTGCTCGGTCAGGCCGCGCTGCAGCCGCTCCGGGTTCGTCACGAAGATGTCGTCGCCGACCACCTGCACCCGGTCGCCGATCGCCGCGGTGAGCTCCTGCCAGCCGGCCCAGTCCTCCTCGGCCAACGGATCCTCGATGGACACCAGCGGGTAGGCGTCCAGCAGCTCGGTGTAGGTGCTGGTCATCTCGCTCGCCGTCTTGCTGGTGCCGTCGAAGGCGTAGGCGCCGTCACGGTAGAACTCGGTCGCCGCGGCGTCCAGCGCGAGCGCGACATCCACCCCGGGCGCGAAGCCGACCTTGCAGATCGCCTCCACGATGAGGTCGAGCGCCGCGCGGTTGTTCTCCAGGTCGGGGGCGAACCCGCCCTCGTCGCCCACGCCGGTGCTCAGGCCGTGCTGCTTGAGCACGGACTTCAGCGCGTGATAGGTCTCTGCGCCCCAGCGCAGCGCCTCGCCGAACGTCTCCGCGCCGATCGGCGCGATCATGAATTCCTGCACGTCCACGTTGTTGTCGGCGTGCGCGCCGCCGTTCAGGATGTTCATCATCGGCACCGGCAGCAGGTGCGCGTTCGGGCCGCCGAGGTACCGGAACAGCGGCAGGCCGGCCGATTCGGCGGCGGCCCTGGCCACCGCGAGGCTGACGCCGAGAATGGCGTTCGCGCCGAGCCGTGACTTGTCCGGCGTGCGGTCCAGGTCGATCAGCGCGTAGTCGATGAGGCGCTGGTCGTCGGCGTCGTAGCCGAGCAACTCGGGCTGGATCTCGTCGATCACGCCCTGGACGGCCCGCTGGACGCTCTTGCCGCCGTACTCGTCGCCGCCGTCCCGCAGCTCGACCGCCTCGAACGCGCCGGTGGACGCCCCGCTCGGCACCGCGGCTCGCCCGGCGGTTCCGTCATCGAGCGCGACCTCGACCTCGACGGTCGGGTTACCGCGGGAATCCAGAATCTGCCTGGCATGGATCGCTTCGATGGAAGCCACGGACGGGACTCCTGACGGGGGAAGTAGGCCGATTTCCTCGGTACCCGAGCCTAATGCAGCCGCGGCTACGCCGGCGCGCGGCCACGCCGAGGCGCGCCGGGGCGGCCGGCGGCTGGTCAGCCCGGCTGCTGTGGGCGGGCGTGCTCCCAGCCGTGCACCCGGTCACGATAGCGGCGGGCGGCCGCGCGCAGTTCCAGCTCAGGGTCCAGGTCGGCCGCGCGGGCTCGTGCTACCAGCCGCAGCAGCTCGGCGCCCAGCGCGGTCGCGGCATCGCCGGGTGAAGCCTCATCAACCAGCTCCGCGGGTACCCCGGACCGTTCCGCGCGGCGCTGCATCTGCGCGGCGAGGGCCAGCGCCGGCTGGCCGAACGGCACGCCGTCTAGCGCCGAGGCGGGCAGTCCACCCGGCGAAGCCCGTTCGGAAGCCTTAATCGCGTCCCAGTTGCGCTTGACTTCCTCGGCGTCAGAAACCTCGACCCCGCCGAACACATGCGGGTGCCTGCGCACCAGCTTGGCGACGATCCCGTCCGCGACGTCGTCGATCGTGTAGCCGGTGCCGTCGGTCCGCTCGGCCGCGATCCTGGCGTGGAACACGACCTGGAGCAGGACGTCGCCCAGCTCTTCGCGGAGCGCGGCCTGGTCGCCGTTCTCCAGTTCCTCGAGTGCCTCGTACGACTCCTCGATCAGGTGCGGGGCGAGCGATTCGTGCGTCTGCTTGGCGTCCCACGGGCAGCCGGTGCGCAGCGTGTCCATGGTGGCGACCAGGTCGAGCAGCCGGGCGCCGGGCAGGTCGTGCGAGCCGGTCAGCAGCTCGGTCGCGGGGCTGTCGCCTGGCCTGGCGGCGAGCGCGGCGATCAGCGCCGCGGTGGCCTCGTCGTCTCCGGGCGCGGGCAGCCACACGACGGTGCCGGGCGCGGCGGCGATCTCCCGGGCCAGGAGCGCGGCCATGCCTTCGGCGTCAGGCGCGGCGAGCTGGCCGTCGATCCCGGCCTCGGCCAGCGCGGCCAGCAGCGGGTGCCCGGCGGCCTCAGTCAGCACCAGCCTGGCCTCGCGCAGCGTGTCCCAGGCCAGGGCGGTCAGCAGCCCAGGCGCGACCCGCGGGCTGGTCACCAGCACCACGAGGCGCGCGCCGGGAGCGGCTAGCAAGGCGGCACGTACCGCGGCGCGGCCGATGGCGAGGCCGACGGGCTCGCGGACGCCCCGGGCGCGGACAGCGTGTTGGGCGCCGCGACGATGCCGAGCGTGGTGTAGTCCACCCGGCCGTACTGCGGGTTGATCTTGATGTGCAGGCTCTTGGCCGCCAGGCACTGGTCCTTGTTGAACTGCTGGCTGAGCGCCTGCTGCGCGGTCTGGGAGGTCGGGGCGTGGCCGCCGTCGAGACGGTTGACGAGCGCGTCCGCGATCGCCTGGTACACGCCGAGATCGGAGATCAGGTCGGGCGGCAGGCCGTTGGCCACGGCGAGCTGGGTCAGCGTGGCGGTCTGGCCGCCCTGGTGGGCCTGCGCCTCGATCTCGCTGATCGCCTGCTGCTGCTGCTTGACCGACACGCGGATGCCCTGCTGGCTGGCCATGGTCTCGCGTACCCGGAAGCGCACCAGCCAGGCCAGCACCTGCTGCGGCATCTGCGCCACCGGGAAGCCGAGCTGCGCCTTGCTCCCTTCGGCGTGGTAGCTGCGGGTCAGGTCGGACACCTGGGTGGCCAGGCTCGCGGTGGAGATCCGCTGGCCGCCCATGATCGCCGCGGCACCCAACTGCACCGGCCCGCAGGCCGCCAGCACGACGCAGCCGCTGGCCGCCACGGCGGCCAGCTTGGCGCCGCGCGCCAGCGCGCTCGATTTGCGGAACACGACGCGGTCCCTTCTCCTGCCTGTCACTGGGCCGGCACCGGGGCCCGCGAATCGTCGAATATCGCCTCGACGAGCTCACGGCACCAGGTCAGCAGCTCCTGGTCACGCAGCGGCTGCGCACCGAACGATGCCGTGGGCGCCTGGCGTCCTGACCCCTGCTGCCCTGGCACCGCCTTGGGCGCCGGTACGAGCATCGTACGCACCGCCGGCTTGAGCAGCGTCTTGGGGTACAGCCTGGCCACCCTGACCTCGCGCGACTCGGGCAGCTCGACCGGAGAGAACCGCACGTGCGAGCCCTGCAGAGTGATATCGGTGAGGCCGGCGTGCCGCGCCCGCTCGCGCAGCCTCGCCACTTCGAGCAGGTTCAGCACCGGCTGCGGCGGCGCGCCGTACCGGTCGGTCAGCTCGGCGCGCACGGTGTTCGCGTCGTCGTCCGACTCGATGGCCGCGATCCGGGTGTAGGCCTCCAGCCTGAGCCGCTCGCCCGGCACGTACTCGTGCGGTATGTACGCGTTGACCGGCAGCTCGACCCTGACCTCCTGGCGGGCGGCCGCGCCGGTACCCTTCAGCTCGCTGACCGCTTCGCCGATCATCCGGACGTACAGGTCGAAGCCGACGCCGGCGATGTGACCGGACTGCTCGCCGCCGAGCAGGTTGCCCGCGCCGCGGATCTCCAGGTCCTTCATCGCCACGTGCAGGCCGGCGCCGATCTCGGTGTGCTGGGCGACGGTGGCCAGCCGCTCGTGCGCCGTCTCGGTCAGCGCCCGCTCGGGCGGGAACAGGAAGTAGGCGTAGGCCCGCTCCCTGGCGCGTCCGACCCTGCCCCGCAGCTGGTGCAGCTGGGACAGCCCGTACGCGTCCGCGCGGTCGACGATGAGCGTGTTCGCGTTCGGGATGTCGAGGCCCGACTCCACGATCGTGGTCGCCACCAGAACGTCGTAGTTCCGCTCCCAGAAGTCCACCATGATCTTCTCGAGCGTGTGCTCGTTCATCTGGCCGTGCGCGACCGCGACCCGCGCCTCCGGCACCAGCTGGGCGACCCGCGCGCCGACCTTGCCGATCGACGCCACCCGGTTGTGCACGAAGAAGACCTGGCCGTCGCGGAGCAGCTCACGGCGGATCGCGGCGCTGATCTGCTTCTCGTCGTACGGCCCGACGAAGGTCAGGATCGGGTGCCGTTCCTCCGGCGGGGTGAGGATGGTGGACATCTCCCTGATGCCGGCCACGCCCATCTCCAGCGTGCGCGGGATCGGCGTCGCCGACATGGACAGCACGTCCACCTCGGTGCGCAGCCGCTTGAGGTACTCCTTGTGCTCGACGCCGAACTTCTGCTCCTCGTCGATCACCAGCAGGCCGAGCTGCTTGAACCGGGTCTCCGGGGAGAGCAGCCGGTGCGTGCCGATCACCACGTCCACGGTGCCGTCGGCCAGTCCCCTGAGCGTCTCGCTCGCCTCGGCGTTGGTCTGGAACCTGGACAGTGCCCTGACCTTGACCGGGAACGGCGCGTAGCGCTCGCCGAACGTCACGGCGTGCTGCTGGACGAGCAGCGTGGTCGGCACCAGCACGGCGACCTGCTTGCCGTCCTGCACCGCCTTGAACGCCGCCCTGACCGCGATCTCGGTCTTCCCGTTGCCGACGTCACCGCAGATCAGCCGGTCCATCGGGGAGGGCCGTTCCATGTCCCGCTTGACCTCGTCGATGGCCACCAGCTGGTCGGGCGTCTCCACGTAGGGAAAGGCGTCCTCCAGCTCGCGCTGCCAGGGGCTGTCCGGGCTGAACGCGTGCCCCGGCGAGGCGGTCCTGGCCGAGTACAGCCTGATCAGCTCGGCGGCGATCTGCCTGACCGCCTTGCGGGCGCGCCCCTTCGTCTTGGCCCAGTCGGCGCCGCCGAGCCGGTGCAGGCTGGGGGCCTCGCCGCCGGAGTACCTGGTGACCTCGTCGAGCTGGTCGGTGGGCACGTACAGCCGGTCCGGCGGCTGGCCGCGCTTGCTGGGGGCGTACTCGATGACCAGGTACTCCCTGGTCGCGCCGGCCACGGTCCGGCTGGTCATCTCCAGGTACCTGCCGACGCCGTGCTGCTCGTGCACGACGTAGTCGCCCGGCCGCAGCTCCAGCGGGTCGATGCCGCCGCGGCGCCTGGTCGGCATCCGCGTGGTGTCCTTGCCGCCGGCCCGCTGGCCGGCCAGGTCGCCCTCGGTCAGCACGGCGAGCTTGAGGGCCGGCCAGCTGAAGCCGTGGCCGATCTGGCCGGTGGAGACGTAAGGGACGCCCGGCTCAGGGGGGTCGTCCACGTCGGCGAGGCGGGCGCCGAAGCCCTCGCCGCGCAGCAACTCGGCCAGCCGCTGGGCCGGCCCGTGGCCTTCGGTGACGAGCACGACCCGCCATTCGTCGGCCAGCCAGGCCCCGACGTCGGCGAAGACCCGCTTGGTGTCGCCGCGGTAGGACTCCGCCTGGCTGGCCCCGGTGGCGAACCCGGCCGTGGCTTCTTTGTCTTCCCCGGCGTCTTCCCCTGCTCCTTCCCCTGCTCCTTCCCCTGCTGCGAATGGCGTGATCGTCCACCAGGACAGGCCGAGCTGGTCGGAGGCAGCGCGCACCTCGGTGATCGGCCGGAACGCCGACTCGCCGAGATCGATCGGCGCCTGCGCGCCCGCGGCGGCGTTGACCCAGGAGGCCTGGAGAAACTCCTCGCTGGTCCTGACCAGCTCGCCCGCCCTGGTCCTGATCCGCTCCGGGTCACAGGCCAGCACACAGCCGCCGGACGGCACGTAGTCCAGTAGCAGATCCATCCGGTCGGCGAGCACCGGGGAGAAGGCCTCCATGCCCTCCACGGCGATCCCGTCGGCCAGCTTGCCGAGCACGTCGGCCAGGCCCGGATGCCCGGCGGCGAGCTCCTTGGCCCGCTCCCTGACGTCCGGGGTGAGCAGCAGCTCGCGGCAGGGCGGCGCCCACAGCACCGGGGCGTCGCCGAGGCTGAGCTGATCGGCGACCTTGAAGTAGCGGATCTCCTCCACCGTGTCGCCGAAGAACTCGATCCTCAGCGGGTGCTCTTCGGTCGGCGGGAAGACGTCGAGGATCCCGCCGCGCACCGCGAGCTCGCCGCGCTTCTCGGCCAGGTCGGTCCGGGTGTAGCCGATGTCGATCAGCCGGACGAGCACCTCGTCCTGGTCGGCGGCCTGGCCGGGGACCAGCCGGACCGGCTCAAGATCGGCGAGTCCGGCCACGATGGGCTGCAGCAGCCCGCGGACCGGCGTCACGACGACGGAAAGCGGGCCGGCCACGGCATCGTCCGGATCGGGGTGGGCCAGCCTGCGCAGCACGGCGAGCCGCTGCCCGACGGTGTCCGACCGCGGCGAGAGCCGCTCGTGCGGCAGCGTCTCCCAGGCCGGGAAGCAGGCCACCTCCGCCGGGGGGAGCAGCGAGCCGAGTCCGGCCGCGAGATCTTCGGCCTCCCGCTGGGTGGCGGTGACCGCCAGCACGAACCGGCCGTCTGCGCTCTTGCTCTTGCGGCTGCTCTTGCGGCCGGGAGCC
>DASXME010000231.1:0-5132 GCA_036495825.1 Streptosporangiaceae bacterium
AGGTACCAGAAGAAGTTCGAGCCGACGTGGTGCCGCCCGAGCCCCCACACGTGCCTGGACGGGTCGGCCGCCAGCATGGCCGACGCGCCGCGGCCGACCTCGTCCACGTCGTCGACCTGCCATGACGTGTGATGCAGGAACGTCACGGGCGCCTGCTGGATGAGCACGTTGTGGTGGTCGGTGGAGCAGCGCATGAACGCGGCGAGCCCGGGGACGGTATCGCTGACCTTGAAGCCGAGTCCCTGCTGGAAGAATCTCTGCGATGCCTGCTGGTCGGTGGAGCCGATCACGACGTGCCCGAGCTTGCGGGGACGCACCAGGGACTCGCGCAGGACGCCAGGCGCGCGCACATCGGTGCGGGCGTTGACGCCCGGCGCGTTGTACGGCGGCGTCGGCGTCGCTGCCTGCGCCAGGCGGGGGGCGATCTCGACGCGGACGGTGACGTCGGTGCCAGGATCGATCGTCCGGATGCTGCCCTCGTCGCGCTGCGAGGAGACGCCGAGTCCGGTCAGCGCGGCGGCGACGCGGTCGAGGTCCTCCTGGTCGTCGACGCCAACGCCGAGCTGGAGGAGCCTGCGCCGCTGCGAGTGCGTGATGCGCAGCTGCTCGCCGCCGTCGGCGGTGGCGAAGGTATGCTCGCCGCTGCTCGGAGCGAGCCCGAATTCTGCGTAGTAGCCCGCGGTCTGCTCAACGTTGGGAACGCCCATCACGATCTGGGTGAGCCGGTGAAGCGGCACGGCGGTCTCCTCTCGTCGGCTATGTGGTGATGCGTGGAGGTGGGGGCGGCCGGCGCGGCTGGCGCGGGCGTCATGAGCCGGTGAAGCGGTGCCGCATCTCGCCGATGCCCTCGATGCGGCTGGTCAGGATGTCGCCGTCACTCAGCCAGCGCTGCGGGGTGCGACCGAGCCCGACCCCGGACGGCGTGCCGGTGAACACGACGTCGCCTGGCAGCAGCGGGACGCTGGCAGACAGGTTGGCGATCAGCGCGGGGACGGAGAAGATGAGCATCCCGGTGCGGCTGTCCTGCATCGGCTGGCCGTTGACGTCGCAGCCGAGGGCGAGGTCGTTCGGGTCGGTGAGCTCGTCCAGGGTAATCAGCCAGGGGCCGATCGGGCCGAAGCCGGGCAGTGACTTGCCCATGCTGAACTGCGGCGGCTTAGCGGCAGACTGCAGGATGCGCTCGGAGATGTCCTGGCCGACGGCGTAGCCTGCCACGTATTCAAGCGCCTGGCCGGCCGGCACGCGGTGCGCGGGCCGGCCGATGACCACGACCAGCTCAACCTCCCAGTCGACGTGCCCGCCCGGCGGCAGCGCGATGTCGCCGCGCGGTCCGGTGATGCAGGACGGGAACTTCGTGAATACCGGCGGCTCTTCGGTAGGAGCGGCCAGGCCGGCCTCCGCCGCGTGGTCGCGGTAGTTAAGGCCGATCCCGAACACTTGCCGTGGACGCGGCACCGGGGCGCCCAGGTCCTCGTGCAGGAACGGCGAGCCGTCCTGCCATCCGGCCGAGGCCGCCCAGCCGGCGAACTCCTCCCAGCGGTCGTAGACCGCCTGCGGGTCGGCGGTGAACCGGCCGCTGCTGGCCTTCTCGACGTCGTAGGCCAGGTCGCCATCCGCTGTCTTGCGGACGACGACGATGCGCCCCTGGAGATTCGCGATGCGCACGTGTCCTGCTTTCCGTTCGGGAACCGGGTGCTAGATGAGCGGGGTGATCTGGTCCTCGCGGCCGAGTAGCGCCTTGCCGTACACCTCGTAGTTGACCGCGGGCAGGGTCACGGCGTGCCTGGCGGCCACGGCGGAGTCACGCCAGATGCGCTGCAGCGGGCTGGCTTCGGCAAAGCCGGCGGCGCCGTGGGCGTACATCAGGAGGTCGATGGCCTTGGTGATGTGCTGGATCGCCCAGCCGGTGTCAGCCCGGACCCGGGCCCTGGTCAGCGGGTCCGGGTACTCGCCGCGCTCGGCGGCCGAGTCGATGTCGTCAGCGGCGCGGTAGGCGTGCAGGTGGGCCGTATCGATCATCATGGCCGCCTCGGCCACCT
The DNA here is from genome assembly GCA_036495825.1 of Streptosporangiaceae bacterium. GTDB lineage: Bacteria > Actinomycetota > Actinomycetes > Streptosporangiales > Streptosporangiaceae > PALSA-505. The sequence goes on from DASXME010000231.1 coordinate 2,040, forward strand.
GGAGCTGGAAGGCGACCGAGTCGGCCTGGGCGGTGTAAAAGGTGTAGGAGATCGGCTTCTTCGCCGCCTTCTCCCGCACGATGGACAGGGCCGCGCGGCCCATGCCCAGCTGCGGGCCGGCCAGCACGAGCGCGAGGATCGGCACGAACCCCGACTGGTAGAGCGGCTCGTCGGTGTGCTCGGTGGGGTAGTGCCCCTCGATGGCCGGCGGCACCGACATGACCCGATGCTCAGGCACGAAGACGTCGCTGGCGATCAGGCAGTTGCTGCCTGAGGACCTCATCCCGGCCACGAACCACGTTTCCTCAAGATCCAGGTCGCTGCGCGGGACCAGGGCCAGCCCCTGGTCAACGACCTGACCCGACTCGTCCGTGACCGGGATGCCGAGCACGGCCCAGTCGGCGTGCCAGGACCCCGAGTTGTAGTACCAGCGGCCGGTTACCCGGTAGCCGCCGTCGACCTTGCGGGTCTCAGCGGTCGGCGCGAGCACTCCGGAGGCCAGGGCGTCAGGATTTTCTCCCCATACGTCGTCCTGCGCCTGCTGGGAGGTCAGCCCGACCATCCAGGAGCAGACGTTGAGCAGCGTCACGATCCAGGCGGTGCCACCGTCGGCCTCGGCCACCGCGGCCGACACGTCGAGCATCGTCCGCATCGAGGTCTCGTAGCCGCCGTAGCGCTTCGGCGTGACGATCTTGAAGACCCCCGCCTCGCGCAGCGCCCGCATGCTCTCCTCGGTCACCCGGCGGTCTTGCTCGCCGCGGGCGGCGTTCTCCCGCAGCAGCGGCTTGATCTTCTCAATGCGGGCGAGCAGTTCAGCCGAATCCGGGATGCCGGCTGGGTCAGCGGACGAGGCGGGGTCCGTTACGGCGGTCATGCGCAATCTCCTTGAACAGGTAGGGCACGCGCGGGCGGTCGGTGTTGACAGGCGTGTGCGGTGTCATTGGGCGGCGCAGGCCGCGATGAGGTCGGCGATGGCCGGGCGGGCCCGCTCGGCGAAGCGCGAGTGAGTGCCGTAGGTCCGGTGCGCGTACACGAGCGGCGGCTGGCCCACTCGGCCGGCGGCCGTGCGCACCAGGCCGAACAGCAGCCGGTGATCGCCCGCCTCTACGCTCTGGTGCAGGTCACAGTCCATCCAGCCTGGGGACTCAGCCAGCCGCGGCAGTCCAGCTTCAGGGAACCAGTCCGCGGCGGCGAACCGGTCAACCCCGTGCGCGGCGAACGTCATCGCGAGCTGGTCCTGCGCGTGACCGAGAATGTTCACGCCGAACCGTCCTGCCACCTGAATCTGCCTGAGCAGCCAGGATCCGCGGTCGAACGCCACGCTGACCAGCGGCGGGTCCAGGGACAGGGAGGCGAGCGAGCTTACCGTCGCGCCAAACGGCGCGTCATTCACGGTGGTGGTCACGATCGTAACCGGCGCGCACACGCCGGCCATCAGGTCCCTGAACTGCTGCGGATCCACCATCGCGACTCCTTCGAATCAATATGTGGATTTCCACGATGTTGCGCTTGGCTGCCTGAACGTGTCAAGACTTCCGCCCATAATGTTTATATGGAATGCTGTGATGGATGCGGAGGTGCCGATGAGCGATACGACCGGTGAGAGCGCGTTCGACGCCCCCGCCCTGCGGCCCCAGGACTGGCGCCGGCGGACGCAGCTGCCGCCGCGGCCAGCCCCGCGCCTGTCCCGCGGTGAGGCGGCTGCGGCGGAACTGATCGCCATGGCGGAACGCGCGGCGCCCGGCGACCGGCTCGGGTCAAAGGAAGAACTGCGCGCCCGCTGCCGGGTCTCGGTCGGTACCTTCAACGAGGCCGTGCGAATCGCTCAGTCTCGCGGTGTCGTGTCCGTCCGGCCGGGACCAGGCGGCGGCGTCTTCGCGGCCGCCCCGTCGCCGATGGTGCGGCTCGGCAACTCGGTACTCGCCCTCGACGGGAGCCAGACCTCGGTCGCGGAAGCGGTCCGCATCCGCGACCTGCTTGACGCGCCGCTGATCGAGGACGCGCTGTGGCACGCCTCCCCCGCCGACATCGCCGAACTGCGCGAGATCCTCGGCGAGATGGCCGCCGCGGCCAGCGCGCAAGACGGTGTCGGGTTCGTGCACGCGAACTGGTCACTGCACGCCCGCATCGCGGCGGTCAGCCCGCACGCCATGCTCCGCTCGCTCTACGTCAACCTGCTCGATCACATCGAGAGCCACACGCTCGACGTGCTGCCGCTGAGGGAGCAGCCGGTACCCGAGTACATGCGGGAACGCCACGCGCTGCACACTGCGCTGGTCGACGCCCTCGCCGACCGCGACCGCGACCTGGCACTGCGGCTGATCGCCGAGCACAACACCAGCAACGTCCTCCCCGGCTCGCTCGTCGCCTCCCCCACCGATAAGCGGCCGTGATGACTCGGTTCACCTGATCCCCGGCTCCTATCTTGGAGATATCTCGTGAGTGAAGCGCCACCCAGCCGGTTTCATGGCCGAGTACTCAAGGCGTGGACGAGGTTTCACCGCCGGGTGTACCAGCGCACCAACGGCAAGGTCCTGTCCCGCATGCGCGGCAAGCCCACGCTCCTGCTCACCACCACGGGACGCCGCAGCGGCCGGCCGCACACCGTCCCGCTGCCCTACCTTGCCGACGGCGAGGCCATGATCGTCATCGGGTCGGCCTCGGGCGCCGAGCGTCACCCAGCCTGGGTGCTCAACCTCATCGCCAACCCGCGCGTCACCGTGCAGTACCTGGCCGACTCCGGGCCGGCTCAGGCGGAAATCCTCGCTGACGGCGAACGCAACGCAATGTGGGAAAGGATCAACGTCGAAGCCCCCTGGTACGCCGGCTACCAGCAGCGGACCAGCCGAGAGATCCCACTCATCCGGTTGACTCGCACCCAACCCGGCTACTCCGGGTCGTAGGCGAGGTTGGGGCGGAGCCAGCGCTCCGCCTCCGAGCGCTCCATGTCCCGCCGGCGCGCGTAGTCGGCGACCTGGTCCTTGTTGATCCGGCCGACGGTGAAGTAGCGGGACCCCTGGTTGGCGAACAGCATGCCGCTGACGGCCGCGGCCGGCGTCATCGCGAACGACTCGGTCAGATCCAGGCCGAAGT
>DASXME010000232.1:0-6001 GCA_036495825.1 Streptosporangiaceae bacterium
GGCCGATGGCGGGGCGGGATCGCGCGGATACGATCGGCAGATGTCCGCTACGCCTCGTAACCCGCTGGTCAAGCGCGTGCCGCCGGGCGTCTGGACGGGCCTGATCTGGTGTGCGGCGCTGATCGAGCCGATCGTCCACTACGTCGTGCTGCCGCCGGGAAACGTCGTCTCGTATTCGTATCCGCAGCGGGGCCTGGACTCGGCGCGCGCACAGGCGCTGCTGGCGCTGGCCGTCGTCCTGGCGCTGGTCGGCAGTGCGCTGCTGCACCGGCGGCCGCAGACGGGCTTCGTCCTGCTCACCGCGGGGACTGTCGTCTCGGCCGCGGCGTGGCGTCAGGTGGAGATCCCGTGGCCGCAGTTCCTGGCGGTGGCGGTGGCCGTCGGCTTTCTCGCCGCCCGATCCGCGCGCCGGACGTCGATCGCCGCCGCCGCGCTGGCCGTCGGCGTCCTGGCCTGCTTCATGAGCTTGCGGCTGGCGTTGCGGCCGGGCGGCGGGGACCCTTCGGAGCCGGCGGTCGCCCTGATCGTCGTGGTGGCCTGGCTGATCGGCAACCGGGTGCACGAGGCCCGCGCGCATGCCGAGCACCTGCGGGCCCAGGCCACCATCTCGGCGCTCACCGCCGAGCGGCTCAGGATCGCCCGCGAACTGCACGACATGGTCGCGCACAGCCTCGGCATCGTCGCCCTGCAGGCCGGCGCGGCACGGCGCGTCATCGACACCCAGCCGGCGAAGGCGCGCGACGCGCTGGGCGAGGTCGAGACGGCCAGCCGCGAGACCCTAGCCGGGCTGCGCCGCATGCTCGGCGCGTTGCGCCAGGCCGAGCTGGGCGAGGAACTTGAGGAGGGTGCGGGGGAAGGCCTGGCTGGCGGCCTGGCGGACAAACCGCTCGCTGAGATGCAAGGGCTGGCGGACGTCGGCCGGCTCGCCGCGGCGACGACGGCGGCCGGGGTCAGGGTGGACGTGCGGTGGCTCGGCGAGCGGCGTGCGCTGCCGCCCGAGATCGACCTGGCGGCCTATCGCGTCGTCCAGGAGTCGGTCACCAATGTCGTGCGGCACGCGGGCATCTCGTCCTGCCAGGTGACGATCGACTGCCGGGCGGACGCGCTGGCGATCGAGGTCGTCGACGGCGGCCGTGGCCGGGGCGGCACCGCGCATCCCGGGTACGGCATCCTCGGGATGCGCGAGCGGGTCGGCCTGCTGCACGGCGAGTTCGCCGCCGCGCCGCGGCCCGGAGGCGGCTTCCGGGTCACCGCCCGGCTGCCCCTCCCGGTGTCGCTGCCGCCGCCGTCGCCCCGCCCGGCGCCCGCGCCCGGGGGAGTCCGGTGACCGTCCGGGTGATCCTCGCCGATGACCAGCCCCTGGTCCGCGCCGCCCTGCAGATGGTGATCACGGACGCGCCCGACATCGAGGCCATCGGCGAGGCGGGGAACGGCGCGCAGGCGGTCGAGCTCGCCGGACGGCTGCGCCCCGACGTGGTGGTGATGGACATCCGGATGCCCGGCATGGACGGCATCGAGGCCACGAAGCTCATCACCGCCGCGCCCGGCACCGCCCACGTCATCGTCCTGACGACCTTCGACGATGACGACTACGTCTACGGCGCGCTTCGGGCCGGCGCGGCCGGATTCCTGGTCAAGGACATGGCGCTGGAGGACATCCTGGCCGCGATCCGGGTGGTCGCCGCGGGCGACGCCCTGATCGCGCCGAGCGTCACCCGCCGCTTGATCGCGGGGTTTACCGGCCCCGCCCAGCCGGTGCCGAACGGCCGCCTGGCCGACCGCATCACCGAGCGGGAACGCGAGGTGCTGACCCTGGTCGGGCGCGGCATGTCCAACACGGAGATCGCCGGTCACCTGGTCATCAGCGTGGCCACGGTCAAGAGCTACATGACCCGGCTGCTCACCAAGCTCGACGCCCGCGACCGGGTCCAGCTTGTGATCATCGCCTACGAGACCGGCCTGGTCGCGCCCTGACGGACCCGGCGGCGGTCAGCCCATGGACTTGGACCCGTCGATGGATTCGCGGATGATGTCGGCGTGGCCGGCGTGCTGCGCGGTCTCGGTGATGATGTGCAAGAGCACCCGGCGGGCCGACCAGCGCTCGCCCGGCGGGAACCACGGGGCCGTCGGCAGTGAGTGATCGGCGTTCAGGTCCGGCAGGCCGGCGGCCAGCTCGTCGGTCCGGCTGGCCACCTCGGCGTAGGCGGCTAGCACGCCGTCCAGGGTCTCGCCGGGCAGCAGCCGGAACTCGTCGGACCGGCGCGCCCAGTCCTCCGCGGTCATCTCGCTGACGTCATTCAGCGCCGACGGGCCTTCGATGATGAAGTTCGCCCAGCCCTTCTCGACCGACGTGACGTGCTTGATCAGGCCGCCGAGGCACAGCTCGCTCGCGGTAGCGCGCTGCCCGGCCTGCTCGTCGGACAGGCCGCGGGTGGTGAAGCGCAGGAAGTGCCGGTACTTGGCCAGCATCGCCAGCAGGTCGGCCCGCTCGCCGCGCTCCGCGGCGGGGGCCGATGCGCCGGCCTCGCCGCCAGCGGCCAGGTCGCCAGGGATCGGGCTGCTCGTCGTCATGGTCTGGTCCTTTCGTGGTTGCGAGCCGCATTCCGGGCCGGTCTGAGTTCCACGCTACGGGGCATAGCGGCCAGTTCCTGACCTGAATTGCGCGAGGATGGGTGACATGGCGAACACCAGCGCCCGCACCCTCCGACTGCTGTCCCTGCTGCAGGCACGCCGGTACTGGCCGGGCGCCGAGCTGGCCGGACGGCTGCAGGTGTCGCCGCGCACGCTGCGCCGGGACATTGACCGGCTGCGCGAGCTGGGCTACCCCATCGAGGCCCAGCGCGGCGTAGAAGGCGGGTACCAGCTGGCCGCGGGCACGGCGCTGCCGCCGCTGCTGGTCGACGACGAGGAGGCGGTCGCGCTGGCCGTCGGCCTGCAGGCAGCGGCGCAGGGGGCGGTCGAGGGCATCGCGGAGTCTTCGGTGCGAACGCTGGCCAAGCTGGTCCAGATCATGCCGGCCCGGCTGCGGCGCCGGGTCGAGGCGCTGGGCTCGATGACGGTACCCGCAAGCTGGGGGAGCAGCACCCAGGCGAGCGTGGATCCTGGCATCCTGACCGCCGTCGCGCTGACCTGCCGGGACAGCGAACGGCTCCGCTTCTCCTACACCGCGGCTGACGGTCAGCGCACCGACCGGCACGTCGAGCCGCACCGCCTGGTCCTGCTCGGCCACCGCTGGTACCTGGTCGGCTACGACCTGTCCCGGCACGGCTGGCGCAGCTTCCGCCTCGATCGCCTGACCGCACCGCGCGGTACCGGGGCCCGCTTCAGGCCGCGGGAACTGCCGGCCGCCGACGCGGCGGCCTTCGTCCGGGCCGGCATCGGCCAGGTCACCGCGGCCTACGATGTCGAGGCCGTCGTCGAGGCTCCGGCCGCGGGCGTGCGCGAGCGGATCGGCCGGTGGTCCACGGTCGAGGACATCGGCGCCACCCGCTGCCGGGTCCGCATCACCGCCGACTCGCTGGACTGGCCCATCATGGCGCTGGGCATCGTCGGTGCGGATTTCCGGGTCATCTCCCCGCCCGAGCTGCTCACCCGGATCCACGACTGGGGCCGCCGGTTCAGTCACGCCGGCGAGGGATAGCGCGCAGCCGAGCACGGCCCAGCCGACGTGCACCCCGAGACCGGCATGATGGACTGACGGCCGTGGTGTCAGGACCGAGGCCGGACACCGGACGGAGGCAACAGGAGATGTCACCAGGCCGCGCAGCGGAGCCGCCGGAGGCGGCGGAGGTTATCCCCGGGTCGCATGCTGACCTGCTGGAACGGCCGGTGTATGCGCACCTGGCCACGGTCAGGCCCGACGGGCATCCGCAGGTGAACCCCACCTGGTTCCGGTTCGACGGCGAGTACCTGTGGCTGACCGCGACCACCAGGCGGCAAAAGCACCGCAACTGGCAGCTTCAGCCCGCCGTCGCGCTGTCGATCCTCGATCCAGAACGGCCGTACCGGTACCTGGAGGTCCGCGGCCGGGTCGAGCGGATCGTCCCCGACCCCGGGGGAGCGGAGTTCGTCCGGCTGGCCGAGCGCTACGGCATGCCCCAGGGACCGCCGTCCGATGCGGCGGACCGCATCGCGGTGGCGATCCGGCCGGAGCACACCACCACGCAGTGATCGTCTCGTTTGCCGCCAGGGTCAGTACTGCGTGGTGGGGATATCTTCGTCGCCATCACCGGGGTTCAGGATGAGGCCCTGGGAAGAGCAGGACAGCATCGTCAGGAGACTTCTTAGCCGGGGGTCACGACCCAGCCGGGACTGATGAAGACCATGCCCTGCGGCTCGAACGCCGGACCGCGGAGCGGCACCCGCGTGATGTGGCCGGTCCACGGGTTCAGCGAGCCCAGGTAATTGGGCGGGAAGCCGCGCGCCGGGCAGGTGGGCGGGGCGTTGTCCGCGTCGCAGGGCGTGACCGCCACGAACACGGAATGCGCGGGAAACCAGCCGGTCACGACGTCGATCGTGTCCCCGCTGGTGTCAGAGCCGTACAGCCGCCCGTGCGGGCTGCGCGCCCAGGCGGTGTCGTCTACCGACTGCGACAACCGCAGCACGGCCAGGCGGCTGCCGGGCCTGCCGCCGCTCCGGACGAAGATCTGCTCCTTGTCGCCCTGGCTGGTCACCATGAAATCGCCGGCGAACCGAGGCCCCGAGGCCGGCACGATCTCGTTCGAATCGGGGTCGGTCAGGGCCAGCCGGGTCACGGTGCCGTGCCCGGTTCCCCGATTGGCGACGGCCGCAGGGGCCTCGTCGTAGAACAGGGCCGAGACCGTGGCGACCCGAGCGTCGCGGTCGAAGGTCACCGAGTACACGGCCGGGTAGGTCGGCTGCGGGGCGGCCGCGCCGGTGGTGCCCGGCGCGGAGGCGCTGATCAGCACCTGGCCATGGGAGACCGAGATAGCGTCGGTGCCGCCGTTGTGCGGCAGCGGCTTGCTGTACTGGTAATGCAGGACCTGGGCGGCGGACGGAGCGCCTGGCGTGATCGTGTAGACGCTGGAGTGGGCGTCCTCGTTCACCGTGGCGATGAGCAGGTGCCTGCCGGCGTCGGCGGTGATGCCGTCGCATTTGCCCTGGATATCCCACTGCCGGATGACGCGGCCGCGGGCGGTGAACTCCACGACGGTGCTGTCGGTGTTGCCGTCGGCGCTGGCCTGCCCCTGCGGCCCGACCCCGTTCTGGAAGGCGGTGTAGATACGGTGGCCCAGCACCGTGATGTCGTCGGGAAAAGCCAGCGGCTCGGAACGGCGCTTGGCGGACCCGGCCGGGATGAACGTGTGCCGCAGCTTCATGCCGTTCAGTAGCGGCCGTACCTGGTAGTTCGGCGCCTTGACCTGATGAATCGTCTGGTAGCCGCGGCTAGTGCGGGGCGACGCGGTCGCGACGGATGAACCGGCGAAGAGCAGGCTCGCCGGAAGGGCTGTCGTCACAGCCAGGATGTGCGCGAAGCGGCGGGCGGTCGTGAGCACGGGGCCTGCCTTTCCAGGTCTGCTGAGGATGGTCGGTCCGACCAAGTCCTACGCTGGTCAGCTGGCGCACCGGCAACTCCCGTCAGGCAACCGCATGAACGGCGAGTCAAGCATGCGTCATGAACCAGCAGGGCAGGTGCCGGCGGTAATGAGCGCGGCGGTGCCGCCGCCGACTCGGCCGGCGGTCGGATCACCGAGATCATCACGCGTGCCTACCGGACCGGTTCCTGACGGAACCTCATTCCCGGTCGCACAGGCCGCACAGGATGCATAGGCCGCACAGGACGCATAGAAAAAGCCCGATCCTATGCGGTCGGCCCGAATGTCACCGCAATGGCGCTTCCCGGCCGCTTCGGGCGCTTCCCGGCGGACCGGGAAGCGCCGGGGTTCGGCGGTGGTCAGTGAGCGGCTTCGTATTTTTCCACGACGGCCGCGGGGATCCGGCCGCGTTCGCTCACCGCGATGCCCTGCTCGGCAGCCCAGGC
>DASXME010000233.1:0-1522 GCA_036495825.1 Streptosporangiaceae bacterium
CTCGGCCCGTTCGGCCGATCCGGTACGGCGCCGCTGCAGGCCGGTCACTGCGGGTGAGACCGAGCCGGCCACCAGCACGTCCCGCTCGCAGCGGTCCTGGGCCGCACTGGCGATCCGGACCCCGGCCCGGTTGATCTCGGCCACCTTGTCGCCGACGCCATGGTCGCCGAGCCAGAGCCGGTTGGCCCCGAACGTGTTGGCCTGGATGATGTCCGCGCCCGCGCTCAGGTAGCTCTCGTGGATGGTGCTGACCAGTCCCGGGTCGGTCAGGTTGAGCTCGGGCAGCGACCGGTCAAGCGCGGCACCGGCCGCGTGCAGCATGGTGCCCATCGCGCCGTCGCAGACCAGCACGCGCCGCCCGGCCAGCAGCACGGCCGGGGTCTGGCTCGGAGCGGTCACGGCTCGTCCCCGAGCGAATCGAGGATCTCCAGCGCGACCTGCGCGATGAGCCGGTCGGAGTAGTTGTCCAGCCGCAGCCCGGTGATCTCCTCGATCCGCTTGACCCGGTAGGCCACCGTGTTGGAGTGCACGTGCAGGATGCGTGAGGCCCGCTGCGGGCTGTTGGTCTCCCGGAAATAGCAGGCCAGCGTGGTCAGGTACTCGGACTTGTGCTCGTGCTCGTGCATGCTGAGCTTGCCGAGCACATCGGCAGCGAAGGAGCGCAGCTCGGCCAGGTCGGGTACCTGCAGCAGCAGGCGGAGGATGCCGAGGTCGCTGAACGCCGAGACGGTGCCGGAGCGGCCCAGCCGCCGCAGGGTCTGGGTCGTGCGCTGCGCCTGGGCGTAGGAGCGGGCGATCTCACCCGGATCCCGGCAGGTCCCGCCGATCCCGATGACGACCTTGGCCGCCGGGAAGAGCTCGGCCAGCCGGGCCAGGCAGGAGGCGGCCAGCTGGCGCGCGTCCAGGGCGGGGCCGTTCGGTGCCTCCGGGGTGGTCGTCACCACCACGACCTCGGACTCGCGGGCCGAGACGATCGCGTCGGGCGCCCGGGTGGTCACGAAGTGCTCGATGCTCTCCCAGATCCGCTGCCGCAGCGCCGCGCCGTCTCCGGGGTGCGGAGCTCCCGGGCCGGGGGTCCCGTTGTAGGCCGGCCCGGCTGGCAGCTCGAACGCGATCGCCACCACCTTATGGTCCCGGGCCGGATCGTAACCCAGGTGCGCGGCCCACCGGCCGACGTCGGCGTTGTCCCGGCCGCGGCCGAGCAGCAGGCCTTCCACCAGGTCGTCGCGGACCCTTCTGGCGGCGGCCGCGACCACGCGCTCGCGGCCGAGGATAACGCCGCAGATGGTCGCGGCGTGCTCGGTCACCAGCAGGCTCATGTCCTCACCGAAGAGGTTGTCCGCCGGGTCGATGGTGATCAGGTAGGAGGGGACCTCGTCGCCGACCATGACCGGGGCGACGATGACGGCCGGCATGCCGCCGACCTTCGGCAGCCTGAGCGCGCGCTGGCTCAGCCGGGACGCGCGCAGGACCTGGCCGAGCCGCGGGTGGATCAGGTGCTCCCGCACGTCGGCGGTGGCCT
>DASXME010000234.1:0-26034 GCA_036495825.1 Streptosporangiaceae bacterium
CAGCCGGCGGAACCTGCGGTGCTCGCCGGCCCGGTCCAGCAGCGCCACCTCAAGCTGGGTGGCCGAGATATCGCCGACGCTGTCACCCTGGTCGCCCAGCGCGGCCAGCGCCACGTCCAGCGCGGCCGCCAGCGTCAGGTCCGGTGCGTAGCGCTCCTTCAGCGCGGCGGCCACCCGGTCGGCCTGCCCGCCCATGGCGACGTAGCCGTGCTCGTCGACAACCGAGCCGTCGAAGGTGATCCGGTACATCTGGTCCCGGTCGGCGCTGCGGCCCACCTCGGCCACGAGGATCTCGACCTCGTACGGCTTGTTGCTCTCGGTGAAGATCGTGCCGAGCGTCTGGGCGTAGGCGTTGGCCAGGCCGAGCGCGGTGACGTCGCTCTTGTCGTACTGGTACCCGTTGAAGTCGGCGTACCTGACGCCCGCCTTGCGCAGGTTCTCGAACTCGTTGTACATGCCGACCGCGGCGAACGCGATCCGGTCGTAGATCTCGCTGATCTTGTGCAGCGCGCGGGACGGGTTCGGCGCGACGAACAGGATGCCGTCGGCGTACTGGATGACGATCGTGTTGCGGCCGCGCGCGATGTTCTTGCGCGCATAGTCGGCCTTGTCCTTCATCGCCTGCTCAGGCGACACGTAGAACGGCATGCTCACCGCGGGCGTTCCTTTGCTCGTGAAGGGGGTGGACTGTGCTGCATGGACGGGCTGAGCTAGGCGCGGTCGGCTGCCGTCCGCAGCGGCGCGGCCGGCCCGTCCGGCCGCCGCATCCGCCCGTCCACCACGGTCTGCGCGTACTCCTGGGACTCGGCGTCGGTCAGCCGCCGGAAGCCCTCGCCGGTGACGATCGTGATCACCGGGAAGATGTTCCTGGTCAGGTCCGGGCCGCTGGTGGCGGAGTCGTCGTCGGCCGCGTCGTAGAGCGCCTGCATGCAGGCGAGCACGGCGTCGTCGGCCGGCATGTTCTCGGCGTAGAGCTTCTTCAGCGACCCCTTGGCGAAGACCGAGCCGGAGCCGATCGACTGGAACCGCCGCTCCTCGTACCGGCCGCCCATCGGGTCGTAACTGAAGATCCGGCCGACCTCACGGTCCTCGTCGTAGCCGGCGAAGAGCGGCACGACCACCAGTCCCTGCATGACCGCGGCCAGGTTCCCCCTGACCATGGTGGCCAGCCGGTTCGCCTTGCCCTCCAGGGAGAGCGCCCGGCCTTCGAGCTTCTCGTAGTGCTCGAGCTCGACCTGGAACAGCCGGACGAGTTCCAGGGCGATGCCGGCCACGCCGGCGACGCCGACGCAGGAGAAGTTGTCGCTGCGGAACACTTTCTCGATGTCCCGCGAGGAGATCATGTTGCCGGCGGTCATCCTGCGGTCGCCGGCCATCACGATGCCGCCCTCGCACTCGACGGCCACGATCGTGGTGCCGTGCGGCAGGTCGGCCGCCGCGCCGGGCTGAACCGTGCCTACCGGCCCGGGCAGCAGCCCGGGCGCGTGACCGGCAAGAAAATCGGCGAACGACGACGTTCCCGGGCTCATGAAGGCCGCAGGGAGCCGCCCGCCGCTGGCGAAATCAGAACCCACGGGGGATCCTTCCCGTCCGTCTGCTTGCAGTACCTGTCCAGACCCTACTGGGTGCCGGCACCGCGCCGGCCGGCCGCCATCCCGCATCCGCTCCGCTCAGGGCGAAACCCCGGCAGTTACTGCCCGCCCTTCTGCACGTAGGACCGGACGAACTCCTCGGCGTTCTCCTCGAGCACCTCGTCGATCTCGTCGAGGATCGCGTCCACGTCGTCGGACAACCGCTCGTGCCGCTCCCTGACTTCCTCAGGGGCCTGCGCATCGGTCTCGTCCGTCTCTTCGGTGCGGCGGGTCGTCTGGCGCTGCCCGCCGGTGTCCTTAGTCGCCATACCGGTTACCTCCGTCTCCAGGTGCCGCGGGCGGCCCCGGCTCGCTCGTCCCAGGCCTGCCGTCTCAACGCTATCCTCGCCCAGCCGCTTCCGGCGCAACCCTCCGGGACCGGATAAATCCCCGTCCGCGTCCGCATCGTGACCATGCCGCCGTGCGAGCCACCTCGGTCCACCTCGAGCCACCTCGGTCCACCTCGAGCCACCTCGGGCCACCTCGACCGTGACGCCGTAACGGATCAGTTGTGGCCGGTGAGCGCCGCCACCAGGTCGGCCGCGCTGTCGCAGCGGTCGAGCAGGCTGCCCACGTGCGCGCGGGTGCCGCGCAGCGGCTCGAGGGTCGGCACCCGCTGCAGCGACTCCCGGCCGGGGATGTCGAAGATGACCGAGTCCCAGGAGGCCGCGGCGACCGCGTCGGCGTACTTGAGCAGGCACCGGCCGCGGAAGTAGGCCCGGGTGTCGTCCGGCGGCTCTTCCACCGCCCTGGCCACCTCGGCGTCGCTGGTCAGCCGCATCATCCGGCCCCGGGCGGCCAGCCGGTTGTACAGCCCGCGGTCCGGCCTGATGTCGGAGTACTGCAGGTCGACGAGCTGCAGCCGGGGGTGCCCCCAGCCGATCCCGTCCCGCGTCCGGTAGCCCTCGAGCAGCTGGAGCTTGGCCACCCAGTCCAGCTCGCGGGCGAGCGACATCGGGTCCTCGGCCAGCCGGTTCAGCACCGACTCCCAGCGGTTGAGCACGTCGATGGTCATATCGTCCGCGTTGGTGCCGTACCGGTCCTCCACGTACTTCCTGGCGCGCTCCAGGTACTCCAGCTGGATCTGCACGGCGGTCATCCGGCGGCCGTCGCGCAGCGCCACCAGGTGCTTGCACTGCGGGTCGTGCGAGATCGCCCGCAGCTCGGCGACCGGTGCGTCCACGGCGAGGTCCCCGTCGAGGAACTTGTCCTCGATCATCGCGAGCACCAGCGCGGTGCTGCCGAGCTTGAGGTAGGAGGAGATCTCGCTCATGTTCGCGTCGCCGATGATCACGTGCAGGCGGCGGTACTTCTCCGGGTCGGCGTGCGGCTCGTCCCTGGTGTTGATGATCGGCCTTTTGAGCGTGGTCTCCAGCCCGACCTCGACCTCGAAGAAGTCCGCCCGCTGGCTGACCTGGAAGCCCTCACCCCGGCCGTCCGCGCCGATGCCCACCCGCCCGGCGCCGCAGACCACCTGCCGGGACACGAAGAACGGAGTGAGGTGGCGCACGATGTCGGCGAACGGCGTCGCGCGGCGCATCAGGTAGTTCTCGTGGCAGCCGTACGATACGCCCTTGTTGTCGGTGTTGTTCTTGTATAGCTGGATGGCCGCCCCGCCCGGCATCGTCGCGGCCCGGGTGGCGGCCTCGGCCATCACCCGCTCCCCCGCCTTGTCCCAGATGACCGCGGACAGCGGGTTCGTGCACTCCGGTGAGGAGTACTCCGGGTGCGCGTGGTCGACGTAGAGCCGGGCGCCGTTAGTCAGGATGACGTTGGCCAGCCCGAGGTCCTCGTCGGTGAGCTGGGAGGAGTCGGCTGCCTCCCTGGTCAGGTCGAACCCGCGCGCGTCCCGCAGCGGGTTCTCCTCCTCGAAGTCCCAGCGGGCCCGCCGCGCGCGGGCCGCGGTGGCGGCCTGGTACGCGTTCACCACCTGCGACGAGGTAACCATCGCGTTCGCGCCCGGCTGGCCGGGCACGGAGATGCCGTACTCGGTCTCCGTGCCCATCACCCGACGGACGCTCATGACACCACGCTCATGAGACAGAGCCTAGCCGGGCCGGCCGACAGCCGGCCGCAGTCCGGCGGTGTCCCGCTTCGCTAGAGGTACTGGCCGGTGTTGGCCACCGTGTCGATCGAGCGGCCCGCCTCGGCACCGCTCTTGCCTGACACCAGCGTCCTGATGTAGACGATCCGCTCGCCCTTCTTGCCGGAGATGCGGGCCCAGTCGTCGGGGTTGGTGGTGTTGGGCAGGTCCTCGTTCTCTTTGAACTCATCGACGCAGGACGCCAGCAGATGCGCGACACGGAGCCCCTTCTGGCCGGTCTCGAGAAACTCCTTGATCGCCATCTTCTTCGCCCTGGCCACGATGTTCTCGATCATCGCGCCAGAGTTGAAGTCCTTGAAGTAGAGGACTTCCTTGTCGCCGTTCGCGTACGTCACCTCGAGGAACCTGTTGTCCTCGGTCTCGGTGTACATCCGCTCGACGACCCGCTGGATCATGCCGTCCACCGCGGACATCCGCGACCCGCCGTGCTCGGCCAGGTCGTCGGCGTGCAGCGGCAGCTCGGGCAGCACGTACTTGGAGAAGATGTCCTTGGCCGCTTCCGCGTCCGGCCGCTCGATCTTGATCTTGACGTCGAGCCGGCCTGGCCGCAGGATGGCCGGGTCGATCATGTCCTCCCGGTTCGAGGCCCCGATCACGATCACGTTCTCCAGGCCCTCGACGCCGTCGATCTCGCTCAGCAGCTGGGGCACGATCGTGTTCTCCACGTCGCTGGACACGCCCGAGCCGCGGGTGCGGAAGATCGAGTCCATCTCGTCGAAGAACACGATCACCGGCATGCCCTCGCTGGCCTTTTCCCTGGCCCGCTGGAACACCAGCCTGATGTGCCGCTCGGTCTCGCCGACGTACTTGTTCAGCAGCTCGGGACCCTTGATGTTCAGGAAGAAGCTCCGCGCCTCCTGGGCCTTGGGCGGCGGCCCGGACGGCTGCTTGCCCGGCTCGTCCTGCGCCCCGGCGGAGCCGCGTTCGGCCGCCAGCTTGTCGGCCGCGGCCGCGGACTTTCGCGCCACCTGCTTGGCCAGCGAGTTGGCGACGGCCTTGGCGATCAGCGTCTTGCCGCAGCCGGGCGGGCCGTACAGCAGGACGCCCTTGGGCGGCCGCAGCCGGTGCTCGCGGAACAGGTCGGCGTGCAGGTAGGGCAGCTCGACCGCGTCGCGGATCTGCTCGATCTGCGAGGCGAGCCCGCCGATGTCGGAATAGGTGAGGTCGGGCACCTCCTCGAGGATCAGCTCCTCGACCTCGGCCTTGGGGATCCGCTCGTAGACGTAGCCGGAGCGCGACTCGAGCAGCAGCGAGTCGCCGGCCCGCAGGGTGGATCCCAGCAGCGGCTCGGCCAGCCGCACCACGCGCTCCTCGTCGGCGTGCGCGATCACCAGGGCGCGGTCGCCGCCGTCCAGGATCTCCTTGAGCATGACGACCTCGCCGGCCGTCTCGTAGCCCTGCGCGATGACGACGTTGAGCGCCTCGTTGAGCACGACCTCCTGGCCGGGCTTGAGGTCGTCGAGGTCGACCGCCGGGCTGACGTTGACCCGCATCTTGCGGCCGCCGGTGAACACGTCGGCCGAGCCGTCGTCACAGGGGCCGAGGAAGACGCCGTAGGCCGACGGCGGCTGGGCCAGCCGGTCGACCTCCTCCTTGAGCGCGACGATCTGGTCCCGCGCCTCGCGCAGCGTGCCGGACATCCGCTCGTTCTGCCCGGTCACCGTGGCCAGGCTGGCCTCGGCCTCGCGCAGCCGCTCCTCCAGCATCCGAACGTGGCGCGGTGAGTCTGAAAGCCTGCGGCGCAGCGCGGCGACCTCCTCCTCCAGGAAGGAGATCTGCGTCGTCAGGCCGTTGACCTCGTCGTCGTGCCGCGAGCCGCGAGCACTGTCATCGCGAGCAGTCACGTCCCCACCCCCTCCCGTACCTGCGTTCACCCATCACCTATGACCCTACCTATCCGGAGGGCGGTCGTAACATCGCCTGCCCCCCTGGTTAGAACTTCTGGCGTCACGATAAGGCAACAACCGGCTCGGATCCGTGACCAAAATGAAACACCGCGCGTTGGCGCCGGCCGGCTAGGTCCCGTTCTCATCCGGCTTATCTGCACCTTCGGCACCATCGGTCCCTTTTGCGGGCCTGCGCCGCCGCGGCGGCGGGGTCACGCCGTCCGCGAGCCGCCGCGCCGTGACGACGAACCCGGTGTGCCCGATCATCCGGTGCTCGGGCCGGACGGCGAGCCCGTCCACGTGCCAGCCGCGCACCAGCGACTCCCAGGCGGACGGCTCGTCGAAGCTGCCCTGCCCGCGCAGCGCCTCGGTGATCCGGGACAGCTGCGTGGTGGTCGCGACGTAGCTGCAGACCAGGCCGCCGGGCTCGAGCAGCCGGGCGGCCAGGTCCGCGTACTCCCATGGCGCGAGCATGTCGAGCACCACCCGGTCGAAGACCTCGCCGGCGCCGGCCGCCTCGGCCAGGTCGGCCACGGTCAGCTGCCAGGCCGGGTGCGGGCCGCCGAAGAACCGCTCCACGTTCCGCCGGGCGATGTCGGCGAAGTCGGCCCGGCGCTCATAAGACGCGACAAAACCCTTTTCCCCTACCGAACGGAGCAGCCAGCACGACAGCGCGCCAGAGCCGGCCCCCGCCTCCAGCACCCTCGCTCCAGGGAACATGTCGGCGAACGCGATGATGTGCGCGGCATCCTTCGGATAGACCACGGCCGCGCCGCGGCCCATGGCCAGCGTGAAGTCGGCCAGCAGCGGCCGCAGCGCCACGTACGGGGTGCCGCCGGAGGAGTGCACCACGCTGCCGTCCGGCTGCCCGATCAGGTCGTCGTGCGCCAGCCGGCCGCGGTGGGTGTGGAACTCCTGGCCTTCGGCCAGCGTGACCAGGTGCTTGCGCCCCTTCGGATCGGTCAGCTGAACCTGGTCGCCCGGCTGCAGCGGGCCGTGTGTGGTCACGCCCGTCAGGGTAGCGCCGACCTGGGCCTCAGCTGCCAGCCGAGGACGACCCCGGACCCCCTAGCTGCCGGCGAACGCGTGGTCGAGGTCGCTGGCCACCAGCACCCCGAACACCTTGCCGGACGGCTCCACCAGCAGGTACTCGGTGGCCGGCGCCTTGCGCACCGCCTCAAGCAGCTCCATGCCGGCCAGATCGGCGGGCAGCACCAGGCTCTCGTCCAGGCTCCGGGCCAGCGAGCCGGCCTCGATCCACGGCCGGCGCTGCTCCGGCGTGGCCATCACCGCTGACTCGTTCACGATCGCGATCGGCTTGTCCTCGTGGTCGACCACGACCAGCGCGCGGGCCTGCGCCGCGTCGGCCCGCCTGATCGCCTCGGCCAGCGGCAGGCTGGCCTGGATCGGGATCGCCCGCCTGGCCAGCAGCCGCGCCTGCAGCGCGGGCAGCCGGCCCCGGATCTTGGTGATCCTGATCGCCTGGCCGGCGCCGAGCCACATGAAGGCCGCGATCACCGCCAGCCAGACCGCGTCGAACACCTGATTCTGGTTGCTGTCCCTGGCGAACAGCACGAAGGGGACGAACAGCATGGCAGCGGCCAGCACCCGGCCGGTCCAGGCCGCGCCGAGCGTCGCCGTGTCAGGCTTGTGAGTTGCCTTCCATATCCCGGCCCGCAGCATCCGGCCGCCGTCCAGCGGCAGGCCGGGCAGCAGGTTGAAGACGCCGACGATCAGGTTGGCCCACATCAGCTGGGCCAGCAGAATCTCGGTGGTGCCCGTGGTCACCACCCGGGTCAGCGCGTAGCCGATCGCGGCGAGCACCAGCGAGATGGCCGGGCCGGCCGCGGCGACCAGGAACTCCCTGGCCGGGGTGGGCGCCTCCTGCTCGATCTCGGAGAAGCCGCCGAGCGGGTAGAGCAGGATCCGGCGCACCGGCAGGCCGAACGCCCTCGCCACCACGCAGTGGCTCAGCTCGTGCACCAGCACGGACGCATACAGCAGCACGACGAAGGCCGCGGCCACGAGGTAGCGCAGGCTGCCGTTCACCGACTGCTCCAGGCTGTTCGCGTAGAGCAGGACGAACACTCCGGCGATGAGGAACCAGTACGGCGAGATATAAACCGGGATCCCGAACGGACGCGCAATAACTATTCCGGGCTGCGGATTGCGCTGCGGTGCTGGTCGTTCGGGCGTCATGCCTGCCACACTTACGATGTTACGCGACGGGGTTGCCTGGACGGCAGCGCGCGCGGCCGCCGCGAAAGGTGCGCGGTTGTCGGTGGCCTACCCTACGCTCCCAGTCGTGGCCTACCCGCGAGCAGCGCCGGAACACACGCCGCAGACGCCTGCGCCCGTCCCCCTCCCCTTGCCCGCAGCCGAGACTGAAGCTCCCGCAGCCGAGACTGAAGCTGAGGCGGCCGAGGACCGGGGGCCGGCGATCTCCCCGTCCCGGGCGGGCGACTTCATGACCTGCCCGCTGCTGTACCGCTTCCGGGTGATCGACCGGCTGCCCGAGCCGCCGAGCCAGGCCATGGCCCGCGGCACGCTGGTCCACGCGGTGCTGGAGCGGCTCTTCGACTCCCCGGCCGACGGCCGGACCCCGGCGGCCGCGCACGCGCTTGTCGGCCCGCAGTGGGAGCGTCTGGTCGCCGACGAGCCCGAGCTCGCGGGGCTGTTCGCCGACGACGCCGGGCGGGACGCCTGGACCGCCGAGGTGACCGAGATGCTCGACCGCTACTTCACGATGGAGGACCCGCAGCGGATCGAGCCCGCCGAGCGCGAGCTGTACGTGGAGACCAGGCTGGAGTCCGGCCTGCGGCTGCGCGGCTACGTGGACCGGCTGGACGTGGCGCGCGACGGCGCGGTCCGGATCGTGGACTACAAGACCGGTACCGCGCCGCGGGAGGAGTTCGAGGCCCGCGCGCTGTTCCAGATGAAGTTCTACGCGCTGGTGCTGTGGCGGCTCAGGGGCGAGATCCCGCGGCTGCTGCAGCTGATGTACCTCGGCAACGGGGAGATCCTCAGGTACCAGCCGGACGAGGCCGACCTGCGGGCGACCGAGCGCAAGATCCAGGCGGTGTGGCAGGCGATCGAGCGGGCCAGGACGGCAGCCGACTGGCGGCCGCGGCCGAGCCGGGTGTGCGACTGGTGCGCGCACAAGCCGATCTGCCCGGCGTTCGGCGGCACCCCGCCCGAGATTCCGGAGGTCCCGGCGGTTCCCGAGGCCCCCGCTGCTGCCGCGGTTCCCGCAGCCCCCGCGCCCTCGGCGGGGCCGTTAGGCGGGCGGACTGGTCACGACGAAATAGGATGAACTCGTGGATGATCATGAATTCTCCGCCTACGGCGTCGATCCGTCGCGGCCCAACGTGGCCCGGGTGTACGACTACCTGCTCGGCGGCAAGGACAACTTCGCCGCCGACCGGGTTCTCGGTGATCAGATCATCGCCTCGCTGCCCACCGTGCAGACCGGGGTGCTGGCGCAGCGGGCCGTGCTGCGCCGGGTGGTCCGCTTCCTGGTGGCAGAGGCCGGCGTCCAGCAGCTGATCGACATCGGCTCCGGGCTGCCCACTGCGGACAACGTGCACGAGATCGCGCAGCGGATCGACCCGCTGACCCGGGTGGTCTACGTGGACAACGACCCGGTCGTTCTCGCGCACGCCAGGGCGCTGCTCTGCGACGACCTGACCACGATCGCCGTCGAGGGTGACCTGCGCCGGCCCGAGGGCGTACTCGGTCACCCGGACGTGGCCGGGCACCTGGACTGGGACCGGCCGGTCGGCCTGCTGCTGTGCGGCATCATGCACCACGTGCTGGACGAGGAGCAGCCGGGCCAGCTGACCGAGGCGCTGTGCCGCGCGCTGCCGCCGGGCAGCTACGTGTTCATCCACCACCTGCTCGACTCCGAGGATCCGGCCAGTGCCGATCTTCAGGCCGAGATGCGCAAGGGGCTGGGCCGGGCAGAGTTCCGTACCTGGGAGCAGATCCGGAGCCTGTTCTGCGGGCTGGAGCTCGTCGAGCCCGGGCTCGTGGTCGTCCCCGACTGGCGTCCAGACGCGGGCACGCAGAGCGCGCAGGACAACCCCGTGCTGCGGCTGGCCGCCGCCGGCGTCGCCAGGAAGCCCTGACCTCGCAGGGTCCTGACGTTCAGAAGGCCCCGGGGTTCAGAAGGTACGGCGTCAGCTGATGCCGCGGTTGCGCAGGATCTTCTCGATCTCGGCGAAGTCGTCATCGTCGGCGACGCTGGCCGCCCGCTGGGCCGCCTTCGGCGGGCGGCTCTCCAGAGCGGTACCCGGCTTATCGCCCTTGGCCGCCCGCGCCTTGTCTCTGTCCTTCCGGCCCGGCTTGGCCGGGCGGCTGCGGCGCAGCAGGCCGGAGACGACGAATGCCAAAGCGGCGACGAGCGCCACGGCCACCCCGGACCACACCTTCGGCGAGAAGACGAAGGACGAGGCGAAGTCGCCGATCGCGACCCCCATCTTCCAGATCATCTCGACCGCGCCGGTCAGGTAGGCGGCCAGCGGCAGCAGCGACCAGGCGGCACCCCGCAGCCCGGCCGCGAAGCCGCGGCGGCGGAAGGCGAACCAGCTCGCCACGAGGCCAAGGCCGGTGAGACCGCCGCACAGCGGCAGCCAAGCAATCTGGCTATAGATCCCCATACCGTCCTCCTCGTCCGGTCCCCTCACTTCATGGTCGCACACGCCGACCGGTGCCCCACCCGCCTGCCCATCCCTCCTCACCGCGGCTAGCGGGCGAGTTCGCTCAGCCCGGCCAGCGTGATCCCGGCCAGCGAAGCCACGATCACGCGGCCCGGCGCGGGCGGCACCGGCGCCACGTTCGGCACCGCAACGACCCGGCAGCCGGCCGCCTCGGCCGCGGCCACGCCGTTGGGCGAGTCCTCCAGCACCACGCAGCGCGCCGGATCGGCGTCGAGCAGCTTGGTCGCGAGCAGGTAGGGCTCGGGGTCCGGCTTGATCCTGGTCACGTCCGCCGCGCACACGGTCACCTCGAAGTGCAGGCCGGTCCCGGCCAGCACCGCGTCCATGACCGCCCGCTCCGACGAGGTGACCAGCGCGTGCGGCAGGCCGGCCGCCCGCACCTCGGCGAGCAGTTCGCCTGCTCCCGGCCGCAGCGGCACCTCGGACGCCGCCAGCCGGCCGATCATCCCGTCGATCAGCCAGCCGGCCACCTGCCGCTGCGGTACCGGCCGGCTGGCCTTGGCCAGCAGGTAGCCGAGCGTCCGCTCCAGCGAGCCGCCCACCAGCGCGACCTGGTCCGCTGGAGTCCAGCTGCCGCCGAGCCTGGCCATCACCTCGGTCTCGATCTCGTACCAGATCGGCTCGGTGTCAACCAGCAGGCCGTCCATGTCGAACAGGACGGCCTGCAGCGGATCGGCGCGGTGAGCGGTCACCAGCGAGCGGCCGCGACACGCTCGGCGATGACCAGCGGCAGTGATCGTCCAGAATGGCTCATCGTGCGCCTATTCTAGTGGCCGGCCACCTGCAGCCCGCCGACGGCGGGCGTGCGGGCGGGCCGCGGTCACCCAGAGATCATGGTTGACCACGTAACCTGGAGGCGTCTTGTCGACAGGAACGGCAACAGGCACGGCGGCCGCCCCGCTCCGGCGATCTGGATCGCCCGGGCCAGGAGGAGGTGGTGGTGATCAGGTTTAACGGCGTGGGGAAGCTCACCGCACCGGTGCTCGTGGCCGCCTTCGAAGGCTGGAACGATGCGGGCGAGGCGGCCAGCGGAGTGATCAGCCACCTCGGCATCGAGTGGGAGGCTACGCCGATCGCCGCTATGGATCCCGAGGACTTCTACGACTTCCAGGTGACGCGGCCCGTCGTCGAGTTCGCCGAGGGGCGGACCGAGCGGCTGGTCTGGCCGACCACCCGGTTTTCCATGGCCAAGCCGGAGGGCATCGACCGCGACATCGTGCTGGTGCACGGCATCGAGCCCAACATGCGCTGGCGGGCGTTCAGCGATGAGCTGATCACCGGCTTCGCCGAGCTACGGGTCGAACTCGTCGTGCTGCTCGGCGCGTTGCTCGCCGACGCCCCGCACACTCGCCCCGTGCCGGTATCGGCGGCCGCCTCCGATCCCAAGCTGGCCGCCGAGCTGAACGCGTCCCCGGTCGACTACAAGGGGCCGACCGGCATCGTCGGCGTGCTCGCGCACGCCTGCGGTGACGCGGGCATCCCCGCGGTCTCGCTGTGGGCGTCGGTACCGCACTACGTGGCCCAGCCGCCCAGCCCCAAGGCCACGCTGGCGCTGCTGCGCGGGGTGGAAGACGTGCTCGACCTGCCGCTCCCGCTCGCCGATCTCAGCGAAAAGGCGCGGGCCTGGGAGCGCGGCGTCGATGAGCTGGCCCAGCAGGACACCGAGGTTGCCGAGTACGTGCGGACGCTGGAGGAGTCGCAGGACGCGACCGACCTGCCCGAGGCCAGCGGGGACGCGATCGCCCGCGAGTTCGAGCGGTACCTGCGCCGCCGGGGCAAGCCCGGCCGCGGCGGGCCGGCCGCTCCCGGCAGCCCCGGCCGCTAGAGCCACCTCGAGCCACCTCGAGCCACCTAGAGCGGCGGCCAGGGCACCGCGGGCCAGCCCTCCGGCGGATACGGGTGCACCCGGTGCTTGAGCAGCAGCTTTATCCGGCGCCTGGTCGCGCTCACCTCGTCGGGTGACAGCAGCGCGATGAGCTCGGCCGTGAGCTCGCCGGTGTCCAGCGCGTCCTCCAGCCGGTGCAGCGCCTCCAGCGCGGGAGCGGGCAGCCGCTTGCCGCTCCACTGCCACAGGACGGTGCGCAGCTTGTACTCCTCGGCGAAGCAGACGCCGTGGTCGCAGCCGTAAAGATGGCCGTCAGGGGCGGGCAGCAGGTGGCCGATCTTGCGGTCGGCGTTGTTCACCACCGCGTCGAACACCGCCATGGCGCGCAGGCCGGGGTGATCGGAGCGGCGGGACAGCGCGACGATGTCCTCGCCGGTGTCGGCGTCGATCCACAGCTGGCACATGCCGGGCCCGAACGGCCCGTCCCGCAGCACGGTCGGCGGCACCACGTTCCAGCCGGCCGCGCGAGAGACCGCGTAGGCGGCCACCTCGCGGCCGGCCAGCGTGCCCTCGGGGAAGTCCCACAGCGGCCGTTCCCCCGCCACCGGCTTGTATACGCAGGTAGCCTCGGCCTGCTCGCACCGCACCGTGCAGTAGAGCGTGGCGTTGGACGCGACGACCAGCCGGCCCTCGATCTCGAGCGTGCCGTTGCTCAGCAACTCGAGCGCGGCGTCCTCGCCCGGCCGGCCGCCCCCGCCGGCCGGCTGGCCCTTCTTCCGGTCCGATCGCCGGCGGGTCTCGGCCCGCCCGCGCGCGCTGCCCGCCCGTCCCCGACGCGAGGACGGTTCCGCGGACGGGTCAGTCATGACCCGCCCGGTACCCGTTCTGCCGCGGGCAAACGTGCCCGGTCGCGTCGAGCGGCAGGCCGCACAGGGGGCACGGCGGCCGGCCCTGCGCGACGATCCTGAGCGCGCGCTGGGCAAAGGCACGAGCCGCTCCGGGGGTGAGCCGGACGCGCAGCACCCCGGGCCCGTCGGCCGGCACCTCGTCGGAGAGCGGCTCGACCGGCGACTCGGATTCCTCCTGAGCCTCGATGACCACCCGGTCGGTCTCGCCGTCCCAGGCCAGTGCGATCGCGCCGACCCGGAACTCCTCCATCAGCGGCAGGTCGAGCGGCGCGTCGTCGGCCAGGTTGGCCGGCGTCGCGGCGGGCACCGTAGCCGAGCCGCCGGTACGCCTCAGCACCTCGTCCAGCAGCTCGTCGAGGCGTTCCGCGAGCTGGCTCACCTGGAACTTCTCCAGCGAGACGCTGGTGATCCTGCTGCCTTCGCTGGCCTGCAGGTAGAAGCTTCGCTCACCAGGCTGGCCGACCGCGCCTGCCACGAACCTCTCCGGCGGGTCGTACATGTAGAACGGCATGTCCCTATCCTTGTGCGTCCGCGGTTATCCGGCCGTCGCTCCCGCCGGCGCCCCCGCCCACCATCGCGTCGCTCTCGCCGCGAGCCGAGGCCGCGGCCGGGGTGCTGCGGCGGATGAGTGCGGTGACGTCACCGCCGTTGTCGTTCATCTTGATGACGAACGGGCGCAGCGGCGTGTACCTGATCACGGTCAGCGAGCAGGGATCGGCCTGGATGCGCTGGCTGAGGTCGAGGTGCAGGCCGAGCGCATCGGCCACGATCGCCTTGATCACGTCACCGTGCGAGCAGATGACGTAGGTAGCGCTGGGACCGAGCCTGGCATTCCAGTCCCTGACCGCGGTCACCGCCCGGTGCTGCATGTCGAGCATGGACTCGCCGTCAGGGCCGGGGAACCGGACAGCGCTGGGATGCTGCTGGACGACTTGCCACAGCGGCTCCTTGGCCAGCCGCTTGAGCGGCTTGTTCGTCCAGTCGCCGTACTTGCACTCGCCCACCCGGTCGTCGCGCTGCACCGCCGCGGCCTGGCCGTTCCTGACCGCGGCGATCGCCGCGGCGGTCTGGGCGCAGCGTTCCAGCGGGCTGGAGACGATCGCGTCGAGCGGCACCGGCGCCAGCCGGGCCGCCAGCGCCTCGGCCTGGCGGACTCCGCGGTCGTCCAGGACCACCCCTGGCGTCCAGCCGGACAGCACGGAGCCGGTGACCGCCGTGAGGCCGTGCCGCACAAGAAGGACCAACGTCACGACCCTGACTCTACGGGGTCCCGGCCGGCCCCCGGTGACGTGGCGGGGACGGCTAGGCAGGCAGCAGGCTGTCGCGCACCATCTGCAGCGTCGGCGGCTGCGCTCCCTTCGTGTACACGCTGATGTCGATCTTGCTGAAGCCGCTGACCGTGTGCGGGTAGTTCGCCAGGACGGAGACATTGTCGCCGCAGTACTGCCACAGCACGATGTCCTCGGGCGCCCATGTCTCCAGTCCTGTGGTCGCCATCTGAGCGGTGTAGCTCGGGTTCCATACGACGTCACAGCCCATGTGGTCGGTGATCTTAAGATCGCGCATGGCCCCCCGGCCGTAGAGCATGATGCGCTTGCCCGTGACCGCGCGGATGCGGTTCGCGCACTGCGTCGTGCAGTCGATAATCTGCTGCGCGGTCGCCTTGCCGTTCAGGTTGGCCGGATTCTTCGTGTCGCCGAGCTCGACGTCGATGATCGGGATGATGTCGCCGCTGTCCCAGCCGCCCGCCTGGTCGATGGCCTTCAGGTACGCGTCGGCCTGGGCCGAGCCGCTGGCGGCGAAGCGCAGGAACAGATAGGCGCCGCGGAACCAGCTCACGCCGTACCGGGCGGCGCCGGCCTCACGGACCGCCGGCCAGTTGGCCGCGAGCCACCCGCCGTCGTTGTACTGAATGCCGTCCCAGGCCTTGAGGATCACCCCGTAGAAGCCGGCCGTGGACACGAGCGTTCCCCACGGCGGATGGGCCCCGCTGTCCAGCGGGTACTGGTCCACGATCAGGTACGGCTGCCCTGGATCCGCGCTGTCGCTGGCGGCTGAACCGCCCGCGGGCTGACTGCCTACGGACTGGTCACCGGAATCCTGGTCACCGGACTGCTGATCACCGGACTGCTGATCATCCGCAGACTGGTCGCTGGAGTCCTGGGCATCGGACTGCCCGTCATCCGCAGACTGGCCACTGGAGTCCTGACCATCCGACTGCCCGTCGCCCGCAGGCTGGTCGCTGGAGTCCTGGGCATCGGACTGCCCGTCGCCCGCGGACTGGCCACTGGAGTCCTGACCATCCGACTGCCCGTCGCCCGCGGACTGGCCACTGGAGTCCTGACCATCCGACTGCCCGTCATCGGCAGGCTGGCCACCAGAATCCTGGCCGTCGGACTGCCCGTCATCGGCAGGCTGCGCACCAGGATCTTGATCGCTGGACTGGTCATCAGCCGACTGGCCACTCGGGTCCTGACCGTCAGGTGCCTGGTCGCTCCCCTGGTCACCGGACTGATCTTCTGCTGACTGGCCATCCGTCGGCTCTCCGTCTGGAGTCATGTGATCCCCCTCTTTACTGCTCCTTTACTTCAGTAAGAGGAAGGCTGGCCTCAGGTGATACCTAGTTCTGCGTCAGATGACGGTCACCCCTGCGGACGGTCCCGGGATCGGCCGCACGTCTCGCATTGTGAGACACAGGAACCACTTTGCACGCGCTACGACCAAAATCGGGGTCGGTTTGTCCCGGTTCCGTGGTCGTAGCGCGTGCAAAGTCAAAACGATCACGGGGGAATGGGGGTTTGGTGGCATGCTGGTGTCCAGTATGTGAGACCGCCTCACTCAGAGCGAGAACCGGCCGCCATCTGGTGATGCTGTGCTAGGCGGGGCCGGGGCGGAGCGCGGCTAGGCCTGGCCGGGGCGGGCGCGCAGGACGTAGGTGACCGAGCCGAAGCTGACCCGGTCGCCGGGCTGTACCGGCACGGGCTCGCGGACGCGCCAGCCGTTGAGCTTGGTCCCGTTCGTGGAGCCCAGGTCGGTGAGCAGCCAGCCGCGCATGACGCGGTCCAGGCCGGCGTGCTGCCGGGACACGGTGATGTCGGCGATGACCAGGTCGCAGCCCGGATCGCGGCCGATGGTGAAGCTGCCGCGGCTGCCGGCCGGGAAGACCAGCCCGGGCATCCGCGGCGGGCGCTGGGCCGGCCCAGCGCGCCGCGCCGAGGCCAGCACGGCTTCCCTCACCGGGGTGACGGCCGTGCTCAGCCGCGGGCCGAGACGGGTCAGGCCCGCGGCCGCCCGGCCGGTCCAGCCGAGCACGCCGCGGCGCGGCCGGCCAGGCGACGGCAGGTCGGCGAGCAGGACGGCCAGCTCCCGCTGCTCACGGGCGGCCAGGGCGACCTCCATCCGGCAGACGAACGTGTCCTGGGAGAGGTGGCCGGCCGCGAACCGCTCGCGCAGCTCGGCAATGGCCTCCTCGCGTTCGGCGTCGGAGGCGCGGACCGGCAGCCGAGGGGGCGGCGTACCGTCTGCGGTCCCTGCCATACCGACAAGTATCAGCGCGGCATGCGCGCGCTAACAAGTCATCGGGCAACTCATCGGGCGCCGGCTACTCCTGCTCGGACAGCGGCACCTGGGGGCCGCCGCCGACGGGCGTGATGAACCCGACCATGGTGCAGGTACGGCCGGTCGTGCACGAGACCGAGTTCGGCCGGTTGTGCGTCGCGGGCGCGGCGGTCTGCTGCACCTTCCAGGCGCTGCCGTTCCAGTGCTCGGCCAGGGCCTGCACCGGGCCGGTTTCCCTGGTGAACTGCCCGACCAGGGTGCAGTCGGACGCGGTCGGGCAGGAGATTGCGGACAGCGGCGTGGTGATCGCGCCGGTCGGGGCCGGGACAGTCTGGGCCGACCAGGTGCTGCCGTCCCAGTGCTCGGCCAGCGCTATCAGGTTCGCGGCACCGACCGCGATGCAGTTGTCCGCCGATGTGCAGGAGACTGAGCCCAGCGCGGCGCCAGGGGTGCTGACCGTGGCCTCGATCGTCCAGACCTTGGGGGCCGAGTGCTCGGCCAGCGCCGATTCGGTACCCGAGCTGTCAGTGGACCAGCCGACGGCCGTGCAGCTCGTGGCCGGCTTGCACGAGACGCCGCCCAGGGCGGCGTCGGTCGCCCCGGCCGGGATGGGGGTGGCCTGGATCGACCAGCCTCTGCCGAAGCCTTTCCACTGCTCGGCCAGCGGCAGCGTGGCGTTGTTGCGCCTGCGGTAGTCGCCGACCGCGGTGCATTCGGTCGCCGACGCGCACGAGACGGCATTCAGCTCGCTCTCGACCGCCCCGAGCCGGCCGGGGCTGGGCAGGAACACCCAGGCGCTGCCGTTCCAGTACTCGGTCAGCGCCGACGGGACGCCCGAGCTGTTGTCGTAGTAGCCGACCGCCATGCAGTTCGTAGCGGACTGGCAGGAGACCGCGCGCAGCTCGCCGCTGCCGCTGCCGGCCGGAAGCGTGACCGGCTGGACCGTCCAGGAGGTGCCGTCCCAGGACCAGGCCTGCACCATGAGGTTGTTCGCGTACCCGACGGCCTCGCAGTCTGTCGCCGAGACGCAGGAGACCCCGGTCAGCTGGGCGCTCGTCGCGCCGGACGGCAGCGGCACGGTCTGGTTCGTCCATGAGCTGGCGGCGCTCGCCACGCCAGGAGTGCATACGGCGAGAGCCGCCGCGGCCATCGCGATGGCCAAGGTGCGTCGCACGATCTATCTCCTTTCACTGGAGCCCCCGTGGCCCCGCAGGGTTAGACGTGTGAGGCGCGGGCCGGGAGTACCGCCCGCGACGGTTTCTCCGGCCGGCAGATGTTCCGGCCGGCCGGCATTGCGTGCGGCGACCCGCACGCTACCCGTCGTAGGCTGGCCGGCATGTCGACCGCCCAATCCACGACGGCACCGGCCAGTCCGGCCCCGGCCGACGTGTTCGGGGAGTTCTGCGCCGCCGGGCTGTGGCCAGGCCTGGGCCGGAGTCTGGCCGGGCGGCTCGCCGAGGCGGGGATCACCGACCCGGAGCAGGTCAGCGCGGGGCGGCTGGAGCTGGTCCAGGGCGTCGGGCCGAAGCGGGCGGAGCGGCTGGCGAGCGCGTTCGAGGACGCCAAGCCCAGCTACGAGGTCGCGGAGCTGCTGATCTCCTGCCGGGTCCCGGCGAAATTCGCCGGGGCCGCGGTGAGCCATCTGGGCGCCGGCGCGGCGGCGCGGCTGCGCGAGGATCCGTGGCTGCTGCTGGCGCTGCCGCAGATCCGGCCCGACCAGGCTGACTGGTTCGCCCGCAAGCTGTTCGGCCAGCACGGCGGCCAGGCCGACCCGCAGGATCCGCGGCGCGGCCGGGCGCTGGTCGCGCACCTGCTGACCCGCGCGGCGCGCGAGGGTCACACCGCGGTCCCGGCCGAGGTGATCGCGCGGTCGGTCGGCAGGTTCCGGATCGATGACCCGGCCGCGGCCGTCGAGGCGGCGGTGGACGACGGCGGCGTGCTGCCGTTCGAGCTGCCCGAGCCGCTGGAGGACGAGCCGGACGCCGGGCCCGAGTCCCAGACAGAGCCGGAGACCGACGGGACACAAGACACCGACGGGACACAAGAGGCCGACGGGACACAAGAGGCTGGTGGGGTACAGGGGGCTGGTGGGGTACAGGGGGCCGAGGCGGAGCCTGAGGCGCCGGGCGGGCTGCTTGCGCTGGCCAGGTACGCGATGGCGGAGGAGGCGATAGCGGAGGGGCTGGCCCGGCTGGCGGCCACCGCGGAGCCGCTGGCTGAGCCCCGACCGGCGCGCAAGGCCAAGAGCGGAGCCAAGGGCGGGGCCCGCAAGAAGAAGGCCGACCCCGCCCCGGCGGCCGAGGACATGCTGACGGCGGAGTCCGAGGGCGACAGCACCGTAGGCAGCGGCACCGGGGCCAGCGGCACCGTGGCCAGCACCGCCGGGGCCAGCGACGAGGCGGCCGGCCAGTCCGGCGACGGCGCTGGCATCGAGCTGGACGAGGCGCAGCGCGGCGCGGTCGCCGCGGTGGCCAGCCACGGCGTCTGCGTGCTGGCCGGAGGGCCGGGGACCGGCAAGAGCCGTACCGTCGCCGCCGTGGTCGCGCTGGCCGCCGAACGCGGGCTGCGGGTCGCCCTAGCCGCGCCGACCGGCCGCGCGGCCAAGCGGCTGGAGGAACTGGCCGGCGCGCCGGCCACCACGCTGCACCGGCTGCTCGGCGCGCAGGGCCGCGGCCGCGCGCCCGGCGCCGCCCAGGGTGCCGAGCAGCCGGGCAGCGAAGCCGCCTGGATCTTCACCCGCTGCGAGGAGTGGCCGCTCGACGCCGACCTCATCGTCGTGGACGAGTCCTCGATGCTGGACGCCGAGCTCGCCGCGGCGCTGGTGGAGGCGTGCGCCGACGGCACCAGGCTGCTGCTGGTCGGGGATCCGGCGCAGCTTCCCTCGATCGGCCCTGGCCGGGTGCTGGCCGACGTCATCGACTCCGAAGCCGTGCCGGTCACCGAGCTGACCACGCTCTACCGGCAGCGCGAGGGCGGGGTGATCGCCCGGCTGGCCACCGCGGTGCGCGGCGGCGACCTGCCGCCGCTGGGGCCGGACGAGCCGGGCGCGCCGCAGCACGAGGCCGTCGTCGTGCCGGTGCGCAGCAGCCAGCAGGCTTCGGTGCGGGTGACTCAGCTGGTCACCGACTCGATCCCGCGCGCGCTCGGCATCCCGCCGGCCGACGTCCAGGTGGTCACGCCGGTGCACAAGGGCCCGGCCGGCACGATCGAGCTGAACCGGGCGCTCAAGGCCCGGCTGAACCCAGGACCCGGCGTGCACGGCGGCTTCGACCCCGGCGACCGGGTGGTGGCGATCGCCAACCACATCGACGAGGGGTTCGCCAACGGCGAGGTCGGCACGGTGACCGGGCCGACCGACGAGGGGATCATCATCACGTTCACCGGGGTGCCGGTCACCGTGCCCGTCAAGCTGCTCAGCGACCTGCGGCACGGCTGGGCCATGACCGTGCACCGCGCGCAGGGCTCGGAATGGCCGGCCGTGGTGGCGGTCTTCCCGGCCGAGGCCACCGGCATGCTGTCCCGGCCGCTGGTCTACACGGCGCTGACCCGGGCCCAGCGGCACCTGTCGGTCGTGCACGGCACCGGGCCCGCGCTGGCGCGGGCGGTCCGCACGATCGGCGAGCGGCCGCGGCAGACCCGGCTGGCCGACCTGCTGCGCTGAGCCGGGCCGCTGCGCTGAACAGTCCTGCGCGCAAACAGTCCCGCACCCCTGGCCGGCCGGCGCCCAGGAAAGGCCGGCGGCCGGGCGGAAGACCGGCGACTCCCCGTTCGGAGAAAAAGATCTTCTAGGCACCGACCGCGTGCGCGCCGCCGTCGACGTGGACGATTTCGCCGGTGGTGGCGGGGAACCAGTCGGACAGCAGGGCCACGCAGGCCTGCGCGGTGGGGCTGTGGTCGGTGATGTCCCAGCCGAGCGGCGCGCGGTCCGCCCAGATCGGCTCGAACTTCTCGAACCCAGGGATGCTCTTGGCCGCCATCGTGCGCAGCGGGCCCGCCGACACCAGGTTGACCCTGATCCGCTGCGCGCCCAGGTCGCGGGCCAGGTAGCGGGCGCAGGACTCCAGGCCGGCCTTGGCCACGCCCATCCAGTCGTAGCCGGGCCAGGCCACGCTGGCGTCGAAGTCCAGGCCCACAACCGACCCGCCGCCGTCCATCAGCGGCAGCGCCGCCATGGCGAGCGCCTTGAGCGAGTACGTGGACACGTGCACGGCGGCGGCCACGTCGTCCCAGGTCGTGCCGAGGAAGTTGCCGCCCAGCGCGGCCTGCGGCGCGTTGGCGATCGCGTGCAGCACCCCGTCCAGCCGGCTGGTGTGCGCGCGGAGCCGCTCGGCCAGGGAGTCGAGCTGCTCGTCGTTCGTCACGTCGAGCTCGATGACAGGCGGCGGGTCCGGCAGCCGCCGGGCGATCCGCTCGACCAGGCTCATCCGCCCGAAGCCGGTGAGGATGACGCTGGCGCCCTGCTCCTGCGCGATCCTGGCCACGTGGAACGCGATCGACGAGTCGGTGAGCACGCCAGTGACCAGGATCTGCTTGCCGTCGAGAATGCCCATGCCTGTCTCCTAGAAGCTCAAGCTCAGTGGCCCATGCCGAGGCCGCCGTCGACCGGGATCACCGCGCCGGTGATGTACGCGGCGTCGTCGCTGGCCAGGAAGGCCACCAGGGCGGCTACCTCGTCGGCCGCGGCGACGCGCCCGAGCGGGATGCTAGCCAGGATGACAGCCTTCCTGTCGTCGGGCAGCGACGCGGTCATGTCGGTGTCCACGAAGCCGGGAGCCACGACGTTGGCCGTGATGTTCCGCGGCGCGAGCTCGCGGGCCAGCGAGCGGGCCAGCCCGACCAGGCCCGCCTTGGAGGCCGCGTAGTTGGCCTGGCCGGCCGAGCCGAGCAGCCCGACCACGGAGGACACGAAGATGAGCCGTCCGCGCCGCTGGCGCATCATGCCGCGCACCGCCCGCTTGGCGACCCGGTAGGCGCCGGTCAGGTTGGTGTCCACCACGTCGGCGAAGGCTTCCTCGCGCATCATTGCGAGCAACTGGTCCCTGGTGATGCCGGCGTTCGCCACCAGGACCTCGACCGGCCCCTGATCGGCCTCGGTCTTGGCGAACGCCGCGTCCACCGCGGCCGTGTCGGTGACGTCGCACTGCACCACGGTCAGCCCGTCCACCGGCTCGCCGGACCGCGAGGTCACGGTGACCCGGTCGCCCGCGGTGGCGAGCCTGCGCGCGATGGCCAGCCCGATGCCGCGGTTTCCGCCGGTGACGAGAACGGATCGGCTCACGGCTCGCTGCACCTCCAGGTAAGCATCTGGCGAGCGTACCGGCCGGCCCGGCGTTGCAGCACAGGGAACCGGCACAGCGTTGCAGCACAGCGTTGCAGCACAGCGTTGCAGCACAGGGAGCCGGCACAGCCAGAGCACACAGTGAGATAGGTTGCCTGTCGTGGATCAGATCGTAGAAAGTAACGCGGCACACCGGATCGACCCCGAGTTTGCCGCCCTGCCGCTGCGCGAGCTCGCGGACACCGCGCTGCAGCGCGCCGCCGAGCTGGGCGCGCAGCACGCCGACATCCGGGTCGAGCAGATCAGGGGCCAGCGGATCGGCCTGTCGGACGGCAACCTGGAGACGATGCTGGACGCCGGCAATCTCGGCCTGGCCGTCCGGGTCGTGGTGGACGGCACCTGGGGGTTCGCGGCGACCGTGGACCTGACCCCGCAGGCCGCCGCCCGCGCGGCCGAGCAGGCCGTGGAAGTGGCCAGGGTGGCCGCGCCGATCGCGGCCGAGCGGATCGAGCTCGCCGACGAGCCCGGCCACGGCGACGTGACCTGGATCTCGTCGTACGTCATCGACCCGTTCGAGGTCAGCGTGGCGGACAAGATCGCGCTGCTCACGCGGTGGAGCCAAGGGCTGCTCGCCCGCGACGGGGTCGCGCACGTGGATGCCGAGCTGCAGGCCGTCAAGGAGTGCAAGTTCTACTCCGACGGCGCCACCACGGCCATCCAGCAGCGGGTCAGGGTGCAGCCGGCCCTGACCGCGGTCGCGGTCAGCGCCGACGGGCGCTTCGACACCATGCGCACGCTGGCCCCGCCGGCCGGGCGGGGTTATGAGTACCTGACGGGTACCGGCTGGGACTTCGAGGCCGAGCTCGAGCAGCTGCCCGGGCTGCTGGCCGAGAAGCTGGCCGCCCCCACCGTGCGGGCCGGCCGCTACGACCTGGTGATCGAGCCGTCTAACCTGTGGCTCACGATTCACGAGTCGATCGGCCACGCGACCGAGCTCGACCGGGCGCTCGGCTACGAGGCGGCCTACGCCGGCACCTCGTTCGCCACCCCGGATCAGCTCGGCAGCCTGCAGTACGGCTCGCCGCAGCTGCACATCACCGGGGACCGCACCGCCGAGCACGGGCTGTCCACGGTCGGCTACGACGACGAGGGCGTGGCCGCCCAGTCCTGGGACCTGATCACCGGCGGCGTGCTGACCGGCTACCAGCTGGACCGCAGGATCGCCCGGCGCAACGGGCTCGGCCGCTCGAACGGCTGCGCGTTCGCCGACTCGCCCGGCCACATGCCGCTGCAGCGGATGGCGAACGTCTCGCTGCAGCCGCCCGAGCGCGGCCCGTCCGTCGACGAGCTGATCAGCGGGATCGAGCACGGCATCTACGTCGCCGGGGACAAGAGCTGGTCGATCGACATGCAGCGGTACAACTTCCAGTTCACCGGCCAGCGGTTCTACAAGATCGAGAGCGGGCGGCTGGCCGGCCAGCTCCGCGACGTCGCCTACCAGGCGATCACCACCGAGTTCTGGAATTCCCTGGAGGCAGTCGGCGGGCCGCAGACGTACGTGCTCGGCGGCGCCTTCAACTGCGGGAAGGGACAGCCCTCGCAGGTCGCCCCGGTCAGTCACGGCTGCCCGGCCGTCGTCATGCGCGGCATCCGGATCCTGAACACCGCCGAGGAGGCGACATGAGCGCGGGAGCGCATTCAGCGCATTCACCGCAGCAGTCCGTCGAGCGGGCGCTGGCCGCGGCCCGCTGCGAGGACTGCGTGGTCATCGCCGAGGAGAGCTCATCGGCCAACCTGCGCTGGGCGGGCAACACGCTGACCACCAACGGCGTGTCGCAGTCCCGCCGCCTCACGGTGATCGCCGTGCGGCGCAGCGGCGGCCAGGCGATGACCGGCGTGGTGTCCAGGACCGGCGTGCGTGACGACCAGATCGAGGACGTGGTGCGCGCCGCCGAGCAGGCGGCCGTGCAGAGCACGCCCGCCGAGGACGCCAGGCCGCTGGTGACCCCGGGGGCCACGGCCGGCCCGCGGTGGGACGATCCGGTCGGGCGCACCGAGATCGGGGTTTTCCGCGGCTTCACCGAGGCGCTCGGCCACGCGTTCGGGGCGGCCGCCTCGCGCGGGCACAAGCTGTACGGGTACGCCGAGCACGACATGTCCTGCGCGTTCCTCGGCACCTCCAGCGGCCTGCGGCTGCGGCACGACCAGCCGTCGGGCAAGGCGGAGCTGAACGCCAAGTCCGCGGATCTGAGCCGCTCCGCCTGGGCCGGGACGGCCAGCCGTGACTTCACCGACGTGGACGTGGCCGCGCTGGAAGCGGATCTCGCGCAGCGGCTCGGCTGGGCCAGCCGCCGGGTCGAGCTGCCGGCCGGCCGCTACGAGACGCTGCTGCCGCCTGGCGCCATGGGCGACCTGCTGTACTTCGTCTACTGGGCCGCGGGCGCGCGGGACACGCTGAACGGCCGGACGGTGTTCAGCAAGGCGGGCGGCGGCACCCGGGTCGGGGAGCAGCTGAGCGGGCTGCCGGTGACGCTGCGCAGCGACCCGTCCGCGCCTGGCCTGGAATGCGCCCCGTTCGTGATCGCGCATGCGTCGAGCCGCGACACCTCGGTGTTCGACAACGGCCTGGCACTGGGGCCGAGTGAGTGGATCAGCGACGGCAAGCTGGCCGCGCTGCTGCAGACGCGGTACTCGGCCGAGCTGTCCGGCCTGCCGGTCACTCCTGGCATCGACAACCTCATCTTCGAGTCCACCGTGGCGGACGCGCCCACGCTCGACGACATGCTGGCCAGGACGCAGAACGGGCTGCTGCTCACCTGCCTGTGGTACATCCGCGAGGTCGACGCGCAGACGCTGCTGCTCACCGGCCTCACCAGGGACGGTGTCTACCTGGTGGAGAACGGCGAAGTGACCGGGGCGGTGAACAACTTCAGGTTCAACGAGAGCCCGGTCGGAATGCTCAGCCGCCTGGCCGAGGTCGGCGCCAGCGTGCCGACGCTGCCCCGTGAGTGGGGCGACCACCTGACGTCGGTCGCGATGCCGCCGGCCAGGATCGAGGGCTTCAACATGTCGTCGGTGAGCCAGGCCAGCTGATCTTTTCTTAAGGCTCAGCTGTCCTCGAGCCGGAAGCCGACCTTGAGCCCGACCTGGAAGTGCGCGATCTCGCCGTCCACGATCTGGCCGCGGATCTGCGTGACCTCGAACCAGTCCAGGTGACGCAGGGTCTGGCCGGCCCGGCGCAGCGCGTTGCGCACGGCAGGCTCGACCCCGTCCGGTGAGGTCCCGACGATCTCGGTCACCCGGTAGGTGCGGTCCGACATATGTCCTCCCAGCGTATTGAGCAGCGCGTGAGCCGTTGCGGAGGGGAACGATACTCGCTCGCGGCCGGCCGCGGCGGTCGGGCAGGATGGCCGGGTGAACGCCTCCGTGCGAAAACTGGAGCGGCAGGCCAGGAGCGTGCTGCCGGCCGAGGTATACGACTACATCGCCAGCGGATCAGGCCGCGAGCAGACGCTGCGCGCCAACCTGAAAGCCTGGCGCCGGGTCCCGCTGCTCCCCCGCGCGCTGCGGGACGTCACCGCGGTCGACACGCGCGTGCAGGCCTGCGGGGTGTCGCTGGGCACGCCGGTCGCGGTGGCGCCGACCGGCTTTCACCGCAGCGTGCACCCCGACGGCGAGGTGGCCACGGCCGCCGGCGCGGCCAGGGCCGGCGCGCTGTTCGTGCTGTCCACCCGGAGCTCGCGGCGGATCGAGGACGTCGCCGCCGCGGTCAGCTCGGCCGGCGGGACGTGGTGGTTCCAGGTGTACGTCCTGCGCGACCGCGAGCTCACCGCAGGCCTGGTCCGGCGGGCGGCGGCGGCCGGGGCAGCGGCCCTGGTGCTGACCGCGGACACGCCCGTGGTCGGCCGCAAGCGCCGGGACCGCGGGGTCGAGTTCATCCCCGAGGATGACTACCTGGCCAACCTGGGACCGCTGGCCGACCTGTCCGCGGCCGGGCAGGCGCCCGACGTGACCTTTGCCGACATCGGCTGGCTCGGCGAGGTCAGCGGCGGGCTGCCGGTGATCGTCAAGGGCGTGCTGCGGCCCGACGACGCGGTGAGCTGCGCCCGGCACGGCGCGGCGGGCG
>DASXME010000235.1:0-2979 GCA_036495825.1 Streptosporangiaceae bacterium
CCGCGGCATCCGGGGCGGCATCGGAGGCCAAGCCCGCCGACACCGCAAACGGCCACCGGGAGCAGGCCAGCCCGGCGGGGAACCAGCCGCAGTCACAGAACGGCAGCCAGCCGGCCAGTGAAGGAGGATCGGGAGACGGTCAGGGGGCGGCCGTCGATCCTGCAGCCGTCTGAGGGAACGTTCGTCGTCTGGTAATCTGTGTCTTCGGCGCGCTGATGGCGTGCAACGTGGGCATGAACTGGATGCCCCGAGGACCACAGGCGGATCCTGCTGTGGTCGGGTCCGCATATTACGGAAAGAGAGTTCACGGTGTACGCGATCGTGCGCTGCGGCGGCAGGCAGGAGAAGGCGTCGCTGGACGACGTCCTCACCGTGGACCGCCTTGCCGGTGAGGTCGGCTCCACCCTGACGCTGCCCGCCGTGATGGTGGTCGACGGCGACAACATCGTCACCGATCCCGAGGAACTCGGCAGTTACGAGATCGTCGCGGAGATCATCGGCGCGGCGGCCGGACCCAAGATCAACATGATCCGCTACAAGAACAAGACCGGTTACCGGCGTCGCCAGGGTCACCGCCAGAAGTACACCCAGGTGAAGATCACCGGCATCGGCAAGGCCGGCAAATCCGCCGCCAAGGCCAAGAGCACAGCAGGAAAGCAGGGCTGAGATGGCACACAAGAAGGGCGCGTCGTCCAGCCGGAACGGCCGTGACTCCAGTGCCCAGCGGCTCGGGGTGAAGCGGTTCGGCGGCCAGCAGGTCAACGCCGGCGAGATCCTCCTCCGGCAGCGCGGCACGCACTTTCACCCGGGCATCGGCGTCGGGCGTGGCGGCGACGACACCTTGTTCGCGCTGGTGGCCGGCAAGGTCCAGTTTGGCCGTCGCCGCGGGCGCCGCTGCATAAACGTCATCGAGCCGGCAGAGTAGGCCGCTTCCAGCGCTGCGGTACGCCGCGGCCAGCGGGTGGGTTATGGCCGAGTTCGCAGATCAGGCCATCCTGCACGCCGAAGCGGGCGACGGGGGAAACGGCTGCGCGTCCGTCCACCGGGAGAAGTTCAAGCCGCTCGGCGGGCCGGACGGCGGTAAC
Source organism: Streptosporangiaceae bacterium (assembly GCA_036495825.1). Lineage (GTDB taxonomy): Bacteria > Actinomycetota > Actinomycetes > Streptosporangiales > Streptosporangiaceae > PALSA-505. Next base: position 1,086 of record DASXME010000235.1, read on the forward strand.
GGCGGCCGTGGCGGCGACATCATCCTTGAGGTGCACCGCAGCTCGGCCACGCTGCTCGATTACCACCGCCGGGCGCTGCGCCGGGCCGGCAGCGGCAAGCCGGGCGCCGGCTCCAACCGGAGCGGCGCCGACGGCCAGGATCTTGTACTGCCGGTACCGGACGGCACCGTGGTCAAGACACCGCATGGCGAACTGCTCGCCGATCTCGTCGGCGTAGGCACCAGGTTCGTGGCCGCCCGCGGCGGCCGCGGCGGCTTGGGCAACGCGGCCCTCGCCTCACCCCGGCGCAAGGCCCCCGGCTTCGCCCTCAAGGGCGAGCCCGGCGAGCACCGGGAGCTCATGCTCGAGCTCAAGACCGTCGCCGATATCGGCCTGATCGGCTTCCCGAACGCCGGGAAGTCGTCGCTCATCGCCGCGATGTCCGCCGCCCGGCCCAAGGTCGCCAGCTACCCGTTCACCACGCTGATCCCGCACCTCGGCGTGATCGAGGCCGGCGATACCCAGTTCGTCGCGGCCGACGTGCCCGGGCTCATCCCCGGCGCGAGCCAGGGCAAGGGGCTCGGACTGGACTTCCTGCGGCACGTCGAACGCTGCTCGGCGCTGGTGCACGTGCTGGACTGCGCGACCGAGGAACCGGGGCGCGACCCGGTGACCGACATGGACGTCATCGAGGCGGAACTGGCCGCCTATCAGGAGGAGACCGGCGCGTCGCTGGCCGACCGGCCGCGGATCGTGGTGCTCAACAAGATCGATGTCCCGGCGGCCAGGGAACTCGCCGAGATGGTCAGCGCGGACCTCGAAGCCCGCGGGCTGACCGTCTGCCAGACGTCGGCGGCCAGCCGCGAAGGCCTGCGTGAGCTGGCCTTCGCGATGGCCGGCATCGTCGCCGAGGCACGTGCCGCCGTGCCCGAAGCTGAGCCCTCCCGCCAGGTGCTCCGCCCGGCCGCCGCCGACGAAGCCGGCTTCGAGGTGCTGCAGACCGGCGACAACAGCTTCCTCATCCGCGGTGAGCGGCCTCGCCGCTGGGTGCTGCAGACCGACTTCGGCAACGACGAGGCGGTCGGCTATCTCGCCGACCGGCTGGCCCGCCTGGGCGTGGAAGACAAGCTCGCCGCCCTCGGCGCCAAGGCCGGCGCCGAGGTGGCGATCGGCGACTTTGACGACGCCGTGGTGTTCGACTGGGATCCGGAACTGCCGTCCGGTGCGGTCGGCCTCGGCCCGCGCGGCACCGACCGGCGGATCGCGCCATGACCCCCCCGGGCGCCCCCACCGCGCCCGGCCCGGACACCCCGCTCAGTGCGCCCCAGGCATCAGCCGCGTCGCCTGGCTCGGCCGGGTCCTCGGGCTCGGGCGGGTCGTCCGGCTCGGCCGGGCCGTCTGGCTCGGCCGTGGCGCCGGGTGTTGGTCCGCGCACGTCGGCTGGCCGGCGGCGCCCGGACATCGCGACGGCTCGCAGGCTCGTCGTCAAGGTCGGCTCGTCCTCGCTCACCACGCCCGGCTGGGAGATCGACGATGGCCGGGTCACGGCCCTGGCCGACGCGCTGGCCAACCGGGCCCGCCGCGGCTCTCAGGTCGTGCTCGTCTCATCCGGCGCGATCGCCTCCGGCCTGGCGCCGCTCGGCCTGTCCCGCCGGCCGCGCGACCTCGCCACCCAGCAGGCCGCCGCGAGCGTCGGGCAGGGCATCCTCATCGCCCGGTACACCGCCGCCTTCGGCCGGCACGGGATCCGCACCGGCCAGGTGCTGCTGACGGCCGACGACCTGATGCGCCGCGCGCATTACCGCAACGCTCAGCGCACCCTGGAGCGGCTGCTCGGCCTCGGCGTGCTGCCCGTGGTCAACGAGAACGACACGGTGGCCACCGACGAGATCCGCTTCGGCGACAACGACCGGCT
>DASXME010000236.1:0-2580 GCA_036495825.1 Streptosporangiaceae bacterium
CAGTTGCTCGGCGACTTCGGCGCGGAGGTCATCAAGGTCGAGGAGCCCGGGCAGGGCGACCCGATGCGCCAGTGGGGCCGGGAGAAGCCGCACGGGATGTCGCTGTGGTGGCCGGTGGTGGCGCGGAACAAAAAGTCGGTCACCGTCAACCTGCGCGACCCCCGTGGCCAGGATCTGGTCCGCCGGCTCGCGGCCCGGTCCGACGTGCTGCTGGAGAACTTCAGGCCGGGCACGCTGGAGCGCTGGGGCCTCGGCCCGGACCGCCTCTGGGAGATCAACCCGGGCCTGGTCATCACCCGGGTGACCGGGTTCGGCCAGACCGGGCCGTACGCGCCCCGGGCCGGGTTCGGCTCCATCGGCGAGGCGATGGGCGGCATCAGGTACGTCACCGGCGACGCCGACCGGCCGCCGTCCCGGGCCGGCGTGTCGCTCGGTGACGCGCTGGCCGCGACGTTCGCGACCCTCGGCACGATGGTGGCGCTGCACGCGCGCCAGCGCACCGGCCGCGGGCAGGTAGTGGATTCCGCCATCTACGAAGCCGTGCTCGCCCTGATGGAATCGCTGCTTCCCGAGTGGTCCCTGGCCGGGTACCAGCGGGAGCGCACGGGCAGCGTGCTGCCGAACATCGCGCCGAGCAACGTCTATCCGACCAGCGACGGCGATCTGGTCCTCATCGCCGCCAACCAGAACTCGGTGTTCCGGCGGCTGGCCGGCGTGATGGGACGCCCCGGACTCGCCGACGACGAGCGGTACGCCACCCACGGCGCCCGCGGCGCCCACATGGCCGAGCTCGACGACCTGATCAGCGAGTGGACCGCCACCGTGACCGCGGACGGCCTGCTGGACGCGCTGCACGCGGGCGGGGTGCCGGCCGGCCGCATCTACCGGGCCAGGGACATGCTCTCCGACCCGCACTTCGCCGCCCGCGAGGCCATCATCAGGCTGGCTCACCCGGAGCTGGGCGAGCTGCCGATGCAGGGCGTCTTCCCGCGGCTGAGCAGCACTCCCGGCCGGGTCCGGCACCTCGGCCCCGAGCTGGGGGAGCACAACGGCGAGGTCTACCGCGGCCTGCTCGGCCTCGGCGACGGCGAGATGGAGGAACTGACCGCGGGCGGCGTGATCTGACCGCGGCGACCCCACGTTTCCAGGAGGCTCGATGACCTACCGGCTCGGTGTCGACGTCGGCGGCACCTTCACCGACGTGTTGCTGATCGATGAGCGGACCGGCGGTACCTACCGCGCCAAGACCGCCTCCACGCCGGACGACCAGTCCGTCGGCGTGCTGCGCGGGATCGAGAAGGTCTGCGGCTCGGCGGGCATCACCCTCGCCGACATCACCCAGGTCCTGCACGGGACCACCGTCGCGACCAACGCGATCCTGGAGGGCAAGGGCGCCCGGGTCGGGCTGGTCACCACCCAGGGCTTCCGCCAGGTGCTGCAGATCGCCAGGTCGTTCGTTCCCGGCGGGCTGGCCGGCTGGATCATCTGGCCCAAGCCCGAGCCGCTCGCCTCGCTGGAGGACACGGTGGAGGCGGTCGAGCGGATCGCTTCCGACGGCAGCGTGGTGACCGCCCTGGACGACGACGACATCCGGGCCAAGCTGCGCACCCTGCGCGCGGCCGGCGTCGAGGCGCTGACGATCTCGCTGATCAACTCCTACGCCAACGCCGCGCACGAGCAGCGGATCGCGGCGATCGCGGCGGAGGAGCTCCCGGGGGTCCCGCTCTCGGTGTCCAGCGCGGTGCTGCCGGAGCTACGCGAGTACGAGCGCACCATCACCGCCGTCGCGAACAGCTACGTCCACCCGCAGGTCTCCCGCTACATCGCCAGCCTGGCGGGCAAGCTGGACGACGGCGGCGTCTCGGCCGGCCTGTACATCCTGCGCAGCGACGGCGGCCTGGCCAGCGCCGCGAACGCGGCCGACAGCCCGGTCTCGATGCTGCTGTCCGGCCCGGCCGGCGGCGTGGCCGGCGCGGCCTGGGCCGCCGAGCAGGCCGGCTACCGGGACTTCCTCACCTTCGACATGGGCGGCACCTCCACCGACGTGGCGCTGGTGCAGGACCTGCTGCCGCGGATCGGGCGGGAGACCACGGTCGGCGACCTCAAGGTGCGGGCCACCTCGGTGGACGTGCGGACCGTGGGCGCGGGCGGCGGGTCCATCGCGCACGTCCCGCCGCTGACCCGGGCGCTGCGGGTCGGCCCGCAGTCGGCCGGGGCCGTGCCCGGCCCGGCCGCGTACCGGATGGGCGGCACCGAGCCGACCGTGACCGACGCCAACGTGGTGCTCGGCTACCTGCCGACCGAACTGGCCGGCGGCGAGATCACGCTCGACGCGCAGGCCGCGCACGCCGCGGTCAAGACCATCGCCGACGCGATGGAGCTGGGCAGCGTGGAGGCGGCCGCGGCCGGCATCGTCGACATCGTCAACGAGAACATGTTCGGCGCGCTGCGCCTGGTATCCGTGCAGCAGGGATTCGACCCCCGCGACTTCGCGCTGGTCGCCTTCGGCGGCGCGGGCCCGCTGCACGCCAACGCACTGGGCAAGCTGACCGGCGCGTGGCCGGTGATCATCCCGCCGTC
>DASXME010000237.1:0-13459 GCA_036495825.1 Streptosporangiaceae bacterium
CGACGCTGTCCGGCCGTGACCTGCCGACCGCCGCCGCCCTGGCCGCCGACGCCAGGATCGACGCCCGGGCCCGCGCCCTTAAGGCGGCCGGCTGTCCGCCCACCCTGCCCCAGCTGCGGGCGGCCGTATTCCTGGCCTGGCTGTCCGGCCAGGACGCGCCGGCCATGCTGAACGCCATCCTCGACATCCCGCCAGCCGATGCCCCCGACGGCCCGTGCGGTCCAGGCGCGCAAGATTCTGCAACCGATCAGCCACGAAACAGCGCCGCTGCGAGTCCGGCAAGCCGGGCGGGCAGCGCAGGCCACTCGGACAGCCCAGGCGGAGCGAACAATGCGAGCAGGACTGATGGTGTGACCGGTTCTGGTGACGGGCTGGCGGTGCGCGGGTCCGTGCACCCGACGGTGCCGCTGACCACCTGGCTGGGGCTGTCCGGGGCGCCGGGGGAGATCGCCGGGTTCGGGGCCGCCGACGCCGGCACCTGCCGCGACCTCGCCGCCCGGATCGCCGCCACCGGCGGGTCGCGATGGTGCCTGACGGTCACCGACGCCGCCGGGCGGGCGATCGGCCACGCATGCGCCCGCCGACCGCCGCCAGTCAAGAACCCGGACGGCATCACAGACTGGCTCGGCCGGATGACCGTGTTCCGGATCGAGGCCGGCTCCTGCAGCCATGCCCGCGAGGTCCCCGGCTACCGGATCCCCCGGAGTCTGCATCACATCGTGAAGGTCAGGCAGCGCACCTGCTCGGCTCCCGGCTGCCGCCGCCAGGCTCACCGCTGCGATGACGACCACACGCTCGCCTACGACAAAGGCGGACGCAGCTGTGAGTGCAATCTGGCCCCGCTCTGCCGCCGGCATCACCAGGCCAAGGAAGCCGAAGGCTGGCACCTCGAGCAGCCCGAGCCGGGCATCTTGGTCTGGCGGCTGCCGAGCGGGCGAAGATACACCGTCACCCCAGGGGAGTACCCGATCTAAAGCCAGGAAGTGCGGCGTTTTAGATGAGACTGTCGATCTGCGCTGCCAGCCCGCTGTTCGCGGCGTCGAGGGCAATGTCGAGGGCAATGTGGCGCAGCATAGGCAGGTCGATCACCCCCAGGCCGAGCTGGTCGGCGATCACGCAGATGCGCTCCTCGGTAGCATCAGGATCTGGTCTTGCCCGAGCACTGAGATAGTCGTCGATACGGGCCAGCGGCGGGCTGGCGGTTATGGTTTGCGCGCGACCCCGGCGAGCCCTCCCCAGTATTTGCCAGGGCCGCCGGACGGGCTGGCGGGGGCGGGCTGCCAGTTTGGTAGCGAGACCAGGCCTGGGCCGGTGAGCTGGAAGCCGTCGAAGAAGCGCAGGATGTCGGGGCGGGGACGCATGCGCAGTTGGGTGGAGACCGCGCGCTGGTAGACCTTCTCGGCGGCGTGCGCCACCGCGGGCTTGCCTTCGTCGGTTCCGTGGGACAAGACGAGGTAGCTGCCCGGGGCGAGCGCGTCCCGCAGGGTGGCCACGATGTGCCAGGGGTCGTCAGCGTCGGGGATGAAGTGCAGGACGGCCACCAGCAGCAGGCCGGCCGGCTGGCTGAGGTCGAGCAGGCGGCGGGTGCCGGGGTGGGTGAGGAGTTGTCCGGGCTGGCGCAGGTCGCCGTGGATGATGGTGGTATCGGGGTTGTCGGCCAGGATGGCTTTGCTGTGGGCGATCGCGACCTCATCGATGTCGGCGTAGACCACGCGAGCGCCGGGGGCGACGTGCTGGGCGACCTCGTGGACGTTGCCCTCGGTGGGGATGCCGGAGCCGATGTCGAGAAACTGGCGGATGCCCGCTGCGGCGAGGAAGCGGACTGCCCGGCCGAGGAAGGCTCGGTTGGCCTGGCCGATCGCCCGGGAGTTGGGCTCGACCGCGATGATCGCCCGGGCCACGTCCTGGTCGGCCAGGAAGTTGTGGTTTCCGCCGAGCAGGTAGTCATAGACCCGGGCTGCGTTCGCACGGCGGGTGTCGATGCCCGGCGGCACCCAGTCGGGCTCGTCAGCTACCATGACCTGCCTCCTTCTGCGCGTCAGCCGGCGGGGCCCGCCGCCGCGCCCATAGTGGGATACATTACGTGATTGCGTAGAACCTCTCAGTTAGTGCAGGGACCCGGCGGGAGTCATCGATGGCTACCGATGCCCAGCGAGGGCTGCCGCAGCGGCGCGAGCCCGAGCTGGCAGGCCTGGCCACGTTCACCCTGGATGCCAGGGGGCTGGTGACCGGATGGCCGGACAGCGCCACGCGGCTGTTCGGCCTGCTTGGGCGCGCCGCCGTGGGGCAGCACCTGTGCGAGGTGCTGCTGACCGGGCCGGGTCAGGACGAGCTGGCCGACCACGCCCTGGCCGAGGTCAGGGCCGGGCAGGTATGGGCCACGACCGTGGCGGGCGGGCGGCTGGGCGAAGGGCGTTTCGCCCTCCGCTGCGAGCCGCTGCCCGGGCCTGGCGGGGCGATGATGACCGTCTGGAAGGTGTGGCCGTCGCCGCGGCCCGGCTGGCTGGCCGAGGCGGCGTCCCGGATCGGCCGCACGCTGGACCTGGACCAGACAGCGAGCGAAATCCTCGACATCGCCGTCCCCGCCTTCGCCGACGCCGCAGCCCTGTATGTCGCCGAGCACCTGCTGGCCGCCGGCGAGACCGCCATCTCGCGTCCGGGCCAGGGAACTGCGGCAAGGCGGCTGGCGGGCCGTCTTGCTCACCATGACCTGGCAGCCGCAGACCGCCTGATGCCCGCCGGCGAGGTGGTCATCTTCGACCCCGGCACACCTGGCGCCCAGGCGATGACCACCGGCGAAGCCGTCCTGTCCGGCCAACTGGACGGCCAGGCCGCCGGGCGGATCGCCCGCCGCCCCGGCGGCGCGGAGGCGGCCGCCCGCTTCACCTCCTTCCTGGCCATGCCGCTGGCGGCCCGCGGCACGGTGATCGGCTGCCTGCAGTTCGGCCGCACGACCGCTAGCCCGCCGTTCAGCCCCGGCGAGTTCCCGCACGCCGGCGAGCTGGCCTCGCGCGCCGCAGTGTGCCTGGACAATGCCCGGCTCTACCACCGCGAACACCGCACCGCGCTCGCGCTGCAGCACGGCCTGCTGCCCGCACAGCCCGCGGCGCCGCCCGGCCTGGAGGTCGCCCGCCACTACCAGCCCGTGGGCGACAGCATCGTCGGCGGCGACTGGCACGACATCATCCCGCTATCGGCCGGGCAAGCCGCCGCCCTGATCGTCGGCGACGCGATGGGCCACGGCCCGGAGGCAGCAGCCGCCATGGTCCAGCTGCGCACCGCCGCGTACACCCTCGCCAGCCTGGACCTTCCGCCGGCCCAGGTACTGGCCAGGCTGGATGAGATGATGACAGCGATCACCACGGCACCGTTCGCCACCTGCATCGCCGCGGTGATCGACCTGCCCGGCAGCTCCTGCGTGATCAGCCAGGCCGGTCACCTGCCGCCTGTGCTCGCCGTTCCCGGCCGTCCGGCCCGGCTGCTCGACCTGCCGCCCGGCCTGCCCCTGGGCCTGGGCGCCGGGACCTTCGCCGAAACCCGGATCAGCCTGCCCCCCGGCGCCACCCTCGCCGTGTACACCGACGGGCTGGTGGAAACCCGCGCCCGCCCCCTCGATGACGGCCTGGCCCAGCTCCGCGATGTCCTCCCCGCCGCCCTCGCGCCCCCGCACGCCAGCCTGCACGCCGCCTGCCAGGTCATCACCCAGCGGCTGTGCCAGCACGCCGAAGACGACGTCACCCTGGTCCTCACCCGCATCCGGCCTGATCTGTGACCGAAATGTTGCCGCCGTGCTCATCACCGGCGACCGGGCCGATCCAGGGACCGTCCGGCTCCCTGAGCAGGCGGAAGCCACCGTGGCGATCGCACCGGCAGTCAGCGGACCGGACTGATTCCCGCTACCGTTCGGAAATTTTATGTCTGAGGTAATGGTTAGCCTGTCTAACTATGCGATCGACGAAGCAAGCCGGTCCTCAGCGGATCTCTGGCCCTAACGGTGAGCGCTGGATGCGGCGGCTCGCCGGTTACTGTCTGCGGTATCGCAGGAACACGCTGATCTCGCTCGGCGGGACGCTGCTGGCCACCGCGGTGATCGCGGTGATCCCGCTGGTGCAGCGGCGGATCATCGACAAGGTGATCGTCACTCATGCCGAGTCGATCTGGCCGCTGGCGATCACGCTGGTGCTGGCCGGGCTGATCAGCTTCGGCGGCATCTACATGCGGCGCTACTACGGCGGCCGGGTGTCGCTCGACGTGCAGCACGACCTGCGCACCGAGCTCTTCAACGCGCTGTCCCGGCTGGACGGCAGCCGCCAGGACGAGCTCAACACCGGCCAGGTGGTCAGCCGCGCCATTTCCGACGTGAACATGGTGCAGGGCCTGCTCGGCATGATCCCGGTGACGGCCGGGAACGCGCTGCTGTTCATTGCCTCCCTGGTCATCATGCTGTTCCTGTCCCCGCTGCTGACGCTGGTCGCGTTCGCGGTCGGGCCGGCGCTGTGGTTTGTCACGCTCGCCTCGCGGCAGCGGCTGTTCCCGTCGAGCTGGCACGCGCAGCAGCAGTCGGGCGCGGTCGCCGGGGTGGTCGAGGCCGCGATCACCGGGGTGCGGGTGGTCAAGGGCTTCGGCCAGGAAGAGCAGGAACTCGAGCGGCTCGAGGAGGCCAGCGAGCGGCTGTTCGCCTCGCGGGTGCGGACGGTCCGGCTCACCGCCCGGTACACCCCGGCGCTGCAGGCGATCCCGTCGCTGGGCCAGATCGGCGTGCTGGCGCTGGGCGGCTGGCTGGCCATCCGCGGCTCGATCACGCTGGGCACCTTCCTGGCGTTCTCGGCCTACCTGGCCCAGATGGTCAGCCCGGTGCGGATGCTCACCTACCTGATCACGCTCGGCCAGGAGACGCGGGCCAGCGCGATCCGGGTCTTCGAGGTGATCGACTCGCGGCCGCTGATCAGCGAGAAGCCGGGGGCCATCGAGCTGCCGCCGGACGCGGCCGGGGTGGTCTTCGACGACGTGCACTTCGGCTACCTGCCGTCCCGGCCGGTGCTGGACGGGCTGACGCTGGAGGCCAGGCCGGGCGAGACGCTGGCCCTGGTCGGCGCGTCGGGCTCGGGCAAGTCCACGGTCTCGCTGCTGCTGTCGCGCTTCTACGACGTGACCGGCGGCGCGGTCAGGCTCGGCGGCATCGACGTGCGGGACGTCACGCTGGACTCGCTGCGCTCCGCGATCGGCCTGGTGCTCGAGGACAGCTTCCTGTTCTCCGACACGGTGCGGGCCAACATCGCCTACGGCCGGCCTGACGTCACCGCCGAGCAGGTGGTCGCGGCCGCGCGCGCCGCCCGCGCCGAGGAGTTCATCGCCGAGTTGCCGGACGGGTACGACACGGTCATCGGCGAGCAGGGGCTGACGCTGTCCGGCGGCCAGCGGCAGCGGATCGCGCTGGCCCGGGCGCTGCTCATCGACCCGCGGATCCTGGTGCTGGACGACGCCACGTCGTCGGTCGACCCGCGGATCGAGGCGGAGATTCACGCCACGCTGCACGAGGTCATGCGCGGCCGGACGACGCTGCTGATCGCGCACCGGCGGTCGACGCTCCAGCTCGCCGACCGGATCGCCGTGCTGCACGAAGGCCGCGTGCTGGACGTCGGCAGCCACGACGAGCTGACCGAACGCTGCCCCCGGTACCGGCTGCTGCTGGCTGGCCCGGACGAGGGCGCAGACGACGACGCCGAGGCCGCCGAGCTGGCCGGAGTGGCGACGGTAACCAAGCCCGCCGGGGTGGCACCGCTGGCCCCGCCGCCCGGCCGCGGTGCCGAGTGGTCCTCGATGCTGGCCGGCGTGCCGCTCGGCCCGGAAATGCTGGCCCGGCTGGAGGCGCTGCCCCCGGCGGACGACACCCCGCGGATCGACGAGGCGCAGGCGCGCGCCGCCGAGTCGCACTTCAGCCTGCGCAAGCTGCTCAAGCCGTTCATGATCGCGCTGGTCGCCGGGCTGGTGCTCGACGGCCTGGACGCGCTGGCCGGCCTGGCGCTGCCCGCGCTGGTCCGCGGCGGCATCGACCACGGCGTCGAGGGCAAGGCGTTCCACGCGATCGTGCTGGTCTCGCTGATCGGGCTGGCCGTCGTGCTCGCCGACTGGGTGGTCAACATCGTCGAGACGATGGTGGTGGGCCGCAACGGCGAGCGGCTGCTCTACGCGCTGCGCGTCAAGATCTTCGCGCACCTGCAGCGGCTCGGGCTCGACTTCTACGAGCGCGAGCTGACCGGCCGGATCATGACCAGGATGACCACCGACGTGGACGCGCTGTCCACGTTCCTGCAGACCGGCCTGATCAGCACGGTCAGCTCGGTGCTGTCGTTCTTCGGCGTGATGGCCGCGCTGCTGATCATCAACGTCAGGCTCGGCCTGACGGTGCTCACGATCATCCCGGCGCTGGCGGTGGCCACGCTGATCTTCCGGTCGAAGTCGTCCAAGGCGTACGAGCGGGCCAGGGAGCGGGTCAGCGTCGTCAACGGCGACCTGCAGGAGAACGTGGCCGGCCTGCGGGTGACCCAGGCTTACCGGCGCGAAGAGTACAACCGGGCCAGGTTCGCCGGGCTCAGCGACGCCTACCGCAGGGCCCGGATGCGGTCCCAGCGGCTGATCGCGCTGTACTTCCCGTTCGTCCAGACGCTGTCCACGATCGCCGGCGCGCTGGTGCTCGTGGTCGCGGCCGGGCAGGTGCGCGGCGGCGTGCTGACCGCCGGCGCGCTGATCGCCTACCTGCTCTACATCGACATGTTCTTCGCGCCGGTCCAGCAGATGTCCCAGGTGTTCGACGGCTACCAGCAGGCCGTGGTGGGACTGCACCGGATCACCGAGCTGCTCAGCGTGCCGACCAGCACGCCGCAGCCCCGCCACCCGCTGCCCGTGCGGCAGCTGCGCGGCCAGATCGAGCTGCGCGACGTGAGCTTCCGTTACGGCGGGGCCGGCCGGGACGCGCTGCACGACGTCAGCCTGACCATCGAGCCCGGCGAGACCGTGGCCCTCGTCGGCCAGACCGGAGCGGGCAAGTCGACGCTGGTCAAGCTCGTGGCGCGGTTCTACGACGCGACCGCGGGCGCAGTACTGGTCGACGGCGTCGACGTGCGGGACTACGACCTGGCCGGCTTCCGGCACCGGCTCGGCGTGGTGCCGCAGGAGCCCTACCTGTTCTCCGGCACGGTCGCCGACGCGATCGCCTACGGCCGCCCGGACGCCAGCCCCGCCGAGGTCGAGGCCGCCGCCCGCGCGGTCGGCGCGCACGAGATGATCACCGCGCTGCAGGACGGCTACGAGCACGCGGTCGGCGAGCGCGGCCGCAGCCTGTCCGCCGGGCAGCGGCAGCTGATCGCGCTGGCCCGCGCTCAGCTCGTCGACCCGGCGATCCTGCTGCTCGACGAGGCCACCTCCGCGCTCGACCTGGCCTCGGAGGCCGCGGTGACGCGCGCCGTCAGCCGGCTCACCACCCAGCGCACCACGCTGGTCGTCGCGCACCGGCTGACCACCGCCGCCCGCGCCGACCGCATCGTGGTCGTGGACGGCGGCCAGATCGCCGAGGCCGGCACCCACGACGAGCTGCTCGCGGCCGGTGGAACCTACGCCTCGCTGTGGGCGGCGTTCACCGGCGGCCAGGACATCGGCAGGGCGAGCCTGGCCGGAACCGGCTGACCAGCCGCCGCTGGATCTTCATCCTGGATTTTCCGAACGGTTCCACCCCGGACCCAGCGCTTACTAGCCGGCGTACGCCACTGTGGCCCATACCGCATGCCCCTGGTAGGGGCTGGCCCCGCTCACCACGACCCCCGAGCTGGTGGCCGCGAGCCCGGTCGGCTGGCTGCCGTGTGACGGCGACCCGAAGTCGTGCTCCCACGCCATCGTCCCGGTGCCGGCCGCGTAAGCCACCGTGCCGTAGTTGTAGAAGGTGCTGCTCAGCCGGCTCGCACCGGTGACGTACACAGTGCCGCCGTCCCGGCTCACCGCGATGGCCGAGGGAAAGTTCTCGTCCTGTCCGCCGGTGTAGACCGCGGCCCACTGCCGGGCGCCGGTGCTGGCGTTGTAGGCCACGGTCGCGTAAGCGTCGTTGGAGTCCGGGCCGGGCTCGGGAACGCTGCCGGTGACGAACACCTGGGACCCGTCCGGGCTGACCTTCAGGTACTGGTCCAGCGGCTCCGTCCCGTCGGTGGTGGGGCCGTTGTAGCGGGCCGTCCAGCGCTGGGCTCCGGTCGCGGTGTTGTACGCGGTGGTCACGAAGGCCGAGACGTTGCCCGCCCCCGTGACGCCGCCGAAGACGTAGGCCGTCGATCCGTCCGGGCTCACCCCGGCCGCGTCACCCACGCTGCCGTTCTTGCCCGTCTTCACCCACAGCTGCGCTCCGCTGCTGGCGCTGTAGGCGACCGTCGCCGCCTCCAGGCTGGAGCCCGGCTCGCTGTAGCCGGTGACGATGACCGTCGATGAGGTCGCCGTCACCGACTGGGCGAAGCTGACCGAGCCGGCCGGGGCGTACGTGGCCGTCCAGAGCTGGGCGCCCGTGCTGTCGTCGTAGGCCACGGTGGCGTAGCCCGCCTCCTTATCGCCCGGTCCTGAGCTGTAGCCGGTGACGAACACGTCGGACCCGTTCACCGCGATCGACTCGGCGGTGTTGAACCCGTGCTTGCCCTTGGACCTGGTCGCCCAGAGCTGGGCCCCCGTGTGCGCGTTGTAGGCCACGGTGGCGTAGTCGATGCCCCGGCTCGAGTTGGCGCTGGAGCCGGTGACGAACACCTCGGTCCCGTCCGGGCTCACCGCCACGGCGTCGGCGTCGTTGCCCGATACCTCGGCGCTGTAGCTGGCCGCCCAGGCCTTCGCGCCGGTGGCGGCGTTGTATGCGATCGTCTCGTAGTTCTCGGCCTCGCCGCTGCCACCGCTGATGCCGGTGACGTACACCATGGATCCGTCCGGGCTGGCCGCGATGGCCTGGCCCCGGCTGTCTCCGCCCGTGCCCTGGTAGGTCGCGGTCCACAGGCTGGAACCGGTGGTTGCGTGAGCTGCGGTTGGCGCTAGGCCGGCGATCAGCAGGGCCGCAGCGGCCATCGCAGTAAATTTCATGAACACAGACCCCCCGGTAGGAAAGTGACGATTTCCGACTGTGCACGTTACCGCAGCGGCGTCAGCCCCGGTAGGCCGCCGTGCCGTAATACGAGCCCGCCGCGCGCACGCTCTTGCCGGTGACGAACACCTGCGTGCCGTCCGGGCTGACCGCGATCGCCGCGGCCTGGCTGCTGAACGTCGGCGTCCCGAACCGGGCCGTCCAGACCGCCGCGCCGGTCGCGGCGGCGTAGGCCACCGTGCCGTAGCCGAGCCGGCCCTGCTTCTTGCTGTACCCGGTGACGTAGACCCGGTTGCCGGACGGGCTGGCCGCGATGGCCGTGGCGAAGCTCGCCCCGGCAGGCCCGCGGTACAGCCTCGCCCAGCGCCTGGCGCCGGTGGCCGCGTCGTAGGCCACGGTCCCGTAGCCGATGCCTTTGGCCTTGGGGCCGGCGGTGGTGCCGGTGACGAAGACCGTCGTGCCGTCCGGGCTCACCGCGACGTGCTCGCCCAGCGTCGGCTCGCTGTTCCTGACCGGGCTGTAACTGGCCAGCCAGACCTGGCGGCCGGTGGCCGCGCGGTAGGCGACCGTCGCGTACTGGTCGAGGAACTGGTTCCCGGCGCCGGCGTAGCCGGTGACATACACGGTGCCGCCGTCCGGGCTGACCGCGACCGAGGTGCCGGCGCTGCCGCCGTTCCCGCTGCCGTGGTAGCGCCGCGCCCACTGCTGGGCGCCGGTCGCGGCGTCGTAGTCCACGGTCGCGTAGTCCGAAGGACCGGCCGTCTGGAAGCTGTACCCGGTGACGAACACCTGGGTGCCGTCCGGGCTGACCGCGACGGCGGTGGCCAGGCTGCCGCCCGGCCCCGGGTGATAACGCGCCGTCCAGCGGGCGGCCCCGGTGGCGGCGTCGTAGGCCACGGTGGCGTACGCGTCGGTGTGGCCGGTCGCGCTGGTCCCGGTGACGAACACCGTCGATCCGTCCGGGCTCACCGCCAGCGCGATCGCGGTGTTGCGCATGCCGGGCCCCTGGTAGAGCGCCGTCCAGAGCCTGGCGCCGGTGGCGGCGCTGTAGGCCAGCGTGGCGTAGGCCGAGACGGTGTCGGCGGTGTTAGCGGAAATGCCGGTGACGAACACCGTCGATCCGTCCGGGCTCACCGCGACGGAGTCGGCGAACGTATTGCCTGCCGAGCCAGCGTAAGGTGCCTGCCACATCCTGCCCCCGGTGGCGGCGTCGTAGCGGATCGTCTCGAAGTCGGCCTTGCCGTCGGTGTTGCCGTTGCTGCCGGTGACGAACACGCTGGACCCGTCCGGGCTGGCCGCGATGGCGGTGGCCGCGCTGGGCCCGTTCGAGCCCTGGTACAGCGCGGCCCACTCCCGGCTCGTGGCTGACGCCGTGGCTGTGCCGGGTAGGGTGACGGACGCAAGACCCGCCATGACCAGGGCGAGCAGCACGGCGGGCCGGCGTCGGGCTTTCATCGCCTCAGCATATGTCGGGCGCATGTAGCCGCCCGTGGCTGACGTGGCCTGCGTACGTGCTGATGCGCGTGCCAACGTTCGTGCGTATGCGCGTGCTCCTTAACGTTCGGATGCACGTGCATGTTACGATCAGGCGATGCAGCGGGTGTACAACGGAATGCCGGACGTCGGCCTGCACGAGGCCGATTGGCATGCGGGCCGTCCCGGCGATGGCCGGGACGGCCGCATCGAGCTGGCGATCCTGCCTGGCGGCCAGATCGCGATGCGCAACTCGCGTGACTCCGGCGGTCCCGTGCTGATCTACACCAACGCCGAGATCGAAGCCTTCATAGCAGGCGCCAAAGACGGCGATTTTGACGATCTGATCTCCTGACGCTACTGGATCGAGTTCGCCGGGCAGCTGGCCGAGAATCCGTCGACCTCGCTGTCGGGATCCCAGCCGTGCTTGTTGTTCGCCTGCCACTGCGCGAGCGTGAGCCAGTCGTTGCTCGGCAGCGCGAAGTTCCAGTTGACGGTGGTGCCCGCCGTCGACAGGTTCTGGTAGTTGTTGCAGTCCACGGTGCTGGTCCCGGTGGTCGGCAGCTTGTCCACCTCGAACAGCGGGTTGAACCTGTCCGTGGCGCCCATCCCGGAGATGGTGTTGTGCCAGACCTGCACGTTCGACCAGATCCCGCCGAGATCGACGACCGGCATCCCGGCGCTGGGCGTCAGGTAGTTCTGGCTCTGGTTCTGCAGCGTGTTGTCGTGCACGTACACGTCGGTGATCGTCGCCTTGCTGCCGAACGCGTCGACGTACAGGGCGAAAGGATCGTGGCCGGCCACCGTCGACGTGCCGCCGGCCCCCGGCGGGTTGGTCCCGGTGCTCGGATCCGACTTGGACGTCCCCGGATCGTCGTAGACCGTGTTGTACGACACGAGCAGGTGATCGGTCTGTTTGCCCGCGGTCTCGACGTCCAGGTTGATGCCCTGGTCGGTGTTCCATACGGTGTTGCCGTTGATCCAGATGTAGGACGCCCCGTCATCGTAGAGACCCGCCGCGTTCTCCTGCCGGGCCACGCAGGCGGTCCCGGTCCACTTCCCGTAGGCGGCGTTGTTCCAGGTGTCCACGTTGTAGACCGTGTTGGCGTCCACGTAGCCGTGGTTGGCCTGCGCCGTGCCGGTCTCCCAGCCGATGGTGTCCAGCCCGATATTGTCCGCGTCGTGGATCACGTTGTCCGCGGCGAGGAAGTCGGTGACGTCGCCGTTGATGGTCACCGTCTCGCTCTGCCCGGTGCGCGTGCCCGTCACCGTGTTGCCCTCGATGACCAGGTGCTGCAGCGGCTGCGACGTGGCGCTGCCCGCCGCGATCACCGCGATGCCGTAGCCGTCGATGGTGCCCTTGCCGCACACCGACTGGTTGTTGTAGACCTCGTCGGCGGTGTTGGCTATGCCGGACACGGTGTTGTCGATGATGTAGATGTCGCTGCAGGAGCCGCCGTTCAGGAAGCAGGCGGACAGGTGCGGGTCCTTGGTCTGCACCGTGCTGGCGGTGTCGCTGCGCACCGTCACGTAGATGCCGGCCGGGCTGTGCTGCGGGCCGTTCCAGTTGTAGCCCTGGACGGTCAGGCCGAAGATCTCGACGCTGCGCGAGTCGACGATGCTGATCCCGCCCGAGTCCGACCAGAACTGGTTGGGGTTGGTGTCCGCGGCCTGCACCTCGCCCAGGCTGAACGTGGCCTGCGGCGCGCCCGGCTCCTGGGCGATCTCGAGCAGCGCCGTCGAGGACTTGCTCCAGATGTGCAGCGGCGTGGTGAACGTGCCGGTCAGGCAGACCACGGTGGTCGAGGCGATCGTGTTCTCGTTGGCGGTGATCCACGCGTTGACCGCGTCGGACGTGCTGCCGCTGCCGCCGTTGAACGTGACCGTGCACGAGCCGGGCGGGCCGGCCGGCGCGCCGGTGGGCGTCTGCGGGTTGGGGATCAGCCCGTCGCCGTCGGCGGGAGCGGTCCCGGCGGGTTCCAGGGGGAACGAGCTGGCGGTGACCGGCGGGGCCGGCTGGGTGACGGTCGCGCCGGCGTTCGCCGCGGGGGCGGCTGCGAAGGTCACTAAGACGGCGGCGACCGCGATCCGGAACGTTTTCACTGGTCTCTTTCCTGTGCTGTCGGGGTAGGGGGCGGCGGGTCAGCTGATGAGCGCCGGGGGGAGCAGCGCCCGGTGGGCGTCCAGCAGGTCGTCGCACATGGCGACGATCTGCGCGGTGGTCAGGGTGGCCGCGGCGTTCGGGTCGAGCAGCGCCGCCTGGTAGACGTGCTCCCTGCTGCCGTCGAGCACGGCCCGGACGGTCAGCTCCACGACGTTGAGGAAGGTGCGGTTGAGCGCGGCGAGCTGGACCGGCAGCGCGCCGACCGCGCGCGGCCGCGCGCCGTGCCCGCCGACGTCGCACGGCACCTCGACGCACGCCTGGGCGGGCAGGTTGCTGATCAGCCCGTCGTTGCGCACGTTGACGTAGATCTCCCGCTCGGTGCCGGTCTCCAGCGAGTGGATGAACTCCGAGGCCAGCTCGCTGGCCGGCTCAAGGTCCAGCGGCGTGCCGTCGTCGAGCGCCCGGCGCAGCGACTCGAGCTCGCGCAGGTTCTCCTCGGAGCGGGCCAGGTAGTCGCCGACGAAGATGCGGAACCGCTCGATCTGGTCGTCGTGCCGCATGAACCACGGCAGGTACTCGGCCGAGTGCTCGCTCGACTCGGTGGGGAAGTAGCCGAACCGGCGGAACAGCTCCACCCGCACCCGCCGGGCCAGCTCGGGCGAGTCATCGATGACTTCGGCGAGCCGCGGGTACAGCGACCTGCCCGCGTGCTCGAAGCGGAGCACGAACGCCTGGTGGTTGAAGCCGGCCGTGACGAAGCTGACCTCGGCCGGGTCCAGGCC
>DASXME010000238.1:0-22318 GCA_036495825.1 Streptosporangiaceae bacterium
GGCGGGCTTGGGCTATACGGCGTCGCCCTTGACGGAGAAGGAGGACAGGCGGCGGGAGGCCACGATCAGCGCGGCGACGGTCACGATCACCCCCATGACCAGGGCCGTGGTCAGGCTGAGCGCGGCGTTCAGGGCATGATCATGGGCGATCGCGTTGGCCACGCCCAGCGAATACTGGCCGAGCGAGAGCTCGCGCGCGCCGCTGACGAAGTTGCCGAGCAGGCCCTCCCAGATCAGCACGTAGAGCAGGCCGACGGCGATCGCCCTGGTGGTGACGACGGAGATCATGACGAACAGCGCGTTGTAGAGCACCGAGCCAACCAGCGCCCCGATGAACAGCCCGAGCGCGAGGTTGCCGTTCCCGCCGACCGCGATCAGCTTGCCGCCGCCGACCGTGCTCACCAGCTGGCCGGCCCTCAGGTGGTCGCCGCTGGTGGCGATGAGCCCGGCGATCAGTTCGGGCACCGCCACGAACAGCATGGTCAGCAGCGTCCCGATCACGAACTTCGTGAAGATGATCCAGGACCGGCGGACCGGCGTGGCCAGCAGGTGGATGATGCTGCCGTCGTCGATCTCGGCACCGAGCACGCTGGTGCCGATCACCAGTGCGGTCAGCGGGAGCACGACGGAGAACCCGAAGTCGCCGAGGATCCGGCCCGGCCACGGGGCTCCTTCCGGGCGCGCGGCCTTCAGCAGGATCGTCACGACCACCAGGATCACCGGCGGGATCGCGAGCAGCAGGGCTCGCCTGCGGCCCAGCGCCGCGCGCAGCGTGATCGAGGCGACCGTCCGGTTGAACATCCGTGACATGGAAATCACTGCCCTTTTGGTGGAGTCAGGTCGAGTGCGGGGATCAGCGGTCATGGCCTCAGGACGCGATCAGGTAGGCGAAGACGCTTTCCAGCGACTCGTCGGAGGGCAGCAGCTCCAGCAGCCGGATGTCGTGCTCTCGGGCCAGTACGGCGATCTCGCGGCAGAATGCGCCGTAGTCGGACGCCCTGACCTGCAGCCCCTTGCCGGTGACCTCCACGCTGGCCACGGCCGGACGCCCGATCAGGGCCGAGCCCAGCCGCCGGTCGTCGGACGAGCGGACGCCGAAGACGTGCGGCCTGCTGGTCATCAGCCGCCTGATCGCGCGGAAGTCGCCCGAGGCCGCCAGCCGCCCGGCGACGACCACCTGGATGGTCCCGGACAGCCGCTCGACCTCTTCGAGGATGTGCGAGCTGAACAGGATCGTGCGGCCTTCGGCGCCGAGCTTGTCCAGCAGGTCCATCATGTGCAGCCGCTGGCGCGGATCCATCCCGTTGAACGGCTCGTCGAGCAGCAGCACCCCGGGATCGTGCACCAGCGCGGCGGCCACCTTGATCCGCTGCCGCATGCCCTTGGAGTACGTGGAGATGGGCCGGTCGGCCGCATCGGCCATGTCCACCATGTCGATCACGCGCTGTGCCGCGCCGTCCACCTCAGCCAGCTGGTGCAGCCGGGCGGTGGCCCGGACGAAGTCCGCGCCGGTGAGGAAGGCGTAGACCGAGTCGCGCTCGGGGACGAGGCCGACCGTGCGGTACACGTCCGGGTTGTGCCAGCTCGGCACGCCGCCGACGGTCAGCTCGCCGCGGGACGGCTCGAGAAACCCGCTGATCATGTGGATGAGGGTGGACTTGCCCGCGCCGTTCGGCCCGAGCAGCCCGGTCACGCCGGGCCCGATCGTCATCGTGACGTCGTTGACCGCGACGACGTTGCCGTACCAGCGGGACACGTCCTTGAGCTCGATGGTGGTCACTGCTCGGCCGCCTTCCGGTAGCGGGCGGCGAGTATGCCCATGCTCGCCGCGAGTAGTACGACGAACATGATGGCGTAGGCGGCTCCGTAACCGCCCGGCGCGACGATCGGGCCCGGGCTCTTTCCGCCCAGCCACTGCCTGATGCCGTCCAGCACGGTGAACGGGCTGATCAGGCCGGCCAGCCGCTGGCCCGACGTGGCCAGGGCCGGCCCCGGCCCGGCGGAATGTCCCGCCACCGAGTAGATGATTCCGGCGAGAGTCCAGGTCAGGAAGAAAAAGATCGCGACCGAGCCGGTGGCGTACGCGCGCCTCGCGCTCAGCGAGGCGAGGGCGAGCCCGATCGCCGCGAGGAGCACCGCCCACAGCAGGCCCACGCCGAGGCCGCCCGCCAGTTCCCCGGTCTGGGTCCAGATACCGTGCCCCTGCTTCGCGGAGACGATCGTCCCCAGGTAGAGCAGGACCAGCGGGATCTCGATCATGGCCAGGCAGGCCAGGACGAACGCCACGTACTTGGCGGCCGGGTAGTCACCCCGCCGCAGCGGCCGGGAGAAGTACAGCGGCAGCACGCGGCTGCGCAGGTCACGCGAGACGAGCTCGGGCGCCTGGACCGCCACGAAGACCATCATGGCGATGGTCCGCAACGGGAAGAGATACGTGCCGTAGAAGACCACCGGCGGGTTGCCCCGTGCCACCGCAACCGCGTTCACGACCGCGGGCAGGCACATGGTCACGGCCACGATCACCGGGATGATCTTGGCCTTCGGGCCGCGGCCGATGCCGAACGCGGAGCGCAGGCTGTGCCAGCAGAGGCCCCGGGCGATCTGCGCCCGGCCGAGCCGCGGGCCCTCGTAGCGACGGTAGCCGCGATCGTGGATGACGCCCCCCGCGGGCGGCGCCATCAGGTCTTGCGCGTGGTCAGACGGCATCGGACACCTCCGTGGCCTGCATGGCCTCCGTGGTTGCGTAGGCGGGCTCGCCCGCGTCGCGGAACAGTTCCTCGACGCTGTGCCGCCGCTGCTGCAGCCGGCCGAGCGGCAGGCCGAGATCCGCCACCGCGTCGCGGACCGCGTCGTAGGTCACGTCGCCGTCCAGCCGCAGCAGCACCCGCTGCTGCTTGGCTCGCGGGTCGAGCCCCCGTCGGCTCAGCTCGTCGGCCAGCCGCTGCGCGCCCTCTTCGACCTCGACGATCAGCACCCGGCTCGTCTCGGTGAAGCTGGTGATCGAGTCCGCGCGCAGCAGCCGCCCGGCCTCGATGGCCACTAGGTGATCGCAGATCTGCTCGATCTCGCCGAGCAGGTGCGAGGCCACCACGATGGAGATGCCGAACTCGGTGCCGATCCGGGAGATGAGGTCGAGCATCTCCCCCCGCCCGGCCGGGTCGAGCCCGTTGGTCGGCTCGTCCAGCAGCAGCAGCCGCGGGTCCCCGACCAGCGCCTGGGCCAGCTTCACCCGCTGCTTCATGCCGGTCGAGTAGGTACCGATCTGGCGGTACCGCTCTTCGTGCAGCCCGACGTGGCGCAGCGATTCGGCCGCCCGCTCTTTCGCTGCCGTGGCGGGCAGGCCGGACATCCGGCCAAGATGCGTGACGAACTCGGTGGCGCTGACGTCCGGCGGCAGGCAGTCGTGCTCGGGCATGTAGCCGATCAGGGTCCTGATCCGCTCGCCGTGCAGCTCGGAGTCGTGACCGAAGACCTTGGCCCGGCCCTTCGTCGGAGTCAGCAGGCCGAGCAGGATCTTGATCAGCGTCGACTTGCCCGCACCGTTCGCACCGACCAGCCCGGTGATGCCCGGCGCGACGCTGACGGTGAGCCCGTCCAGCGCGGTGATGTTGCCCGGGTACCGCTTGGTCAGCATCTCCGTCTCGATGACCGCGCCCTCGGCGCTTGTGGTCATGGCCTGTCCTCGCTTTCGTTTTCTCGCCCGCTGGCCGCTGTTGGCCGGCCGGGGCCGGTCCGGCCGGCCGACGCCCCCGTTGCGGCGTACCTAGCGTGCCGCGCCTGGCATTCGCCGTCGTCGCCCCGCAGGATGATCTTTCGCGTCCGCCCGCTGGCCTGTCCCGCCGCCGATGAGCCTGGCGGCCTACGCCTGCAGGCTGACGTCAAGGCGGCCAGCTGCGGTTACGGTAGGTGCGTGGACTCTCAATGGCAGCCGGCCGCGGCCCGGCCGCCGCGCCTCCCCCGGCCGCCGCTGACCAAGCGCCTGCGCCCGGCCCACTGGGTGGGGCTCGACGCGCTCGCCGCCGGGCTGTTCACCCTGGGGCTGGTCATCAGCATCCGGCACGGATTGCTGGCCTCCAACGCGGGGCCGCGGTTGATGTCAGCCACCGCGCTGCCCGCCTTCGTGCTGGCCGTGGCCATGTCCCTGCCCGTGGCGCTGCGCCGCCGCAGGCCGCTGATCGCCTTCGGCGTGGCTGTGGCGGCGGCCACGCTCGCGACAATCCTGGTCCCGACCGTGAACGCCCCGTACTACTACCTGCCGTCCACCTACCTGCTCTACCTGGTGGCCGCCGTTTCCCGGCGGAAGGTAGCGCTCCTCGCGCTGCTGACGCTGCTGGCTCTGCTGGTGATCGAGGCCGCGTACGACAGGGGCCCCGCGGGGCCGGCCAGCTATATCGTCCCGCCTGCGTTCATCGTGATCATTACCTGGACGTTCGGCTACACGGTGGGGCAGCGGCGCGCCTACGCCGTGCAGCTGCGCGATCAGGCGGCGAGCAGCGCGGTCACCGAGGAGCGGCTGCGGATCGCCCGGGAACTGCACGACGTGGTCGCGCACAGCATGACCGTGATCGCGGTGCAGGCGGGCTACGGCCGGCACGTGATCGACGCGCAGCCCGCGCAGGCCCGCGAGGCGCTCGGGGCCATCCAGAGCACGAGCCGCGAGGCGCTCGCGGAGATGCGCCGGATGCTCGGCGTGCTGCGGCAGCCGGAGCTGACCTCGGCCGCGGCCTCGGCGGGCGGCGAGGCAGATCGCGGGCCAGGTCAGGATGGCGCGCTCGCGGACCGGCCGGGCGCGCTCGCGGACGGGCAGGACCGGCCGGGCGGCCTCGGCGGGCTGCGCGGGCTCGGCGGGCTGCGCGGGCTCGGCGCGTCGGGCGGGCCGGGGGGCAGCGACCGTACCGCAGACGGCGGTGGCCAGACGGGGCGCGAACGCGGCAGGTCAGTAGAGCCGGCGCCGCTCATGCCTGCCCCCGGCCTCGCCGACCTGGACCGGCTGGTGACGCGGATCAGCAACACCGGGGTGCGGGTGGAGGTCGAGATGGTCGGCCGCCGCCGGGAGCTGCCCCCCGGGATCGACCTGTCGGCGTTCCGCATCGTGCAGGAGGCGCTGACCAACGTGGTCAAGCATGCGGACGCCTCCTGCTGCCGGGTCGTCATCAGCTACACCGGCGACGACGTGACCGTCGAGATCACCGACGACGGGCAGGGCTGCCTGGTCCCGGCCGGGGCCCGCGAGCCCGACCCGGCCGAGTACGCCGAGGCTTCGGGAGGTCACGGCCTGATCGGAATGCGCGAGCGGGTCGGCCTGTACGGCGGCGACCTCAGCGCGGGACCGGTGCCCGGCCTGGGCTTCCGGGTGACCGCACGGCTGCCGTTCGGCGATGACGCGAGGCTGCCGAGGCTGCCGCGGGGGGCTGACGCGCCGTGACGATCCGGGTGGTCGTCGCCGACGACCAGGCCCTGGTCCGGGTGGGGTTCTGCGGCATCATCGCCGCCACGCCGGGCTTCACCATCGTCGGCGAGGCCGCCAACGGCGCCGAAGCGGTGCAGGTGACCCGCGGCGCCCAGCCCGACGTGGTGCTGATGGACGTCCGGATGCCGGTCATGGACGGCATCGAGGCCACCCGGCAGATCACCAGCGCGGCGCAGACGAGCGGCGTGCACGTGCTCATCCTGACCACGTTCGACCTGGACGAGTACGTCTACGCCGCGCTACGGGCGGGGGCCAGCGGCTTCTTGCTCAAGGACACGATGCCGACCGACCTGCTCAGCGCGATCCGGGTGATCTCGGCCGGCGACGCGCTGCTGGCGCCCAGCGTCACCCGCCGCCTGCTCGGCGAGTTCACCCAGCGGCCCGCCCCGGAGCGGCCGCAGGCCGCCGCGCCGCAGGCGGCGGAGCTGAGCAGCCTGACCGACCGGGAGCGCGAGGTGCTGCGGCTGGTAGCCGGGGGCCTGTCCAACGGCGAGATCGCCGGCCAGCTGTGCATCAGCCCGGCGACGGCCAAGACGCACGTCGGGCACCTGCTGACCAAGCTGAACTGCCGCGATCGCATCCAGCTGGTCATCATGGCCTACCAGGCCGGCCTCGTCACGGCGTAGCCGCGTCATAGCCGCGCCAGCGCCGCCACGCAGCCGCACGAGGCGGCACGAAGTGGCGGCCAGCCAGCCGCCCTGCCCCGCACAAACGGCCGGGCTCAGTGCGCGAACTCGCCCCGGTAGTACTCGAACACGAAGCCGATCGCCGTGAACATGACGCAGAGCATGCCGAGCAGGAACAGCCACCAGCCGATCGCGCTGCCCAGGGCGGCCAGGCCGCAGGAGAGCCCGAGGAACAGCGGCCACCAGCTGTGCGGGCTGAAGAAGCCCATCTCGCCGGTGCCCTGCTCGATCTCGCCCTGCTGGTCGTCCTCCGGCCGCTTGGGCAGCCGCCGCCCGGTGAACAGGACGTAGAACCCGGTGAGGAACGCGAGCCCGACGGCCAGCGCGAGCGCGGTGGTACCGGTCGGGTCGTGCGAGAAGTACCAGTACACGATGTCTGCACCGCCGAAGAACACAGCGCAGCCGATGAAAAGGCCGCCCTCAACCTTCATCCCAAACCCCTCCGGTGCCGCATGCGGGCCCCGCGGGCCCGGCGGCGGTCCTCGGCACTATTCACGAGCAGACGAAGCAGAAGAAGCGGACGACGACGCGGACAGGGACTGTTTGACCCCCAGCGAGGATCTCCCCTGCTTCACGTGCGGGTAATGCAGGTCGAAGGCCGGCCGCTCGGACCTGATCCGCGGCATCTTGGTGAAGTTGTGCCGCGGCGGCGGGCAGGATGTCGCCCACTCCAGCGAGTTAGCGTGCCCCCACGGGTCATCGACGGTGACCTTCTCGCCGAACCGCGCCGTCCGGTACACGTTGTACAGGAAGAAGAACGTGGACGCGCCGAGGATGAACGAGCCGATGCTGGAGACGTCGTTCAGCGTGGTGGCGATGGCTCCCAGGTCGGGGTAGTGCGCGATGCGGCGCGGCATGCCGATGACGCCCAGCCAGTGCTGCACCAGGAACGTCATGTGGAACCCGATGAACAGGGTCCAGAAGTGCAGCTTGCCCAGCCTGTTGTTGAGCATCTTGCCGGTCATCTTCGGCCACCAGAAATAGAAGCCGGAGAACATCGCGAACACCACGGTGCCGAACAGGACGTAGTGGAAGTGCGCCACGACAAAGTACGTGTCGCTGACGTGGAAGTCCTCCGGCGGTGACGCGAGGATAATGCCGGTCAGGCCGCCAAAGAGGAACGTGACCAGGAACCCGATGGCGAACAGCATGGCCGGCTCGAAGGTGAGCTGGCCCCGCCATATCGTGCCGGCCCAGTTGAAGAACTTCACCCCGGTCGGGATCGCGATCAGGAATGTCATGAACGAGAAGAACGGCAGCAGCACCGCGCCGGTGGTGAACATGTGGTGCGCCCACACGGTCATCGACAGCCCGGCGATCGCGATCGTCGCGGCGACCAGGCCCTTGTAGCCGAAGAGCGGCTTGCGGCTGAACACCGGCAGCACTTCTGTGATTATCCCGAAGAAAGGCAAGGCGACGATATACACCTCGGGATGGCCGAAGAACCAGAACAGGTTCTGCCAGAGCAATGCGCCGCCGCTGGAGGCGTCGAACACGTGCGCGCCGAGCTTGCGGTCGATCTCCAGCACCAGCAGCGCCGCGGCGAGCACCGGGAAGGCCAGCAGCGCCAGCACGCTGGTGAGCAGCGCGTTCCAGGTGAAGATCGGCATCCGGAACATCGTCATGCCGGGCGCCCGCATGCAGAAGATCGTGGTGACGAAGTTGACGCCGCCCAGGATCGTGCTGAAGCCGGACAGCACCAGGCCCATAATCCACATGTCCGCGCCGATACCCGGCGAGTACACCGAGCTGGTCAGCGGGGCATATGCGTACCATCCGAACGAAGCTGAACCACCAGGCGTAAGGAAGCTAAAAACCAGGATCAATCCGCCGAAGGTAAAGAGGTAGTAACTGAGCAGGTTCAGCCGGGGAAAGGCCACGTCAGGCGCGCCTATCTGCAACGGCATGACCACGTTCGTGAACCCGACGAACAGCGGCGTGGCGAACAGCAGCAGCATGATCGTGCCGTGCATGGTGAACAGCTCGTTGTACTGCTGCTCGGACACCAGGTGATTGTTCGGTCCCATGAGCTGGGCCCGCATGATCATCGCCAGGATGCCGGCGAACAGGAAGAAGCAGAATGACGTGATCAGGTACAGGTAGCCAATGACCTTATGGTCAGTAGAAGACAGCCAGGACGCGAGCGTTGAGCCTTTGCGGGGCCTGCTCAGCGTGGCGTACTGAGCGTACTGTCCGCCGGCGGTCGGGTCGGCCGCGGTCATTGCACACCTCCGGCCTGCTGCTGGATCTGCTTGGCTTGCATGTCCTGCTGGAATTGCTGGGGGGTCACGATGTGCACCTTGAACAGCATCAGGCTGTGGTAAACGCCGCACAGCTCGGTGCAGCGGCCGATGTACCAGCCGGTCTTGGTCGCGGTGACCTGGAAGAAGTTGGTGTGGTCCGGGATCACGTCGCGCTTGAACAGGAACGCGGGCACCCAGAAGGAGTGCACCACGTCAAGCGAGTTCAGCCGGAACTCGACGGAGCGGTTCGCCGGCATCTCCAGCACCGGCAGCGGGCCCGGGTACGGCTGGCCGATCAGCGTCACGTCCCCGGCCGAGTCGGGCACCTTGTACTGCGGGTAGCTGAACTGCCAACTCCACTGGAACCCGGTCACGTCGATGGTGACGTCGGGGTGCGCCGAGACCTTATCGACGTAGTTCTCGTCCTTCGCGGTGAAGTAGAACAGCACCGCGATGAGGATGAACGGCACGATCGTGTAGAGCATCTCGATCGGCAGGTTGTAGCGCACCTGGGGCGGCAGGTCGTCGTTCTTCTTCCGGTGGAAGATGCACGCCCACAGGATGATCCCCCAGACCAGCACGCCCACGGCGAGCGCTGCGATCCAGGAGCCCTGCCAGAGCGTGAGCATGACCTTGCCCTGTTTGGTGATGGGATTGGGCCAGCCCACCCTGGTGAACTGATTGTTCGTGCAGCCGGACAGGGCCACCATCAGCGCGGCGAGCGCAGCGCCGTACAGCGCTTTGCGGCGCATCGGGGCTTTGCGGCGCACCGGGGCCTTGCGGCCCGCCGGGGCCGCGCGCTTACGGCCGCCGGCCGACGCAACAGGACGAGATTCCGGACTCACTGATTGCCTTCCAAGCGGACGACCTCCGGCCTCGCGTGCCCTCCGAGCTGCTCGCGGCCGTCGGTGACTCCTCCTACAGCGTGTCGTGGAAACAGTACCGCGAACCGCATCCGGTTCATCAGCCGACCCCGCGCTTTAGCGTGCTTATCCGGCGGCAGTGCGGGTATCGCTACCACCGGGACGGTCGTGTACAAGATCCGGCAGCGGGTTACCGCTTCTCCGCACGCAGCGTGCAGGCTTCGGTACAGGATGGGACTGAGGTGACCACATGACCGCCGCCACACCGCCCCTTCCGGCGCTCACGATCGACGCTCTGGGCCGCAAATGCCCCATTCCCATCATCATGCTCGCCGAGCGGATCAGGGAGGTGCCGATCGGCTCGACCATCTCCGTGCTCGCCGATGACCCGGCCGCCAGGACCGACGTGCCGGCCTGGTGCGGGATGAAGTCCCAGGAGTTCGTGGTGGAGACGGTGCTGCCGCGCGGCTGGTCGTTCCTGGTCCGCCGCTGCTACTAGTCCCCTTTAGTCCCCGCCTGATCGTCGGCCGGCTTGAACCGGATGGTGAACCGCGGGTCGGATTCCCACCAGGGCTGGCCGGCCGGCTGTCCTGCGGGCTGGGTGGCCGGCTCGATGACTGCGGCTTCGGCGCCGGCGCTGGCGCTGGCTTCGCCGGCATCGAGCTCGGCGTCGATCACCGCCGCGTCCGCCTCGTCTTCCCTGATCATGTGGATGAGCTGCGCCGCCAGGAACGGCAGCCCCACGATGTCGCCGAGCACCCACAGCGTCCCGCCGCCGAGCATCTGGTCGAACCGCAGGCTGGGACCCCACGGCCGGGCCAGCGCCTGGTAGTACGCGCCGCCGATCAGGTGCGCGTCGCCGATCACCGCGACGCCGAGGATGGCGTCCCCGATCACCTCGACGCCCGTGATCCACAGCGACACCAGGTACGGGTACTCCTTGGGCACCGGGTCCACCCGCAGCAGCGTCCAGAAGAACGCGAACCCGGGGGCCATCAGCGCCAGGTAGGTGAGCTCGCGCACCGCGCTGCTGTGGAAGTACGCCGCATACCAGGACGTGAAGTACACCAGAAACGGCACGACCACGAGCACGGGAGTGACCAGTGCGGGGAAGGTGAGGACCTTGGCCACCCGACTGCGGATCGTGGCATTAATTATTTTTCCGAACGGTACGGGGAGGACCGTGATGGCCAGCGTGATCGGCCGCCCCAGCGCCAGGAACAGCGGCACGACCAGCAGCAGCACGATGGTCTGCGCGGCCCGGGCGTAAAACAGCACCGGGGCGTACGCGCCGGTCCACGACATCGTCGCGATGACCAGCATGCCCAGGCCCACGCCGGCGAAGCTCACGGCGCGCGCGAGCGGCCACGGCGTGCCGGTCCGGCGGGCCCGCCGGACCGCGGCCAGGTAGCAGCCGCCGGCCAGCAGCACGAACGCGCACGCCCACGGGTCGAACGTCCAGGAACTGAACGCGCGCGCCAGCGTGAGCGCGGGCGGCCCGTGATACCCGCCGGCCAGCACACCTGCCATGCCCGCCACGCTATCGCTGCTCCCGCCCGCGCCCTCCCGCCGGTGTCCCCGCTCGGGAGAAGGCCGGAGCACGCGTGGCGTCGGATAACCGCACAAATCGGATTAAACGGCCAGCACTCTTGCGCGGCGGGGTGCGGGGCGAGAGCGTACGCGTAGCTACCCTGGTCACCCGGCTCCCCGAGGGGCCAGGCGGGCCTACAGAGGAAGGACTGTGCATGCCACACGTACCACGGCGAAGCGCGGTCGCGGCGGCCGCATCGGCCGGCGCGCTGCTCATCGGCGGGATCACCGGAGCCGCGACCGCGCAAGCATCCACCCATAGGAACGCGATCGCGGAAACTCACCCCGCCTGGGCCACCGGGCGCGGGGCGGCCGTCACCGGCGGCACCGTGAACGCGCGCGTTTACCTCGCCGGGCGCGACTCCGCCGGGCTGACGGCCTACGCCGCCGCGGTCGCCACGCCCGGCAGCGGCCTGTACCGGCACTACCTCACCGCGGCGCAGCTGCGGGCCAGGTACGGCCCCAGCGGGGCGCAGGTGGCCGCCGTCGAGTCCTGGGTGCGGTCGGCCGGGCTCAGGGTGACCGGGGCCAGCCGCGGGATCGGCGGCTACGTCTCGGTCCGCGGCTCGGTCGCCGCGGCCAGCCGGGCCTTCGGCGTGCGGTTTGGCATGTTCAAGGGCCCGGACGGGCATGTCTACCGCGCCCCCAGGGGATCGGCGACCGCGCCGAGCACCGTGGCGGGCGACGTGCTCACCGTCTCCGGCCTCGACACGGCGCCGCACCTGATGAAGCCGTCGCTGCCGCCGCCCGGCTCGAACTACTGGATCGGGCACCCCTGCTCGAGCTATTACGGCCAGAAGGTCGCGACGAACGAGCCGACGGCCTACGGCGAGCACCAGCCGTGGACCAACTGCGGTTACACCCCGTCTCAGGTCCGCGGCGCGTACGGCGTGACCAGTTCGGGGATGACCGGCAAGGGCCAGACCGTGGCGATCGTGGACGCCTACGCGTCGCCGACCATGATGGCGGACGCGAACAAGTTCGCCCGGGCCACCGGCGACAAGCCGTTCCGGGCCGGCCAGTACAGCCAGCACCTGGACCGGCCGTTCACGCAGGCCGGCAACAAGCCAGGCGAGTGCGGCGCGCAGAGCTGGTACGGCGAGGAGTCGCTGGACGTGGAGGCGGTGCACGGCGAGGCACCCGACGCCAGCGTGCGGTTCGTCGCCGCGGCGAGCTGCTCCGACGGCGACCTGGCCAACGCGCTGGCGTACATCGTGAACAACCACACGGCCAGCATCGTGAGCAACTCCTGGGGGAACACCGCGGACGGCGCTTCGATCAAGAACGTGTACGAGCTGATCTTCAAGGCCGGCGCGGCCGAGGGCATCGGGTTCTTCTTCTCCTCCGGCGACAACGGCTACGAGTCGCCGGGCGAGGACCCGGGCGGCTCGGACCGGATCCAGGTGGACTATCCGACCTCGAGTCCGTGGGTGACCTCGGTGGGCGGCACCAGCCTGGCCGTCGGCAAGGGCGGCAAGTACGAGTTCGAGACCTCCTGGGGCACGCTGCTCGACCCGCTGGCCAAGAACGGCACGTCCTGGCAGTTCACCCCGCCCGGCAAGTACCCGGCGTTCTACGCCGGATCCGGCGGCGGCGGCGTGAGCATCCAGTACGGCCAGCCTTTCTACCAGAAGGGCATCGTGCCCAGCTCGCTGTCGCATCACCTGCCGGACGGCGCGCACAGCGCCGTGCCGATGCGCGTGGTGCCCGACGTGTCGGCGCTCGCCGACCCGAGCACCGGCGTGCTGATCGGCCAGACCACCCGGCAGCCGGACGGGAAGAGCTTCGCCTTCTCGCTCAGCCGCATCGGCGGCACGTCCGTCGCCTGCCCGGTATTCGCCGGCATCGAGGCGGACGCGCAGCAGGCCGCGGGCTTCCCGCTCGGCTTCGCCAACCCGGTGATCTACGCCAGGTACGGCAGCTCGGCGTTCCAGGACGTCACCGACCACCCGTTCGGTCCCGGCGTCTCGATCGCCGAAGTCCGCAGCAACTACACCAACCCGTCCACCAAGCAGGGGCCGATGCTGACCTACCTGCGGACGCTGGGCGTCAACGGCGAGGGCGCGGCGGCGCTGCAAGCCACCCCGGGCTATGACGACGCCACCGGCGTGGGGTCGCCCGCCCAGTACGTCCAGTCCTTCGCGGGCGGCTGACGCACCGGAGGTAACAGCACGGAGACAGTGGAGCGGGCGGTCCGGCTACGGGCCGCCTACGAGTCGCCCGCTCCGTCGTCCTGGTCCTCCGCGGCCGCGCAGGCGACGGCCAGCTCGGCGGCCAGGCCGGCGTTGGCGGCGATCAGCTCGGCGTTGACGTCCAGGGTCGCGCCGCCGGTCGCCTCGTGCAGGTAGGCCAGCACGGCCGGGGTGACCGCCTGGCCGGTCGCGCCGTCGCGCTCGGCCGCGGCCAGCGCTGCCTCGATGAGGTCGTCCACGTCCAGGCTCCGGGCCGGGGGGCGGGCGACGAGCAGGCCGCCGCCGGTCAGCGCCCAGTGCAGCCGGGCGATGCGCACCGCTTCGGCGGCCTGATCGACCCGGGCCGAGACGGGCGGCCCGCCGTCGGCCGAGTAGAACCGGGGCAGCGTATCGGTGCGCCAGCCGAGCACCGGCACGCCGAGCGATTCCAGCAGCTCGGCGGTGGCCGGCACGTCCAGCAGCGACTTGGGTCCCGAGGCCACCACCACGGCCCGCGTCCCGGCCAGCAGGGCCAGGTCCGCGGAGATGTCCAGGCTGCGGGCGAAGCCGCGGTGCACGCCGCCGGTCCCGCCGGTGCCCATGAACCTGATGCCGGCCACCCGGCAGGCGGCCAGCGTGCCGCCCACGGTGGTGGAGCCCAGGTCTCCGCTGGCCATGCAGCTGGCCAGGTCGCGCGGGCCGACCTTGCGGACCGCCGGATCCCGGGCCAGCCGGTCCAGCAGGGCGGCACCGGCGCCGACCCTGATCCGGCCGGCGGCGACCGCCACGGTGGCCGGCACCGCTCCCGCGGCGCGGACCCGGCGCTCGGACTCCAGGGCCACGTCGAGCCCTCTGGTGCCGGGGAACCCGTGCGATACCAGCGTGGTCTCGAGCGCCACCACCGGGCCGCCGGCCGCCAGCGTCTCGCGCACCTCGTCGGAGAGCTCGCAGAGCTCGGCGAGCTGAAGCGTCATGGCATGGCCCCCAGCTGGCTCACCGCGCGGGCGGCGGCGGACAGACCGAGGTCGACCCCGCCGACCAAGAATCCGGCGGCGAACGCGTCGCCCGCGCCGGTGCTGTCCACCGGCCGCGCCGGCCGGGCCCGATGCAGCCTGCCGTTGACCCGCACGCCGGCCGGGCCGAGCTTCACGATGACCGTCGCGGCCGCCGTGGCGGCCAGCGCTGCTTCCGGCTCGTTGCCCAGGATCACCTCGGGGCCCAGCAGGCCGAGCAGCCTGGTCACCTCGCCCGCGCCGATTTCGCGCAGCGCGGAAACCGACGACAGGTCGACGCTCACCCGCGGCACCCGCCGCGCCGCGTGCAGGGCCACCTCCCTGATCGGCGCGTCGACCAGGCTGTAGAGCGGCAGGTGCAGCCAGTCGCAGCCGGCGAACCAGGCGTCGTCCGTCTCCGCCGCGGACAGCTGCGGGCAGACCCCGCGGTCGGTGAGCATGGTGCGCTCGCCGCCGCCTTCGGAGACCGAGACCACCACGCCGGTGGTCCCGTCGACGACCGGGCCCGCCACCTCGACGCCGCGCCGGGTCAGGTCCTCGGCGATCAGCCGGCCGGCCAGGTCACGGGCCCGCTTGGCCACCAGCCGGGCGCGGCCGCCGAGGGCTACCGCCCAGGCGGCGACGTTGGCGGCCTGGCCGCCCGCGCTTACCGTGCTGGCCGTCGGCGTGTCCGCGCCGCGGGCGATCGGCTCTCGGGTCGAGGCCACGACGTCAAGCAGCACGTCGCCGAGGGTACAGATCAACGGCTAGCTCAGGTCGACGCCGCGTCCAGGCGGGCGGTCAGCTCGTCGGCGGCCTGCGGGCCGTACGCGTCGGCTAGCCGCTCGCTCAGCGGTCCCGGCTTCAGCTCGTACTCCTGCGTGCCCACGGTCTCCAGCGCGCAGACCGCGACCAGGTTGCCCAGCTGCGCGGCCCGCTCCAGGCTGAGCTGCCAGCCGACCGCGGCGAGGAAGCCGGCCCGGAAGGCGTCCCCCGCGCCGGTCGGCTCCGTCGGCCCGGTCACGCCGATGGCCGGGACGACCAGCGACGGCTGGCCGGCCTGGTCGACCCGTACCCCGTCGGCCCCGAGCGTGGTCACCCGGACGCGCACCCGATCGGTGATCTCGCGGGCGCTCCAGCCGGTCTTCTGCTCGGTCAGGGCCGCCTCGTACTCGTTGCAGAACAGGTACTCGGCGCCGTCGAGCAGCGAGCGCACCTGGTCGCCGTCCAGCCGGGCGACCTGCCAGGACGTGTCGGTGGCGAACGGCAGGCCGAGCTCGCGGCACTGCGTCGTGAAGCGGAGCATCCCGTCGGGGTCGCCCGCGCCGATCAGCACGAGATCGACCGGGCCCGCGCGGCCGGTCACCTCGGCCAGTTCGATGAGGGAGTCCTCGCTCATCGCCCCGGGGTAGAACGATCCGATGTGCGCGCCGTGGCGGTCCGAGGTGTTGATGAACCTGGCCGTGTGGTGCAGCACGGACTCCCTGACCCCGGCGGTGTCCACGCCGTGCGCGGTCAGCCAGGCCCGGTACTCGGCGAAGTCCGCCCCCGCCGACCCGATCAGCAGTGGCCGCAGGCCCAGGCAGCCCAAGCCGAACGCGATGTTCGCGGCCACCCCGCCACGCCGGATCTCCAGCGTGTCAACGAGAAAGGACAGCGCTACCTTGTCCAGCTTGTCCGGCATCAACTGCTCGGCGAAGCTGCCGGGAAAGGTCATCAGGTGGTCCGTGGCGATCGACCCGGTCACCGCGATACGCACAACAACGTCCTCCTGCTATACCGGTGGGCCAGACGGGTCCCCGGCCAAGGGCAGGGGGAGGAGGACCTCAGTGGAAGGAGTCGCCGCAGGCGCAGGAGCCGGTCGCGTTCGGGTTGTCGATCGTGAAGCCCTGCTTCTCGATCGTGTCCACGAAGTCGATGGTGGCGCCAGTCAGATAGGGGGCGCTCATCTTGTCGGTGACGACCTGAACGGTGCCGAACGAGCTGACGACGTCGCCGTCGATCTCGCGCTCGTCGAAGTACAGCTGGTACTTCAGCCCCGAACAGCCGCCAGGCTGGACCGCGACACGCAGCCTCAGGTCATCGCGGCCCTCCTGGGCCAGCAGGCTGCCTACCTTCGTCGCGGCGACGTCGGTAAGGACAATCCCCTGCTGAGTGGTGGCCTGGTCCTGAACACTCATTGTCTCGTCAGCTCCCGAGTCGGGCTGGAGCACCCCGAAAGCAAGGGGCGCACTAACTTCCGTCGTGCCACAACGATATGTCGTCCCGCATCATTCCGCACGGCGGGCCCTGATGCTGTGCTTGTCCTCACAGTGCTTGCCTCACGGTGCTTGTCCTCACGGTGCTTGCCTCATAGGCCGGGCGCGCCCCAGACCGGGAACCAGCGGGACAGGTCGGACTCGATCGCCAGCTCGCCCTCGATCGCGCCCCGGACCTGCAGCTCCAGCGCGTTGTCCCGGCGCTCGCCGCTCAGCGGCGCGAACGGGTAGAACGTCCCGCGCTTGAAGAGGTACACGACCGCCAGCTTGCTCTGCGGCTTGTCCGGATTGCGGAAGCCGATCAGCGAGCAGAGCAGCTGCGGGCCGAATCCGGCGTCGGCCAGCGAGGAGTTCACCGCGTGCACGTCGGTCACCAGCGCGTCAAGCTGGTCGGCGGGCTGCCGAACGACCAGCCAGGTGAAGCCGTAGGAGTCGGCGGTTACCTCGACCGGCGGCGCTTCCTTGCTCGCGTCGCTGTCGAGCAGCTCGCGGATGTCGCGCTCCATGTCCGCGAACGCGCGGCCCTCCGCGGCGCGGAAGCAGACCGATCCGGTGCCGGTGGGCACCAGGCTGGTCGCCGCCTCCAGCGTGATCGCCGCCGACGGCAGCGCGAACAGCGCGTCCAGGTTGGGCTGCTTGGGCTTGGTCCGGCCGAGCAGGGTATCCAGCAGGCCCATCGCTACTGGCCGAGCTGCTTGGAGATCTTGGCCAGCTCGGCCAGCCGCTTCTCGAGCGAGGGGTGCGTCGAGAACAGGTTGGAAACGCTCTGCCCCTTGGTCAGCGCGGGCACGAAGTAGAACGCGTTCAGCGGCTGGGCCGACCGGAGATCCCTGGTCGGGATCGCGGCTATCTCGCCGCTCACCTTCTGCAGCGCGCTGGCCAATTTCGACGGCTGCCCGGTGAGCAGCGCGCCTGCCCGGTCGGCGGCCAGCTCACGGTAGCGGGACAGCAGCCGGATGAGCAGGAAGCTGATCGCGTAGACCACGGCGCTCACCGCCATCATGGCCAGCATCAGGATCGCCAGCTGGCCGCCGCCGTTGTTGTTATTGCGGCCGCGGCCGCCGCCGCCGAACAACTCGCCGTAGAACGCGAACCTGACCATCAGGCCGGCGATGATCGCCAGGAACGAGGCGATCGTCATCACCGCCACGTCCTTGTGGGCCACGTGGGACATCTCGTGCGCGAGCACGGCCTCAAGCTCTTCGGGATCATCCTTCAGCCTGCGCATCAGGCCCTGGGTCACGCAGAGGACGGCGTGCTTGCTGTTGCGCCCGGTGGCGAACGCGTTCGGCATGTCGGTGGGCGCGATCGCCACGCGCGGCTTGGGCATGTCAGCCAGCGCGCACAGCCGGTCGATGACGCCGTGCAGCAAGGGCGCCTGCTGCGGGGTTACCTCCTGGGCGCCGGCCGCGCGCAGGGCGATCTTGTCGGAGTAGAAGAGCGATCCGATCCCCAGCCCGAGGCCCAGCAGGACCGGGAAGAAGACGATGGCCGCGCCGCCGGCGTGGACCGCGGTCAGGATGACCACCAGCAGCGCAACGAATGCGACGAAGACCAGCCCGAGCAGGAACATGGTCAAGCCCATTCGCGCGGTAAGTCCCCGATCAGGGGCGTATCGGGTGCGCGCCATCACGTGCCTCCGTTCACTGCGGGCGACCGGCGCCTTGTCTGCCTGGCCTGGCCCGCTTCCTGCCTACTTCAGTTTGGCTCATACAGCAGCCTGGTCCATCCATCAGACAGGCATACCAAGGAACGCTGAAAAGACGCTTACCGTTCCCTGGCCATCTCCTGACCGGCCGACGAGAGTGGCCCGCTTCCCGTCCGATGTCATGTGTTTTCTTCCGAACGGTACGCGGCCGGCCCCGCTGGCAGCGCGGATCAACCTGGGATCAGGCCCTCGTCGGTTATCAGCTTGCGCACCTCGGCCAGGGTGGCGCCCTCGTAAGGGATGATCGCGTCAGACGGTTCGAGGCTGTCCGCGGGAAGCGGCGTGCCCTGGCTGCGCACCTTCTCGAGCAATCCGACGAGCGCCGCGGTGAGTGCGTCCTGGTCGTTCTTCTCCACCGCGGCTTCAAGATCCGCGTCGAAGGCCTGCAGCTCGGCGGTGACGGCGTCATCGACCCTAAGCTGGCCCTCACCCAGAATGCGGACGATCATGCTCCGTCATCCCCCGCGGGCTCCGCGACATCCGGAGTGCCGGTCGCCGCGGGCGGTTCGGCGGCCGCGTGGCCGTCGCCGCTCGCGGTCGCGCCGATCTGCCGGGGGGCCTCGCCCTGGGAGAGCTCGCCCTTGAGCCGTTCGAGCTCGAGGTCGACCGAATTGCTCGCGCCCATCCGGTCCAGCTCGGCCTGGATGTCGTCCCGCGGCATGCCGGAGGCGTCCTCCAGCGCGCCAGAGGCGAGCAGTTCGTCGATTGCGCCCGCCCTGGCCTGCATCTGGGCGGTCTTGTCCTCGGCCCGCTGGATGGCCAGTCCGACGTCGCCCATCTCCTCGGAGATACCGGAGAAGGCCTCGTTGATCCTGGTCTGCGCCTCAGCGGCGGTGTAGGTGGCCTTGATGGTCTCCTTCCTGGTGCGGAAGGTATCCACCTTGGACTGCAGCCGCTGCGAGGCGACCGTCAGCTTCTCCTCTTCGCCCTGCAGCTGCGAATACTGCGCCTGCAGGTCGCTGAGCTGCCCCTGCATGGACGACCGGCGGCTGAGCGCCTCGCGAGCCAGATCCTCGCGTCCCGCGCCGAGCGCATCCTTGGCCTGCTTCTCGAGCTTGCCCGAGCTCTGATTAATCTGATTCATCTGCAGCTCAAGGCGCTTGCGCGAGGTGGCCACGTCCGCGACACCGCGGCGGACCTTCTGCAGCATCTCAAGCTGCCGCTGGTAGGAGTAGTCCAGGGTTTCCCGGGGATCTTCCATCCGGTCCAGGGCCTTGTTGGCCTTGGACTTGAAGATGAGCGAAACCCGCTTCATCACGCTCATACGCGCGTACGTCCCCTTCGTGCTGAAGCTTCCGCCGTGCCGCGTTGCATGTATCCCCAGACAGGCACTTGCGCGGTGGGGCGTCGGCTGCTTACCGCCGGCTGGTTCAAAGCCCACCCTACGCGGTTTTTCCTGTGCGAGTCATCACCCCCCGCGACGTCGCGAGACGAGTGCGGCCCGGCCCCGCCGCACGACTAAGCTGGGTTCGTGTTCCGACGCCGTAGCGCCGGGGCGGACAGTACCGCCGAGGCGGACGGAGCCGACTCCGGCACACTCGCAGGCGAGGCTGGCCCCAACGGGTCCGGCCGTGCCACCACGCCCGCCAAAGGGCGGCCGACGCCCAAGCGCAGCGAGTCCGAGCGCAGGCGGCGCAATCCGACCGCCGCGCCCGCCGACCGCAAGGCCGCCACCCGCCAGACGCGTACCAGGGACCGCACCGAGCGGTCGCGCAAGTACGACGCGATGAAGCACGGCGAGGAGTGGGCGCTCTCCCCCAGGGACAAGGGCCCGATCCGGGGCCTGACCCGCGATTACGTGGACTCCAAGCGCAGGTTCAGCGAGTTCTACATGTACATCCTGCTGGTGCTCTTCGTGCTGCTGTTCGCCAGCAAGACCGCGGTCGGGGCACTGCTCTACCCGCTGGTCCTCGTCCTCGTGCTGGTCATTGTCATCGAGGGCACCCTGACCTCCCGCGGGGTGCGCAAGCTCGCCGCGCAGCGCTATCCGGGCCAGAGCACGCGCGGGGTCACGATGTACGCGATCATGCGCTCGCTGCAGATCCGCAGGCTCCGGATGCCCACCCCCAGGGTCAAGCCGGGCGACAAGGTCTGACCCGTCGAGGTGGCGCCGGCGTGGCCTAGGGTCGGGAGCATGGAACACCGTCACCTAGGTCGCAGCGGCCTGAAGGTCAGCGAGATCGCATACGGCAACTGGATTACGCACGGCTCGCAGGTCGAGGAGGATGCGGCCCGCGCCTGCGTGGCCGCCGCGCTCGACGAAGGCATCACCACGTTCGACACGGCGGATGTGTACGCGGGCACCCGGGCCGAGGATGTGCTCGGCCGCGCGCTGCAGGGCATCCGCAGGGAATCCATCGAGGTCTTCACCAAGGTTTACTGGCCCACCGGCGACGGGCCTAACGAACGCGGCCTGTCCCGCAAGCACATCTTCGAGTCCGTACACGGTTCGCTGCGGCGGCTGCGCACCGACTACATCGACCTGTACCAGGCGCACCGCTACGACAGCGAGACGCCGCTCGAAGAGACCATGCGCGCCTTCGATGACCTGGTCCGCCAGGGCAAGGTGCTCTACGTGGGCGTGTCGGAGTGGCGCGCGGAGCAGATCGCGGACGCGCTGCGCATCGCCGACCGGCTCGGGCTGGACCGGATCATCTCCAACCAGCCGCAGTACAACATGGTGTGGCGGGTCATCGAATCCGAGGTCGTGCCGCTGTGCGAGAAGGAGGGCATCGGGCAGATCGTCTGGTCGCCGATCGCGCAGGGCGTGCTGACCGGCAAGTACCGGCCGGGCGAGGCGCCGCCGGCCGGCAGCAGGGCCACCGACCCGAGCGGATCCGGGTTCATGCAGGATCTGCTCACCGACGACCTGCTGGAGCGGGTCGAGCGGCTGCGGCCGATCGCGGCCGAGGCCGGGCTGTCGCTGGCCCAGCTGGCCGTGGCCTGGACGCTGCAGAACCCGAACGTCTCCGCGGCGATCATCGGTGCCACCCGGCCGGAGCAGGTGCGGGAGAACGTCAAGGCGGCCGGCGTCGTGCTGGACGACGCGGTGATGCACCGCATCGACGAGGTGCTCGGGCCGGTGATCGAGCGGGATCCGGCACACACCCAGAGCCCGCAGCGGCGTCCTTAGCAGGCAAGCTGGGTCGGGGCGCGGCAAAGCCGCGGCAGGCACGGCCTGTCGTGCCCCGACGCCTTCTGCGGTCTATTCGATCTGCGGTCTATTCGGTGGGATGCAGGCTCATCGGGCCGTATTCGGTCCGCTCGTCCTCCAGCAGCATCACCTGGTCCACGCCCGCGTCCAGCAGGCTGCGCCAGCTCTCGCCCAGCCAGCTCTCCGCGTCTGACTGGCTGGGAAAGGTCTCCGCGGGCAGGCCTCGGCTGCTGAGCACCGTCCCGTCCGCTTTCTGCAACTGCCAGGTCCAGACCATGACCGCACAAGATACCCCAGCAGCCTGGGATCATGCCGCAGCAGCCTGGGATCATGCCGCGGCGGCCGCCGCTACCTCGGGCAGGACCTCGCGCGCGAGCAGCTCGGCCTGGCCGATCTGGTGGGCAGGATC
The DNA here is from genome assembly GCA_036495825.1 of Streptosporangiaceae bacterium. GTDB lineage: Bacteria > Actinomycetota > Actinomycetes > Streptosporangiales > Streptosporangiaceae > PALSA-505. The sequence goes on from DASXME010000238.1 coordinate 21,545, forward strand.
GGCGGCATCGGGGCCGGCCAGGATGAAGTTCAGGGCGGTAAAGCCCATCCGGACGAACCCGGCTAGCTGCGCGGCCACCTCGGCCGACGGGCCGGCCAGCACGGACGGATCGGCCGCCGCGGCCGGGGTAGCCGAGGTGGCCTGGCCGCGGGAGTCCACCCGGACCTGCAGGTTGAGCGCGCAGGTGATCTGGCCGGGATCGCGGCCGGCCTGCCGCGCGGCGGCCAGCACCCGGTCCCGCATGCCGGCCAGCCGGCCGGCCGGCGCGTAGCCGAGCGAGGGAATCCAGCCGTCGGCCAGCCGCCCGGTCACCCCCAGCGCGCGATCACCGAACGTGCCCAGCCAGATCGGAATGCGATGGCCCGGCTTCGGCTCCAGGTCGGCCGCGGCGGTGCGGTACCGCCGGCCCTCGAAGGTAAAGGCGGGGCCCGACCACAAGCCGCGGGTGATCTGGATCGCCTCAGCCAGCCCGTCCACCTTGTCCCCCGGCGACGGCACCGGCAGGCCGAACGCGCGGAACTCGTCGTCGGAGTAGCCGCCGCCCAGCCCGAGTATCAGCCGGCCGCCGGACAGCCGGTCCAGGGTCTCGGCCATCTTGGCCACCATCGCCGGGTTACGGTACGGCACGCCGAGCACCCTGGTCGCGACCCGGATCCGCGAGGTGCTGGCGGCGATCCAGGACAGCATCGTCCAGGTCTCATGGGTGGGCTGGTTCCCGCACGGATGATCGGCGGCCGAGATGAAGTCGAAGCCGAGATCTTCGGCCGCGACAGC
>DASXME010000239.1:0-12621 GCA_036495825.1 Streptosporangiaceae bacterium
GCAACATCATGCCCACCAACCCCTGCCCGCAGGGATAGCCACCCAGCCCTAACTCCAGGGGGCCCCGGGGGCCGCCACCACGCGGCCCCCCGGCCCCCGTTCCCTGCAATCGCCACGCTGACCCCGCCGCGCTCGGCCCTCCGTGATCATTTTCGACTTTGCATGCGCTATGACCAAAAACGCGGTGGATTTGTCCCGATTCCGTGGTCATAGCACGGGCAAAGTGGCCGTCGTGTCTCACTAAGCGAGACTCAACCCTGGCACCGTCTCGCTATGCGAGACGTGCACCACGGTCCCGCGGGCTGAGCCCGGCACGCGGACACACGTGTACCTTGATTGCCGGTGTAACTATCAGAAGAAGGCCGGGGGCGGATGTCACAGCCTGAGTCCGGGCGCGAGGTCGCGGCGTCGGCCGCCACGCTGCTCCGTGCTCACTACGTGCTTCCCGACCGCGCCGGGCAGGCCGCCGCCGCGATCGAGGCGAGCCTGGCTGCGGGCGAGTACGACGACCTGGACGAACTCTCGCTCGCCGAGCGGCTCACCGCTCAGATGCACGAGTTCTGCGCCGACAAGCACCTGCGGGTCCGGCTCGGCGATCCAGGTCGGCCTAGATCGCCCGAGGCCGAGCCCACCGAGCCCACTGAACGCGCTGAGCCGGGACCGGCCGCCCCCGCCCCCAGTCCGGCCGATCGCGAGAAGGCCCGCCGATCGCGGCAAGAACGCGGGCGCCTCGACAACTTCGGCATCGCCCGCGTCGAGCGGCTGGACGGCAACGTCGGCTATCTCGACCTGCGCCGGATGCCCGACCCGGCCAACGCGGGGCCGGCCATGGCCGCGGCGATGGAACTGGTCTCTGGCACCTACGCGCTGATCATCGACCTGCGAAGCAACGGCGGCGGCATGCCAGACGGGGTGATCTTCTGGTGCAGCTACCTGTTCCCCGATGGCGACACCCACCTCAACGACATCTTCGACGCCGAGAGCGGGCTGACCAGACAGTTCTGGAGCCTGGCCTACGTGCCGGGCCGCCGCTACCTCGACCGGCCGGTGTACGTGCTGACCAGCGAGCGGACGTTCTCCGGCGCCGAGGAACTCTGCTACAACCTGCAGGCGCAGGGCCGCGCCGAGCTGATCGGCGAGACCACCGGCGGCGGCGCGCATCCGACCAGGATGCTGCCGCTCGGCCCAGCCATGGTGATCGCGATGCCGTACGCCCGGTCGGTCAACCCGGTCACCGGCACGAACTGGGAGGGCACCGGCGTCGTGCCGGACATCGCCGTCCCGGCCGCCGAAGCCCGCGACGTGGCCTACGCCCGCGCGCTGCGGCACGTGCTGTCGGACACCCTGCCCTCGGGCACCGTGCCGCCACCCATCGCGGATGAAGCGAGCGCCGCGCTGGCCGCCCTGCCCGCGGGCGGGTCCAGACGGCCCTAGCCTTGAGAATTCACGCCGCCGTGTGAGCCGATCGGTACGGTATGCTCCGCCTCTTGTGACTGCCGGGGAAGAACCGCTCGCCGGGGGTGACACGACCCCCGGAGTGGTCCGGGTCGGCGACACCGTACGGCGGCCGGCCCGGCCCTTCACCGCGACCGTTCATGCGTACCTGGCCCACCTGCACAGCGCGGGTTTCACCAGTGCGCCGGTACCGCTGGGCATCGACGGTCAAGGCCGCGAGGTGCTGTCCTGGGTTCCCGGCGACGTGCCGCACCGGCCGCTGCCCCCCGAAACCGCGGGCGATGACGTGCTGGCCGCCCTGGCGCGCCTGATCCGCCAGCTGCACGACGCGGCGCAGGGCTGGGTACCGCCGCCGGACGCCGTGTGGATGCCGGTGACCCTCCCCGGCGGTCCTCCTCCCGTCGACGGCGACCCGGAGCTGGTCGGCCACCGCGACTACTGCGCGGGAAACGTCGTATTCCGGCGCGGCCTGCCGGCCGCCTTCATCGACTTCGACTTGGCCCGGCCGACCTCGCGGCTCTACGAGCTTGCCAATGCCCTGTTCTGGTGGGGGCCCCTCCGGGATCCGGCCGACCGGGATCCGGCGTTCGCCCACGCCGACGTCCTGCACAGGGCCGCTGTCTTCGCCGACGCCTACGCCATGCCGGCCGGGCTGCGCCGCGGGCTTGTGCCGATGGCCCAGCGCATGGCCCACCGCTTCCACGTCAATACTCGCGCGGGAGCGGAACGAGACCCGGTGTTCCGCCGCGACGTGTGGGAAAACGGCGCGAAAGACACCTGGGCCCGGATCGAAACCTGGCTCAAAGACGAAGGCCCAGCCATTACGGCACGGCTTCTCGCCGCGTAGCACACACCGCGACAACCGGGCCGTCGCCAAGCAAGCCAATCCTGGTTTCTGGGATCCCGCGTTTCCTGAAGCTCTAGGACGTGATGGACAGGTTGCTGTACTGGGCGCGCGGCCAGGTCTCGGTGAAGGCGCCGGCCTCGACTCCGGCCGGCCCGGCGGTCCAGGTCGAGCTGGTGACCGAGGCGACCCGCGTGCCGTCCACCGACGCGGTGATCGTGCCGCCGTGCAGCGACAGCGAGAGCCGGTGCCAGCTGCCGGTCCCCGGCGCCTTGGCCAGCGTCCCGGACGCCAGCGTGGCGATGTTCCCCGCGGTTTCGCTGTTGTCGGTCAGCTTCCAGGCGCCGCTGGTGCTCACGTCGAACAGGTAGCCGTCGAAGTCGCCGACCTGCGGCCCCTTCATGCCGCTGAACCGGCCCACCAGCCCGGCCGAAGTCCCCGGCTGGGTAAGCAAGACGTCGCTGCTGACCGTGTAGTTGGCCAGGCTCGCGTCGCCGATCACGGCGTAAGGGAAGCGCGTGGTGGTCGCCGGGTTGTCCGCGCCCCAGAACACCGGCGTGGGCGCTGCCTGCTGCTCGGTGCAGGTGGTGTTGCCGCCGTCCGGCACCTGGCAAGGCGCCAGCTCGAACGCCCCGTCCATGGCCGCCAGGTACTGCGGCTCGTCGTCGTTCGACCCGGCCTGGCCCGAAGTGGCCAGGCTGTCGCTGTAAGGCACCGGGAACGCGGCCGCGGCCGCCCCGGCGGCGGTGCCCTTGCCCTGCCCGGTCGTGGTGGTCAGCGAGTACACCCAGCCGGGCTGCAGGGCGATGGTGAACGTGCCGTTCGACGGGGTGATGTCGGGCTGCTGGACGAACCACTGGGACGGGCTGTCGGTGCCGAAGTTGAAGTTGCTCGCCCACACGTGCACGATGTCGCCGGCCAGCTTGTTGCCGCCGGTGACGGTGAAGCTGGCCTGCTGCTCAGCGCTGGCGCTGGTCGTCTCGATGATCGTGCTCCAGCCGGTGCCGCCGCTGCGCACCAGCGTGTCGTACGCTCCGTCCGCGCGGTTGCCCTGCAGGAAGCCGCTGCCCGAGTCGATGTACTTCCAGCCGCCGGGGTTGCCCGACCACTGCGGCCACGCGAACTGGGTGAACTGAGCGATCGCCCAGGTCATCGCGTTCACCGAGTAACTGCCCGACCACGGCTGATCGGCCGTGACCAGGCCGCGGTTCTCGAACGGCAGGCCGGGCGGCATCGCGTCGAGCACCGGCCATTCCAGGTAGCCGGTCAGCCGGGCGTCGATGTACCCGCGCACCGTGGCGCGGTCCATCGCCGGGGCGCACGGCACCGTGCAGCCGGTCTGCGCGCCCGCGTCCATCGCGCCGAGCTCGCTGCCCCACAGCGGCTTGCCGGAGTTCATCGCCGCCGACGTGGTGGTGCAGGTGGTCTGCGCGCCGGCCACCCCGGTCGGGTAGCCGCAGATGTCGTGGTTGCCGAGGATCGCGACGTTGGCGTCGGAGGTGTAGGGCCAGGTGCTCGGCTTGAACGTGTCGGCGGCGACGATCTGCACGCCGGAGTAGCCGTTCGCGTTCAGCGCCGAGCGCAGGCTGTCGAACCAGGACGAGTGGCTGCCGTTGTCGGTCTCGTTCCAGCCGCCGAGGTAGCTGATCGTCAGGCCCTGCTGCTTGGCGCAGCCGAGCCAGTCGAGCAGGTAGGTGATGCCGGCGCTGGTGAAGACGGAGTTCGTGCCGGCCCCGGTCCAGCCGGGCGCGGCCCACTGCAGCCCGTACAGCTTCAGGTACGGATTCAGCGCCACCGCCTGCTTGGCGACGGCGAACTCGTAGCCGGCGCCGCAGTTGACCTGCCCCTGGGTGTGCTCGACGCTCGGCTCGGCGCCGTCGGATGAGTTCGCGTCGCCGCCGATCTCCAGCTTCAGCAGCTGCAGCGAGGCCCCGTACCCCGGCTTGAACAGGTAGTTGAGTATCGCGGTGCGCTCGGCCGCCGGGTAGTCCATCAGGTAGCGGGCGTTGCCGCCGCCGCCGAGTATCGCGCCCACTCCGTTGTAGACCCGGTCGCCGCCGTTGCCGTTGACGGTGATGTTGGTGACGGCCAGCGAGCTAGGCCCGCGGATAGCGCTTGCCGCGCCGGCCGGCACCGCCCCGCCCACTGCCGCCAGGCTCAGCCCTAAGGTCAGGGCGGTAACGGCCGGCAGCGCGGCCCCGGCTATCTTCATGACTCTCCTGTCCCGGCTAGGTGGAGGCCCGCTCAGAGCACGGGCAGGTAGCGGTCCAGTTCGTACTCGGTGACCTGGCGCCGGTATTCGTGCCACTCGGCCCGCTTGTTGCGCAGGAAGAAGTCGAAGACGTGCTCGCCCAGCGTCTCGGCCGCCAGCTCGCTCTCCTGCATGGCGCCGATCGCCTCGTCCAGGCTCTGCGGCAGCGGCTTGATGCCGAGCGCCCGGCGCTCGGCCGGGGTCAGCGCCCACACGTCGTCCTCGGCGCCGGGCGGCAGCTCGTAGTCGTTCTCGATGCCCTTCAGGCCGGCCGCGAGGATCAGCGCGTAGGCCAGGTAGGGGTTGCACGCCGAGTCGAGCGACCGGAACTCGATCCTGGTCGCGTTGCCCTTCTGCGGCTTGTACATCGGCACCCGGACCAGGGCCGAGCGGTTGTTGTGCCCCCAGCAGATGTAGGCCGGCGCCTCGCCGCCGGCGCCCGCGGTCCGCTCCGCGGCGCCCCACAGCCGCTTGTAGGAGTTCACCCACTGGTTGCAGACGGCGGTGATCTCCGCGGCATGCCGCAGCAGCCCGGCGATGAAGCTGCGGCCGAGCTTGGACAGATGGAACTCCGCGCCCGGCTCGTAGAACACGTTGCTGTCCCCCTCGAACAGCGACATGTGCGTGTGCATGCCCGAGCCGGGGTGGTCGGTGAACGGCTTGGGCATGAACGACGCGTGCACGCCCTGCTCGATCGCCACCTCCTTCATCACCAGCCGGAACGTCATCACGTTGTCGGCGGTGGTCAGCGCGTCGGCGTACCGCAGGTCGATCTCCTGCTGACCGGGCGCGCCCTCGTGGTGGCTGTACTCCACCGAGATGCCCATCGACTCCAGCATCGCGATCGAGGTGCTCCGGAAGTCGTGCGCGATGATGTGCGGGGTGTGGTCGTAGTAGCCGCCCGAGTCGATCGGCTGCGGCTTGACCCCCGGCTCCGGCTTCTCCTTGAGCAGGAAGAACTCGATCTCCGGGTGGGTGTAGAAGGTGAACCCGAGGTCGGACGCGCGGCTGAGCGCGCGCTTGAGCACCCAGCGCGGATCGGCGTAGGACGGCGACATGTCCGGCATCAGGATGTCGCAGAACATCCGGCCCACTCCGGGCGACTCGCCCCGCCACGGCAGCAGCTGGAACGTCGCCGGGTCCGGCTTCACGATCATGTCCGCCTCGTAGACCCGGGCGAAGCCCTCGATCGCCGAGCCGTCGAACCCGATCCCCTCGGCGAACGCCCCCTCGAGCTCGGCGGGCGCGACCGCGACCGACTTGAGGTAGCCGAGCACGTCGGTGAACCACAGCCGGACGAACCTGATGTCCCGCTCGTCGAGCGTCCTGAGCACGAATTCTTGTTGCCTGTCCACGACGCTCCAGTTTGCCCGGCCGGTGTTTCCGGCAGGTTACGGGGGCCGGGCGGTTACCTCTGCTCGGCGAGGGTGCCGGTGATAGAGCCGACCGTGTCCGTGAGGTCCCCGACGGCGGTGCAGGCCGCGACGGAGGTGCAGGAGTCGTCGGTCAGCACCTTGCCGGCCGCCGGCTGGCCGGTGGCCTGCAGCGCCCAGGCGCTGCCGTTCCAGTGCTCGGCCAGCGGCTTGAAGACGTGGTGCTTGTTGACGTAGTCGCCGACCGAGATGCAGTTGCGGTCCGAGACGCAGGAGATGCCGGACAGCGAGCCGGAGGCGGTTTCGCCCGGCACGGCCGGAGTGGGCTGGACCACCCAGCTGCCGTTGCTCCACCGCTCGGCCAACACCCCGATCCCGTTGCTGGTGTTTACGCCGACGGCCACGCAGACGGTCGGCGAGCTGCAGGAGACACCAGACAGCTTGCTGAAGATCGGGCCGGCCGGGTTGTGGGTGTCCTGGATCGCCCACCGGGTGCCATTCCACCGCTCGGCCAGCGGGACGATGGCGCGGCCGGGCCGGTGGTACCAGCCGACGGCCGTGCACCTGGCTGCCGACGTGCACGACACCGACTCCAGGAGCACATCGGGCATGGCCCCGAGGAGCGGCGTGGGCGCGGGCTGCACGGTCCAGGTGCTGCCGTCCCAGTGTTCGGCCAGCGGCTTCTCAAATCCGGTGGAGGCCACGGTGTAACCGCCGACCGCGGTGCAGTTGTCCGCAGCGGTGCAGGAAACCCCGGTCAGTTCGGGGAAATCCCCGCCCGGGGGCACCGGCGGGGCCAGCACGGTCCAGGTGCTGCCGTCCCATGCCTCGACCAGCAGAGCGGTATTCGACGTCGTGTCCCCGAAACCGACCGCCATGCAGCTGTCCGCCGCGCTGCAGGAAACCCCGGATAGCGTGTTGTCCGTCGAAGACAGAGGCGGTGCGGGCAGCACCCTCCAGGTGCTGCCGTCCCAGGCCTCGGCCAAGGTCATCGTCTTGCCCACGCTGCCGCGGTCGCCGACGGCGACGCAGTTGCTGGCCGACGTGCACGACACGCCGAGCAGCTGGCTGCCGGCCACGCTGGGAGTGGGCTGGATCACCCACCCGGCCCCCGCACTCGCAGGTCCCGCCCCGGCCAGTACCAATGACGCCGCCGCCGCCGCGATCAGCACGCTCCGCCGCATCTGCTCATCCTTCCGCTCCGCCAGGCCCGGCGCGCGCCCGCGCCGGCATCTTCTAGACGCGCGGCCCGCCGGTCCGGAGTACGCGACCGCCGGCTTCTCCCGCGTCGCACTACGCTGGATCCGTGCCTACGCTGCGGATTGCCCTCGCCCAGGTGAACCCCACGGTCGGCGACCTGGAGGGCAACGCGAGAATCGTCGTCGAGTGGACCAGGCGGGCCGCCGAGGCCGGGGCCGGCCTGGTCGTCTTCCCGGAAATGATGATCACCGGCTACCCGGTGGAGGACCTGGCGCTGCGCGCGTCGTTCGTGCAGGCCTCCATCGCCACGGTCCGCGCCACCGCCGAACTGCTGGCCATCGAGCACCTCGGCGGCATCGCCGTAGTGACCGGCTACCTGGACCGCCGCGAGGATCTCGCCCCGCAGCTGGGCCGCCCGGCCGGCGCGCCGCTGGACGCCGCGGCGCTGCTGTACGACGGCAAGATCCAGGTCACCACGGCCAAGCATCACCTGCCGAACTACGGCGTGTTCGACGAGTACCGCTACTTCGTGCCGGGCAACGAGCTGCCGGTCTTCCGCATGCAGGCCGCCGGAGGGCAGGTAGACGTGGCCATCGCCATCTGCGAGGACCTGTGGCAGGACGGCGGCCCGGTGCGGGTCTGCCGCATCGCCGGGGCCGGCCTGCTGGCCGTGCCGAACGCCTCCCCGTACGAGCACGGCAAGCAGCACGTCCGCCGCGAGCTGTGCGCCCGCCGGGCCCGCGAGGCCAGGGCCGCCCTCGCCTTCGTCAACATGCTCGGCGGCCAGGACGAGCTCGTCTTCGACGGCGGCTCGCTGGTGGTGGACGCGACCGGCCGCACGGTCGCGCAGGGCCCGCAGTTCTCCGATGCGCTGGTCGTCGCCGACCTCGAGCTGCCCGCTGCCGACCCCGGGGCGACCACAGCCGATACCGCAGCCGACGCCGGCGACGGCACCGTGATCACGATCCGCAGGCTCGCGCTGGAAAACCCAGAGCATCCCGAACGGTTCCAACCCGTGCCCGGCCGCGAACAGCCGGCCACCGCCACACCGAAGCCCTGGGACATCCCGGTGCCGGGCGAGCCGGGAGCGGCGCAGCCGCCGGCCGCCGGCCTGGCCGAGATCTACGCGGCGCTGGTCCTCGGCACCGCGGACTACGTGCGCAAGAACGGCTTCCGCTCGGTGATACTCGGCCTGTCCGGCGGGATCGACTCGGCGCTGACCGCGACCATCGCCGCCGACGCGATCGGCCCGCAGAACGTGCACGCAGTCCTGCTGCCCAGCCGCTACTCCAGTGACCACTCGATCGGCGACGCCGAAGAACTGGTCAAGCGCCAGGGTCTGCAGGCCCGCACGGTACCGATCCGGTCCATGGTGGACGCGTTCGAGGCCGAGCTGGACGGCGTCGCGGGGCTGGCCGCCGAGAACCTGCAGGCCCGCATCCGCGGCATGACGCTGATGACGCTGTCCAACCACGAGGGCCATCTCGTGCTGACCACGGGAAACAAGAGCGAGATCGCGACCGGCTACTCGACGCTGTACGGCGACTCGGCGGGCGGCTTCGCGCCGATCAAGGACGTGCTCAAGACGCTGGTCTGGCGGCTGTCCCGGTGGCGCAACGAGCAGGCCGTCCGGCGCGGCGAGATCCCGCCGATCCCGGAGAACTCGATCTCCAAGCCGCCGAGCGCGGAGCTGGCCCCCGGCCAGCTCGACACCGACTCGCTGCCGGACTACGCGGTGCTCGACGCGCTGCTCGACGACTACGTGGAGCACGACCTGGGCTCCGCCGAGCTGGTGGCGGCCGGCCACGACGCCGAGCTGGTCGCCCGGGTGATCAGGCTGGTGGACGCGGCGGAGTACAAGCGCCGCCAGTACCCGCCGGGCCCCAAGATCACCCCGAAGAACTTCGGCCGCGACCGCCGCCTCCCCATCACCAGCCGCTGGCGCGAGCAGCTCGCCGAGGGCGATTCCTGATCCCGTCACAATCGGCTAAAGACCGGTAAATGACCTGCCTGCGGCGCGCGTCAGCCGGGTACGGTAGTCGAACGTCATAGCTGTGCGGTGCCCGCCCGCCGCTGTCCGTGACCGTAACCGGTACCGCGAACAGGGATGGCTGGACATGAACCTGCTGGTAGCAGCGCGGCTGTTAGCCGCGGCCGTGCTGAGCGCCGGCCCGGGCGCGCACCCGGCCCCGGCCCATGACGTTACCTACCGGTCGGATCTGCAGGCCGCGGCGGCGCCGACGCTCGCCTCGACCTCGCCGGTGCTCAGCCAGACCGGGGCGAGCACCTGGCGGACCACGGTCCTGGTTTCCGGATACAACGGCGCCTGCCCGGTGGCCGTCTCGGACTACTCGCTGGAGACCATCGCGCCCGCTCCGGCCAGCACCCCGGCGGCCCGGATCCCGGCGACGGCGACCCGGGTGGCGCAGGGCCAGCCGGGACCGCCGACCGGCAGTCCGCCGGCGCGCGCGAACTCGTGTGAGGTGACGCTGACGTTCACCTCGCTGCGGCAGGTCCCGGCGAGCGCGACGCTGGTCATCGACGGCTCGTCGGCCCTGTCGCTGACCGTGAGCCGGAGCGTGACCTTCTTCTACTACTTCGGGATACCGGCCATCTTCGGCGGCGGCATGGCCGTCGCGCTGCTCCTGCTCGCGCTGGTATTCGTCGAGGTGTACGACGGTGACAACCGCCAGTGGCCCTTCGCCCGGCGGCTCGGCCGCTGGCGCAGGCCCTTCATGGGCACGTTCTGGCGGCACGAGGTGTACGCGTCCAGCGCCTGGTCGCTCAACGACAGCTGGGCCACCAACATCGCCGCGGCGGGAACCGTCGTCACCACCGGGCTCGGCCTCATCTCGGCGACCGACTCGCTCTTCCCCGGCGTCACGCTCGACCGCTTCCTGCTGCTGAACGCCCTGGCCGCGGGCATCGTCACGGTCGCCCCGCTGGTACTCGCCGTACGGTACGCGCGCTGGGTGCGCCTGCATCAGGGGATAACCGACGCGGCCAGCGTGCTGCTGCCCAGCGAGACGCCGCCGCGGGTGACCCTGTCCGGGGCCACCGCGGTACTGGCGCGGGTGGCCAGGGTCAGCTCGCCGGCCGGCGAGATCATCGACCTGCCCGCGCACACCCGCATCGACCTGACCTCGCCGACGGCGGCCCTGGTGCCGACCGGCAACGGGATTCCGCTGGCCGCGGGCACCAGCGCCACGCTGGTGACCGGCACGCTCGCCACCGTGCCGCAGGGCGCCGAGATCCGGCTGGCCAGCGGCGACAAGCTGCACCTGCCGGCCCAGACCCCGGCCGAGCTCGCGGCCGCCGCCGATGTCGTCCCGGCGCACCGGATCCGCGTCACGCCGCCCGGCCTCGGCGTGCTCACGCTGCCCGCCGCCGATCCGCCCCCGGTCGTCACGCTGCCCGCTGACACCGCGGTCACGCTGGCCCCCAGCCGGGCCGCCACGCTGACCACCGCCACTCCGGTCGCGCTCCCCCGCGGCGGGCTGGCCACCATCACGCCGACCGCGACGGTGCCGCTGGAGGGATTGCAGATCATGCTCCCCGACGGCACGACCGCGCACCTGTCGGCGGCCCTGGCCGACCCGCCGCTCGAGGCGGGCACGCAGATCACGACGCTGTACGCCGAGCCCGCCACGCTGCACAGCGACGCGTCCCTGCCGCTCTACCAGATCAAGTACGGCTCCGCCGCCGAGATCGCGGTGCCCTCCGGCGCCACCATCACAGTCCCCTGGGGCGCGGTCCTGACCGCCACCCCGGCCGGCCCGCCCGGCTACGGGCTGGCGGGGCAGCTGGTGCAGGTGCCGGCCGGGCAGGCGATCCAGGTACCGCCGGACAGCACGATCACCGTCCGGGCGGCGGGCATCACGCTGCCGACCGGGCCCGATGTCTTCGTGCGGGGCGACAGCGTCCTGGAGATCAGCAACGCGGCCGGCGTGCTCACCGTCGCGGCCGGCAGCGTGGCCGCCGCGCACGGCCATCCGGACAACGACGTGCAGCTGCCGCTCCCCGGCCGGATGGCCGCACCAGGCGGCGCGAAGATCACCGTGAGCGGCGTAGCGGAGATCACGCTCCCGGCCGGCACCACGGTCAGCGCCCCGAACCGCCCGAAGTTCGCGCTGACCGAGGCGCGCCGCCGCTTCCGCTGGCCGCAGGGCGGTAACTCGCTGGCCGGCACGGTCGGCATGGTCATACTCGCGGCGATGGTCACCACGTTCGGCATCGGCGCCGAGCTCGGCGTGGCCGCCGTGCTCGCGGTCGGGCTGTCCGACGCCAGCACGCTCGGCCGGGTCATCGCCGGAGCCGCCGTCGCAGCGGTCGGGCTGTTCACCCTGCGCTACGCCGTCACCGCCATCAGAGCCCTAGCCGACCCGCAGCCCGGCTCCTCCATGAGCGCCACCGCCGGCACATCCTTCACCCTCTGACCCCGCCTCTTAGCGGGGGGTTAGGCCGCGGAGGAGTTGGTCTACTAGGCGCTCGGCGAAGCCGGCCAAGGTGCCGCCGGGCTGGCCGTGGTCGTGCCGGCCGCGGGCCAGCACGGCGCCGGTGAGCGCGAGCATGGCCACCTCGACGTCGGTGTCGGGGCGCAGTTCGCCGGTGGACACGCCGCGCCGCAATACTGCCCTGATCACGTCACGGCGCGGCTCGACCACCGTTTCCTTGTACCGCTCCATCAGCTTCGGGTACTTCTCGCCCTCGCCGAGCAGCAGCGCGTACTGCCGCGCCCGCCTCGGGTCGGAGATGTCGCGGCACATCACGCTGAGCAGCGCCACCAGGTCATCGCGGACGGACTCGCCCGCGGGATCGGACAGCGGTGACTTGAGCGAGGCCAGCGCGTCGAACAGCAGCTCTTCCTTGCCGGCCCAGCGGCGGTAGATCGTCGCCTTGCCCACGCCGGCCCGGGCGGCGATGGCCTCCACGCACAGGCCGGCCGGCCCCGACTCGGCGAACAGCTCAAGCGCCGCCTCGAGGATCGCGCGATCGGCCCGCTCGCTGCGCGGCCGTCCCGGCCGCCGCACCGGCGGCTCCGGCCCCTCGACGGGCGGGGCCGACCGGACCTCTTGCTGGCGCATGACTCATTATCCTTCCACGGCCGCTATCTCGCGGGCCAGCTCATCGCGCTCAGCCGGAGCCTCGACGAGCTCGGGAACCGCGTCCTCGGCCCGGCTCTGGCCTGGCATCCACCTAAGCACGACCAGCGCGCCGGCCAGCGCGATGACGGCGGCGATGATCGTCGTGACGTGCATCGCGTGGGTGAACGCGTCGTCGGCGGACAGCTGGAGCTGACGCCCGGCCGCGCCCAGCTGCTGGGCGGCCGCCTGGGTGGCGGCGATCGACTGGGACGCCGCGCCGCGTGCCGAGGCCGGCAGCGCCGACAGCGCCGGGTTGAGCTGGTGCCGGTAGAACTGGGCCAGGATCGAGCCGAGCACGGCGACGCCCAGGGCCACGCCGACCTGGCGGGCCGTGTTGGTCAGGGCCGAGCCCGC
>DASXME010000240.1:0-6263 GCA_036495825.1 Streptosporangiaceae bacterium
ATGGTCCCCACCGTGGACCGGGCGCTGGCCATGGCCGGCGAGAAGCTGGCCGCGATCGACGCGATTGCCGTGACGGCAGGCCCTGGTCTGGCCGGCGCGCTGCTGGTCGGCGTGGCCGCCGCGAAGGCCTACGCGCTGGCCCTGGGCAAGCCGCTGTACGGCGTCAATCACCTGGCCGCGCACATCGCCGTGGACCAGCTTGAGCATGGCCCGCTGCCTGCCCCCGCCGTGGCCCTGCTGGTCTCTGGCGGGCACTCGTCGCTGCTGCTGGTGCCCGATGTCACCGCCGAGGTCATCCCGCTCGGCGCCACCATCGACGACGCGGCGGGCGAGGCGTACGACAAGGTGGCCCGCGTGCTCGGGATGCCGTTCCCCGGCGGCCCGCCGATCGACGTGGCGGCCAGGGCCGGTGACCCGGCGGCGATCAGCTTCCCGCGCGGGAAGTCCCGCGACGGCTCGCTCGACTTCTCGTTCGCCGGGCTGAAGACCGCGGTCGCCCGCTGGGTCGAGGCACGCGCCGCCGCCGGCGAGCCGGTGCCGGTGAACGACGTCGCCGCCTCGTTCCAGGAGTCTGTCGCCGATGTGCTCACCGCCAAGGCGGTCAAGGCGTGCCAGCGCAGCGGGGTGACCGACCTGATCGTCGGCGGCGGGGTGGCGGCGAATTCGCGGTTGCGCGCGCTGGCCGCGCAGCGCTGCGCCGCCGCCGGGATCCGGCTGCGGGTGCCCAGGCCAGGGCTCTGCACCGACAACGGGGCCATGGTGGCGGCGCTGGGCGCCGAGATGCTGGCCCGCGGCGTGCCACCGTCCTCGCTGGACCTTCCGGCCGACTCCTCGCTGCCGGTCACCGAGGTCGTGGTCGGGTAGGCTCAGCGGACATGAATGTGACAGCCGCCAGATGGCGCAAGTCCACGCGGAGCGGTGCCAGCGCCTGCGTTGAGGTCGCCATCACAGAGGGCTCCAAAGAGGGCAGCGAGCACGTAATCACGCTTCGCGATTCGAAGCACCCGGACGGCCCCGTACTGGTCTTCACCCCCGCCGAATGGGACGCGTTCGTGGCCGGCGTGCGGGATGGCGAGTTCGACCTGGACGAGGACGGCGCCCTGGTCGACCTGGACGACCCGGCCCCGCCGGCTTCACAGGCCGAGTAGCCGCCCCGCTGGTCCGGCCGCAGCCGCACCTGCTCATCCGGCCGGCGCCGCCCAGGCCGGCGGCCTCGACATTTCGTCGGGGATCGAAGCTATCCGGGCTTAAGGTCGCGGCATGATCAGCGACCATGCGGCCGTGCCTCCGCCTTTCGCCCAGACGGGACCGGACGGCGAATGGATCGCCTCCCGCTACGCCGATGTGCAGGCCATCCTGGCCGACGAGCGCTTCGTGGTGGCGCAGGCCGATGCCGGCGGCGAGGTGGGCACGCTCGCCTGGCTGCGCGCCTCAGTCTCGCGCTTTGCCAACGGCGCGGAGCACCGGCGCCGCCGCGCGCGTGCGGTCGCCGAGCTGCACCAGCTCAGCCCCGATGAACTCGGCCGCCTGGCGTACGAGCGGGCTCGCGAGACGCTGGCCGCCGAGGGCGGCGACGGGGCCAGCATCGAGGTGATGAGCCGGCTGGCGCGGCGGATTCCGATGGCGGCCATGGCCGAGGGCCTGGGGATGGGCCGCCCGCAGGACGCCGCGGCCGCCGTGATCGAGATCGCGGCCGCCTACTTCCCCGGCGCGGACGACCAGGCGCAGCGCCGGGCCGACGCGGCCACCGCGCGGCTCGTGGGCCTGCTGAGCCCTGCCCCGATCGAGACGACCGTGGCCAGGATCGCGCTGATGGTCCAGGGCTGCGACGCCACCGCCGGGCTGATCGGGTCGGCGCTCGTGCTGCTGCGCAGCATCCCGGAGGAGGAGGCGACGGGCTGGCCGACCCGGGCGCTGCTGGATGAGGTGCTGCGGCACGTGCCGCCGGTGCGCGCCAGCCGCCGGGTCGCGCGCCAGGCGGCCGAGGTGAACGGCCGCCTGGTGCCGGCCGGAGCCACGGTGGTGTGCCGCTTCGAGGCGGCGAACCTCGATCCGGCCGCGTACCAGCAGCCCGAACATCCCACCGCCTACGGTCACGTGCTGCCCAGCCTGACGTTCGGGTACGGGATCCGGCCGTGCCCGGGGCCACCGCAGGCGCTGGCGCTCGCCATGGGAGTCGTGAGCTCCGTAAGGGAATCATGTGTTATCCAGGGCCCGCGGGAGATCGGGTATGAGCCGTCTGCGGCGCTGCGCGTTCCGCTGCGCGTGGAAGTGGCCCTGCGATAGGCGGCACTGCAATAGGCGGCGCTGCGATAGGCGGCCGGTCGGCGTCGCGGGTCCGGCCCTCCTCCCGGGTCGTGTTGACGAGGCTGCGTCGGATGGATACTGTTCGGAACTGGCACTCACTCGTGTAGAGTGCTAATGCGACGAACGTAGGCCTGACACCCGCGACGGCAGGCCGCCGTGGTCGCCCTCTCTATCCACTCATCAACCTTTCCGGAGGGGGAGGTCAGATCGTGACGACCGCCACCAAGGTTGTTCTCAAGCCGCTCGAAGACAGGATTGTGGTTCGTACGCTCGAAGCTGAGCAGACCACAGCGTCCGGCCTGGTGATCCCGGACACCGCGAAGGAGAAGCCCCAGGAGGGCGAAGTCCTTGCGGTGGGCCCAGGCCGTTTTGACGACGCCGGCGCCAAGCGCGTGCCGATGGATGTCAAGGTCGGCGACGTGGTGCTGTACAGCAAGTACGGCGGCACTGAGGTGAAGTACAGCGGAGAAGAGTACCTCGTGCTCTCCGCCCGTGACGTGCTCGCCATCATTGAGAAGTAACCAGCTAAGCGCGGCGGGGCAGCGTCCGGTTTGCGGGCGTTAGCCGATCCGCCTGAACCGCCCCGGGCTGTCCGCGGACCTGGAAGTGATCATTTCTGGGACCACGGGCGACCCGGGGCGGTCGCGCAACCGGTTTGCTCCCCGGCAGCAGCGCGCTTAACGAAAGAGCATTCCTGTTACAACTCGATTCGATCGGAGCCGAAGGCTTTCATGGCCAAGATCATGGAATTTGATGCGGAAGCGCGCCGCTCGCTCGAGCGCGGTGTGAACCGCCTTGCCAATACCGTCAAGGTGACGCTGGGGCCGCGCGGGCGCAACGTTGTCATCGACAAGAAGTGGGGCGCCCCGACCATCACCAACGACGGCGTGACCGTCGCTCGTGAGGTGGATCTGGAGGACCCCTACGAGAACCTTGGCGCGCAGCTCGCCAAGGAAGTAGCGACCAAGACCAACGACGTGGCCGGCGACGGCACCACGACGGCGACCGTGCTCGCCCAGGCGATGGTCCATGAGGGACTGCGTTCGGTGACCGCGGGCGCTAGCCCGACCGCGCTGAAGCGCGGCATGGACGCGGCCGCCGAGGCCGTGTCCGAGCGGCTGCTCAAGGCCGCCCGTGACGTGACCGAGCAGCGCGACATCGCGCACGTTGCGACGATCTCGGCCCAGGACCAGCGCATCGGCGACCTGATCGCCGAGGCCTTCGACAAGGTCGGCAAGGACGGTGTCATCACCGTCGAGGAATCGCAGACCATGGGCCTGGAGCTGGAGTTCACTGAGGGACTCCAGTTCGACAAGGGCTACATCTCCCCGTACTTCGTCACCGACCAGGAGCGGATGGAGTCGGTCCTCGAGGACGCCTACGTGCTGCTGCACGCCGGCAAGATTTCCTCGATGACGGACTTCCTGCCCATCCTGGAGAAGGTGGCCCAGGCCAAGAAGCCGATGCTGGTCGTCGCCGAGGACGTAGACGGCGAGGCCCTGTCCACCCTCGTGGTGAACAAGATCCGCGGCCTGCTCAACGTCGTCGCGGTGAAGGCGCCGGGGTTCGGTGACCGCCGCAAGTCCATGCTCGGCGACATGGCCGTGCTGACCGGCAGCGAGGTCGTCAGCGAGGAGCTGGGCCTCTCGCTCGACCGGGTCACCCTGGACATGCTGGGCAGCGCCCGCCGGATCGTGGTGACCAAGGACACGACCACGATCATCGACGGCGCGGGCGACGCCGGCGCGATCCAGGACCGGATTCGCCAGATCCGCACCGAGATCGACAGCACGGACTCCGACTGGGACAAGGAGAAGCTGCAGGAGCGGCTGGCCAAGCTGTCCGGCGGCGTGTGCGTGCTGCGGGCCGGCGCGGCGACCGAGGTGGAGCTGAAGGAGAAGAAGCACCGCCTCGAGGACGCCATCTCCGCGACCAGGGCCGCGATCGAGGAGGGCATCATCGCCGGCGGCGGCAGCACGCTCGTGCAGACCGCGGCCGACCTCGGTGACCTGGGCATGACCGGGGACGAGGCGACGGGCGTGCGCGTCGTGCGCAACGCGCTGAGCGAGCCCTGCAAGTGGATCGCGCAGAACGCCGGGGCAGAGGGCGCCGTCGTGGTGGCCAGGGTGGCCGAGCTGGGTGCTGGCCACGGCTTCAACGCGGCCACCGGCGAGTACGGTGACCTGCTGGCTCAGGGCGTCCTTGACCCGGTCAAGGTGACCCGCTCGGCCGTGCAGAACGCCGCTTCCATCGCCGGCATGCTGCTCACCACCGAGGTACTGGTCGTGGACAAGCCCGAGGAGGAGCCCGCCGACGCGGCCGGCCACTCCCACGGCGGCCACGGTCACTCGCACTAGAACCGTACGCGGCGGCTCATTGAGCCGCTGCGCAGCTCAGCCAAGACACGGCCGGGCGGCTACCTTGAGTAGCCGCCCGGCCGTGTCTGCTTTCGCGGTGGGTGACATCACTATGACCTTGTAATTTGTCGGCTGCGGAGAGATACTCCGGCGCCGACCTGGGCATCATGCATTCGTGACGGAGGGATGCATTGCCGGGCGCGCGCTCCCGGGGGAGATATCGGCAGGACGGGCGACGTATGAGCTGCTCGGCCTGCGAGACCTAGCGGACCTGGCCATACGCGGGCAGCCCGATGCCATCGAGAGCCTGCTCGAGCAGGTGCGGCCGATGGTGGTCAAGTACTGCCGGACACGACTGGGCCGGATCTCCGGCCACTACCACGCCGCCGACGACGTGGCGCAGGAGGTCTGCATAGCAGTGCTCTCCGCGCTGCCCCGGTACCGGGACATGGGCCGGCCGTTCGCGTCGTTCGTGTTCGGCATCGCATCGCACAAGGTCGCGGACGCGGTGCGAAGCGCCACCCGGTCGGCCGTGCCCACCGAGGACCTGCCCGACGGCCCGGACGACCATCCGGGGCCCGAAGAGATGGCCGTGGCCTACGTGGAGGCTCAGCGCGCCAGGGATCTGCTCGCCCGGCTCCCCGGGCACCTTCGCGAGTTGCTGCTGCTCCGCGTGGTTGCCGGCCTGACCGCCGAGGAGACCGGTAATGTGCTCGGCATGTCACCGGGGGCGGTCCGCGTAGCACAGCACCGGGCGCTGGCCCGGCTCAGGGCGATCGCGGTAGCGGAGCCGATGGCGTGACCGCAGCGGGTGGCCCGAAGGGCCCGGCGGGCACGCAGGGTACGGCGGGTACGGCGGCCACGCAGGCCGGTCACGCTGCCCCGATCGTCAGCCTGGAGGATATCCGGCAGGCCGAGGAGATCATTTCCGCGCTGGCCGGGCGTCGCGGCCTGCCGCCCGGCGGGCGAGCCGACCCCGCCGCACAGTTGCTGGCCGCGCTCTGCGCCGACGTGGACGTCGGCCGGGACATCGGCGCCGCCGCATCGGCTAGCCCGGTGGCCGACGTCATGGCTTCCGCATCCGCGGGCCGTGCCGCGACCAGCCCCGCGCTGGCGGCGGCGAGTGCCAGGTGGAACCGGGACGTGCCGCCCGACGATGTGGCCGGCCCGGGGTCACCAGGCCGCGTGCCGCGGTTGCGCCGCGTGCGCGCGGGCCGCAAGGTCCCGGTGCGGGCGCTGGCCACCGGCCTGG
Source organism: Streptosporangiaceae bacterium (assembly GCA_036495825.1). Taxonomy (GTDB): domain Bacteria; phylum Actinomycetota; class Actinomycetes; order Streptosporangiales; family Streptosporangiaceae; genus PALSA-505. The sequence continues at coordinate 5,917 of DASXME010000240.1, forward strand.
CCGCGGTCGCCGCGGTGGTCACGGTAGCCGTGCTGGCCCGCCCGGCTGGAAGTCACGACGCGACGGCGCCGCTGGCCGGCCTGCTGCAGCCCGCCTGGGCGAGTGCGACGGTGACGCCCTCCGGTCATCACGGTGGTCTGCTGACCGGCCCGCGGGAGGGGACTTCCGGCCTCGTCCCGCAAGCTCCTGGCCTGTCGTCACCCGGCCAGCGGGCGCGCGGCAGCTCGGGCGGCGGCCCGGGCGGTCCGGCCGTGTCACCCGGCGCCGCCGGGAGTGCCGCGGGACAGCATTCCACGGTGAGCTCCCGCGGGGGCGGGACCCAGCGCAGCGCCGGCACCGCGAACCCG
>DASXME010000241.1:0-5340 GCA_036495825.1 Streptosporangiaceae bacterium
GCCGCGGCAGATGATCCGCACCGCGTCAGGGTCCCGGCCCGCGTCCCTGGCGGCGGACTTGACCACCTCGACGCCGTCGGCGATCCGGGCCAGGTCGGTCCGGCTGGCCGTCAGCCAGCCGTCGGCGATCCGCCCGGCCCGCGCCAGCGCGGCCGGGGCGCCGCCGCCGAGCAGGATGGGCGGGCCCCCCGGCTGGACCGGCTTCGGATCCGCGCGGCCCGCCGGGACCGAGTAGAACTCGCCGCTGAACTCGGTGACGCCGCTGGCCCACAGCGCGTGCAGCACGGCGACGTACTCCTCGGTGCGCGCGCCGCGGCGGGCCATCGAGGCGCCGGTCGCCTGGAATTCCTCCGGCATCCAGCCGCTGCCGAGGCCGAGGTCGAGTCGGCCGCCGGACAGGATGTCCAGCGTGGCCGCCTGCTTGGCCAGCACGGCAGGCGAGATGAACGGCAGGTTCACGATCGCGGTGCCGAGCCGGATCCGCGACGTGCCGGCCGCCGCGTAGCCGAGCGACACGATCGGGTCGAGCACGCTTTGGTAGACAGGGTCCATGGCCGAGCCCGCCGGGATCAGCAGCCGCTGGAAGGTCCACAGCGAGTCGTAGCCGGCCCGCTCGGCCCGCGAGGCGAACGAGGTCAGGTTGTCCGGGGTTGCCCAGGCACCGGAAACCGGTGCGCCGAAACCGATCTTCATGCATCCACCCTAGAGGGGGCAGGTACGGGGATGATGGCTAGGTGACGACTGCCCAGCTCTATGACGCGCGCCGCGGCGTGCACTACACCAAGCCGGCGCTCCGCGGCTGGATGCACCTGCTCTGGTTCGCGGGGTCGCTGCTGCTCGGGACGCTGCTGCTGGTCCGCACGCACGGCGCCGCCCGGATCACCGCCGGCGCCATCTACGCGGCCAGCGTGACCGCCCTGTTCGGGGTCAGCGCGCTCTACCACCGGGGCAACTGGACCGACGCCTGGCGGCGCAGGATGCAGCGGCTCGACCACCTGATGATCTTCTTCCTGATCGCGGGCACCGCCACCCCGGCGCTGCTGATCGCCACGCCCGGAGCGTTCGGCCTGACCTGCCTGATCGTGCTATGGACGCTGGCCGTCGCCGCGGCCGCCATTCACCTGGCGTGGATGAACGCGCCGGAACTGGTGGTCGGGGCGACGTTTGTCGGGCTGGGCTGGATGGGCGCCGTAGGCCTGCCGGGGGTATGGATTCACGGCGGCGCGGCGCCGGGCGCGCTGGTGCTCGGCGGCGGGCTGCTTTATACCGCCGGGGCGCTGGGCTACCGCTTCCGCCGGCCCGATCCCTATCCGTCGGTGTTCGGCTATCACGAGGTATTCCATGCCTACGTCTGCGCCGCGGCCGCGTGCCAGTACGCCGGCATCGCGCTGCTGCTCGGCAAGCGGCCCTAGTCCTCTGACATCCCGGACAATCAGGATTAAATGCGCTGTACCCTCCCGGTTACCATTTTTATCTTCCGGGTTATGAAATTCCCGGCCGCGAATGAGTCCTTCACCGCCGGCCCGCTGCCGGATAAACGCGAAGCCAATGCGAAAAGGAACTGTAGAGGCGTCCAGCGTGCTATATATCGGTATCGCGATAGCTCGGATTGTTTCGGGGAGGGGGCGTTGCGGCGGTGATGGGCCTGGGACTCCAGTCGATCCGGTCGGTCGAGCGGCGCCGCTGGTCCGCGGATCTGGTGAGCTCCGCGACCGCCGGGCTGGTGCTGCACGGCGTCGGCGGGATCGGCAAGTCCACCCTGGCCGCCGGGATCACCGAGCGGGTCGGCCGGCTCGAGCCCGGCCGGGTGACCGCGGTCATCACCGGCGAGGTGTCGCCCGACACGTTCCTCGCGGGGCTGGCCGCGGCGCTGCGCGGCGGCCAGGCGGCCGACCCTGAGACGGTGCGCGAGGCAGGCCGGGCCGGCCTGCCGTGGGCGCACAGGCTGGCCCTGCTCCGCGAGCGCGTTCTCGGCCGCCTGCCGGTCCTGGTCGTGCTGGACAACTTCGACGAGAACCTGTCCGCGGAATCGGGCCGCTGGACCGTCCGCGATCCGGCGCTGGGCGGCCTGCTGGCGAGCTGGGCCGACCCGCCGCACCTGGGCCGGCTGCTGATCACCTGCCGCCAGCCCTTCACGCTGCCCGGCCAGACCGGGCAGGCGTTCGGGTTGCGCCGCCTCGGTCCGCTGTCCCGCTCCGAAGCGGGCGAGCTGGCGGCGTCGCTGCCCGCACTGGCGCCGCTCGGCGCCGGCGAGATCGACCGGGCGTGGCGGCTGCTGGCCGGCCATCCCCGTGACATGGAGTACCTGAACGCGCTGCTCGCCTCGGGCCGGGTGCGTTTCCCCGACGTGGCCCGCCGCCTCAGCGAGGCGATCAGGCTCAGGACCGGCCGGCCGGTTCCGCCGGCCGGGCCCGACGCGCCTGTCGCGCTCTCGCCGGAGGCCGCCGACGCGATCGCCCTAGGGGCGGGCAGTCTGCTGCTCGGCGAGCTGTTCGACCAGCTGAGCGCCGATGCCCGGGCCCTGCTCATCGGCGCGTCGGTCTACCGCGCGCCGGTCGGGCGCAACGTCCAGCTGCTGCCGCCCGGCCCGCATCGCCGGGCCGCCGAGGTCACCCGGCTGGCCGCCGAAGCTGCCGCGGCCGGCCTGCTGACCGCCGGCCCGGCCGGCGACCCGGGCGACGATCCTCCCTCGGTGTTCGTGCACCGGTGGACCGCGAGCGAGCTGCACCGCCGCCTGGCGGAGGCGCGGCACGGCCAGGAACTGGCCGACGCGCACCGCCGCGCCGCCGAGTACTGGCGCTGGCGCATCGCCGCCGCGCCGCACGACAGCCACGCCGTCCAGGAGGCCCGCTATCACCTGCGGCAGGCCGATGACCCGGCGGGCGACCGGCCTGCCCGGCACGCCAGCCAGCCTGCCCCCGCTGCCCGGCGCGCGGCCCGCGGCGGGGGCAGCAACGGGAGCAGGGCCTCGCTCGCGCGGCGGCTGCGCCCGGTCGGGCTGGTGGCCGCCGTCGTGATCGTCACCGCCGGCCTGACCGCCGCCGCGGCCGGCGCCTTCTCCGCGCGCACGCCTGACCGCCCGGCCGCGAGCACGCGCCAGGCGGTGACGCAGGCGGCGGCGGTCCGCGGCGGACGGGCGGCACTGCGTGCGGAGGCTGCACTGCGCGAGCGGGCGGCAGCCTGGGTCGCCGGGCAGGTGGGCCGGGGCCCGCTCGTGGCCTGCGACCCGGCGATGTGCTCCGCGCTGCTGGCGCACGGGCTGCCCCGGGCCGGCCTGCTGATGCTGCGGCCCGGGACGGCGGCCAGCCTCCGCGGCGCGGACGTGGCGATCACCGCGGCCGCGGACCGCGGCCGGCTCGGCCGCCGCCTGGCGAGCGAGTACGCGCCCGAGGTGATCGCGAGCTTCGGCTCGGGGCCGCTGCGGATCGACGTGCGCGCCGTCGCGCCGGGCGGCGCCGCCGCCTACCGGACCGCGATCACCGCAGACCTGGCGGCCCGCCGCGAAGCCGGAAGCCAGCTGCTGCTCAACCCCCGGATCGGCGTCACCCCGGCCGCCCGCGGCCAGCTCGCGGCCGGCCAGGTGGACACCCGGCTGCTGCTGACGCTGGCCGCCATGGCCGCGACCGAGCCGGTCCGGGTCGTCGCGTTCGCCGACTCAGGTCCCGGCGCCGGCCCGGACCTGCCGCTGCGGTCCGCCGAGGTGGCAGTCAAGGTGGCGGCCGATGCGGTCGTCAAGGTGGCTGGCCCGGCCGGCCTGAAGTACCTGCTCGCCTTCGTCAGCGCGCAGCAGCCGCCGTACCGGCCCGCGAGGTCCGCCATCGTCGCGGCCGCAGGCTCGCCCGTGCTGAGCATCGAGTTCACCGCGCCCAGCCCGCTCGGGCTGATGGCGGCCCAGCCGCTCACCTGAGCAGGCCGGCCACCTCCCGGGCGCAGCCCCACGACAGCGTGACGCCCGCCCCGCCGTGCCCGTAGTTGTGGATCACCAGCCGGCCCGGCGCCGGACGCTCCGCCTCCAGGCGCACCCGCGGCCGGAACGGCCGCAGGCCGACCCGGTGCCCCACCACCGTGGCGCCGGCCAGCCGTGGCTCCGCCGCAGTGCAGTCGGTCAGGATGCGCCGGGCGGTGCCGGGGTCAGGCTCGGTGCTCCAGCTGCCGCGCTGCTCGGTTCCGCCGAGCAGCACCGTGTCGCCGTGCGGGAACAGGTAGGTCAGCTCCGCCGTAGCGTCACCGGTGCCGACGAAGAACTCGCTGACCCCCGGGTTGCTGACGATGACGACCTGCCCCCTGATCGGCAGCACCTCGGGGTCGGGCACCAGGCGGCGGGCGCCCACGCCGGTGCAGTTGACCACCGCCGGCGCGGCCAGGCCGCCGAGCGAGCCGACCGGGGCGATGTCGAGCCGCCCGTCGGCGCGGCGGAAGCGGTCGAGCAGGTAGCCAAGGTAGACCGGCATGTCCACCACCGGGGCGGTGTAGCGCCACCCGGCCACGAAGCCGGCCGGCAGCTCGCCCGCGTCGCACCGCGCGGCCCCGGTCAGCATGGCCGACCAGGCCGGCAGCTCGCCGGGCTCGCGCCACGCCTCGGTGCCGGTCAGCACCCTGACCCCGGTGCCAGGCTGCCCGGCCAGCTCCAGCAGGGTCGCCAGCGTGCTGGCGCCCCACCCGGACACCCGCTCGCTGTCCTCCACCAGGTGCGGGCCCCAGATCGCGCCGGCCGCCGTCGACGTGGTCTCCAGCGGCGGCCGGTCGGTCCTGATGGCGACGTTCAGCCCGGCCTCGGCCAGGCAGATTGCCGTGGTCAGGCCGCAGACTCCGGCCCCCACCACCAGGACATCAGGCTCGCTCCCGCTCATCCCGGGCACGGTACCAGGCCCCCCGGCGGCGGAACATCCGCGCATCCGCGTTGTTGTCCATCAAGGGCTCGCCCAGCCGGGCGCATCGCAAGGGGGGTAATGAGCGGTCGCCGCATCGAGATCAGCGGCACTCAGGTCGTGGCCAGCGCGCTGGCCACGGTGACGGGTGCCGTCGCGTCCTCGTACCTCGGCGTGGCCGGGACCGTCATCGGCGCCGCCGTGATGAGCGTGGCCAGCACCGCAGGCAGCGCGGTCTACAAGCACTACCTGGGCCGCACCGCCCGCCGCCTGCGCGAGGCCGCCCCGGTGATCACGCACCGGACCACGCAGCGCGCCACCGCCGTCGGCGCCGAAAGCACCGCCCGGCGGCTCTTCCACCCCGAGGATTCCGAACGCACGCTCCCCACCCCCGCCCTTGATTCCGCCCACGAGCCCGGCGAACCCGCCGCAGGCGCAGCCGACCCCGGCGCAATCGAGCGCAGCGCCGACG